>JAGRFY010000152.1 GCA_020445765.1 Rhodocyclaceae bacterium | reverse complement strand
ATCGGCGAGCTGGCGGGCGGCGGCTTCGGCGTCGGCGAGGCGGGCGGCCGCCTCGGTCTGCCGCGTCGCGAGGGTGGCGGGCGGCACCTCGATGTCGTCCGCCAGTGCCCGCCTCGCCGCCTCGACCCGCTCCTTCGCCACAGCCAGGCGCTGGCGGGCATCGCTCGCATTGCGCTCACACTGGCGCAATTGCTGCTCGGCCGCCCGCAGCCGCTCCTCGGCCTGCTGCAGCGCCTCGTCGGAGATCGATTCGCCGGCGGCGGCGGCCGGTGCCGGGTGGTCGGTGGCGCCACAGACCGGGCAAGGCTCGCCAGCCGCGAGTCGCTCGGCCAGCCGGCCGGCGAGGCCTGCGGCCCAGGTAGCGCGCACCTGCTGCAGATTGTCGCCCGCCGCCTGCTGTCCGCGGCCGGCACGGTCGACCTGGCGGCCGGCCTCGGCATCGGCGCCAGCGAACGCCTGGTGCTGGCGCTCGGCATCATCGAGGCCACGCCGCGCCTCGACCCGCTCGCGCCGCAGCCTCGCCTCGGCGCGCAGGCCGTCGACGGCCGCCGCCTGCAATTCCGTCTGCCGGCGGGCGGCCAGCATCTCGTCGCGGGCGCGAATCGCGTCGGCCAGCGCCTGGTCGGCCTTGCCGACGGCGGCCTCGGCGCTTTCCCGAGTCCTGGCCGCCAGACGGGCCCGCTCGGCAGTCTCGGCCAGCGCCAAGACCCTGTCCTGCAGGGCTTCGAGTTCGCCCTGGCGGCGGATCGCGGCATCGATCTCCGGTGCGCGGGCCTGCTCGGCGGCCAGCGCCTGCTCGGCCGCGGTGCGCGCGGCGGCGGCCTGGGCGGCCGCGGCCCGGGCGGCGTCGAGCTGGGCGCCGGCCTTGTCGCCGTCGGCGGCAAGGCCCTCGGCCCGTTCGGCGGCCGGCAGCACCCGGGCAGCGCGGCGGGCCGCCTGCAGGCGTTCGCGTTCGCGTTGCCAGTGGGCCGCTTCGCCCTCGCGGGTGGTGGCCTCGGCGCAAGCGGCATCCCATTCGACGAAGCGCGCGTCCGCCGCCCGCGCCGCGGCCAGCAACTGCTCGCGGCGAACCGCCTCTTCGGCGGCCTCGCGCTCGTGCTGGCGGCGCCGTTCCAGCCCGGCCTGCTGCTCGCCGATGCGAGTGGCGAGCGCCTCGTCGCCATCGACCGCGGCCTGCTCGAGCAGGGCCTGGCGGCGGGTGCGCAACTCGCCGGCTTCCCGTTCGAGCTCGTTGGCGGCCTGCTTCAGGGCATCCTCGATGCGCTTGTAGAACTCGGTGCCGAACAGCGACTGCAGGATGCGCTCCCGATCCTGGCTGCGGCTCACCAGGAAGTCGCGGAAGCGACCCTGGGGCAGCACGATCACCTGCCGGAACTGGCGACTCTCGAAGCCGAGCAGTTCGGCGACGCGGGCACCGACCTCGCCCCATCTTGTGGCCAGCGGCCGGGCCTGCTGGTGCTCGCCCTCGCCGCTGAGCCGCCACAGCGCAGCCTTCGGTGCCTGGCGGGTGTCGCCGCCACCGCGACGGGCCGGGCGGATCTGTTCGGGCACCCGTTCGACGCGGTAGCGTTCGGCGCCGAGTGCGAACTCAAACACCACCTCGGTCAGCAGCTCGGGCGGCGCATGCTGGCTGCGCATCTGGCGACCGTCGCGCTCGCCGCCGGAACTGTCGCCGAACAGGGCGAAACAGAGACCGTCGAGGATGGTGGTCTTGCCGGATCCGGTCGGACCGTGGATCAGGAAGAAGCTGCCGTCGCCGAGGCGGCGGAAGTCGATGACCTGGCGCCGCGCGAACGGGCCGAAGGCCTGCATCTCGAGCAGCAGCGGCTTCATGCGGCGTCCTCGCGCTCGCGCCGCATCAGCGTGGCCAGCACCGCCTCGAAGGCGGCCATCCGCGCGTCGTCCGGCGCCTCGCCGATCAGCTCCTGGTAGAAGGCGGCGAACAGTTCGGTCGGTGCCCGCTGGCGATGGTCCCGACCACCCGCGCGCGCCTCGCCGCCGGCGTCGAGCGCGACGAACTGCAGTTCGAGCAGGTTCGGATAGACCTCGCGCAGCCGTGCCATCGGATCGAGCAGCGGCACGGTGTCGGTCAGTTCGGCCCGCAGGTAGTAATCCCGTGCAGGCGCATCGTCACCGCCCGCCAACAGCCCGGCGAAGCCGCCGCGCAACACGCCGAGATCGCGCAGCGGTGCGAGCGCCACGCGCTCGATCGTCACCGCGCCGTCGGCCGCGATATCCACCAGCGACACGCTCTTGTCGTGCGCCGCTTCGTTGAACGAGTACTTGAGCAGCGAGCCGGCGTAGTGGATGCGACCGCCGGCGATCGACTGAGGCCGGTGCAGGTGGCCGAGCGCAACATAGTCGAAGCCGACGAAGCTGTCGGCCGCGACCTGGCCGGAACCGCCGACCGACAGCGGCCGCTCCGATTCGGATTCGGCGCCGCCGGCGACGAAGGCATGGGCCACCAGCACGTTGCGGCGGCCGGCGACGAAGCCCCGGCGCAGGTCGTCGAGCAGGCCGGCCATGGCCTGCTGGTGGTCGCCGGCCTGATCGTGGCCGGGCAGTGCGCGCACCATCACCGGGTCGGCGTAGGGCAGCGGATGGATCGCCACCTCGCCGTGGGCGTCGGCCAGCACCAGCGGCTCGAGCCGGTCGAGGGTGCCACGCAGCACCAGCCCCTGGCGCTCGCTGACACGGCCGCCGAAGCCGATGCGCTCGGCGCTGTCGTGATTGCCGGCGATCATGACGACCGGGATGCCGCAGCCGACCACCAGCCTTGCGAGCACATCGTCGAGCAGGGCGACCGCCTCGGCCGGCGGCACCGAGCGATCGAAGACGTCGCCGGCCACCAGCACCGCATCGACCGCGCGTTCGCGGGCGAGCGCGACGAGCTGGTCGAGCACGTGGGCCTGATCCTCGATCAGCGAGCGGCCATGCAGGTAACGGCCCAGGTGCCAGTCGGCGGTGTGCAGGAGCTTCATCGGGGGCGTGGTTGCGGCTTCGAGAGTTGTTGCCCTGCCAACGATAACAGGAGCACCGGCCGGCATGCGACGGGCCGCGAACCGGTACCATCGCCACGCGTCGCGATGCCGCTTGGATGGGTGCCCGCGCGAGGGTTAGACTGCCCCACGACGGCGTCCGACGACGCCTCCCGGAACCGATGCCATGTCACTGCGTTCGATCCTCCTGCTGCTTCCGATCCTGCTGGTGGCCGCCTGCGGCGGCGGGGGTGGCGACGGTGAGGGCGGCGTCGACGGCCCGAGCGTGTCCGGCACCGCCACGCTGCCACAGGGCCTTGCGGTGGACAGCGACGTCAATGACCCGAACACCCGTTTCGCCAGCAACGACAGTCCGGATGACGCCCAGCCAATCCCGAATCCGGTGACGCTGACCGGCTTTGCCTCGGCGGTACCCTTCGGCCAGCCCGGCGGCCGCTTCTCGAGCCGGGCCGATTTCTTCGACGGCTATCGGGTCGACCTGGCGGAAGGGCAGGCGATCGCCCTAACCATCGGCAATTGGGACGAAACGGATCGCACCGCGGTCGATCTCGACATCTTCCTGCTCGATCTCGATCTGAACACCATCGCATCGTCCGAGGGCATCGACCGGGACGAACTGATCGTCGTCCCCGCGTCCGGCAGCTATCTGGTCCTGGTCGAGGCCCTGACCGGCGCCAGCACCTATGAACTGTCGCTCGGTGCCGAACTCTCGGCTGCCGACCTGCGCCGTCCACGCTGGAACCGGGCACACGATTTCGTGCCGGACGAGGCCATCGTCAGCCTTGCCGACAGCACCGCGACCCCCGAGGCCACGACCAATGCACTCGGCGGCCGGCGCGTGCGGGCCGGCCGCGCCGGCATGCCGATGCTGGTCGCGCTCGGCGGCGAGGGCCCGCCGGCGCAGGCTGCGGCCGCCACCGTGCGCGCAGTCAATGCCTGGAGCGGCCGTGCACTGCCGGCCGAAGAAGCCGCGCGGGCGCGGACGATCCGCGAGCTGAAGACCTTGGCGGCCGCGCCGGCGGTGGCAAATGCCGGACCGAACTACCGACTCGCCGCCAGCGCGGTGCCGAACGACCGCTTCTATCCGCTGCAATGGCACTACCCGGCGATCCAGTTGCCCGCCGCCTGGGACATCACCCGCGGTGATCGCGCCGGCCGGCCGGTGATCGTCGCCGTGGTCGATACCGGCGTGCTGACCAGCCACCCTGATCTGGCCGGGCAACTCGTGGCCGGATTCGATTTCGTCAGCGATGCCACCCGGGCGCTGGACGGTGACGGCATCGACGCCGATGCCACCGACCCGGGCGACCGCAACTTCGGGGGCGCCAGTTCATGGCACGGCACCCATGTCGCCGGCACCATCGCCGCCGCCACCGACAATGACAGCGGTGTCGCCGGGGTGGCCGGTGGCGCGCGGGTGATGCCGGTCCGGGTTCTCGGCCGTGGCGGCGGCACCGCGTTCGACATCCTGCATGGCCTGCGCTTTGCCGCCGGTCTAGACAACGTGTCCTCGCAGCGGCCGGCCCAGGCGGCCGACATCATCAACCTGAGCCTGGGCGGCCCGGCCTTCGTGCCGGAGATGCAGGATGCGGTGAACCAGGCGCGTGCGGCCGGTGTGATCGTCGTCGCCGCGGCCGGCAACGAGGCCAGCCAGCGGACCTCGTTTCCGGCCGGCTACGACGGCGTGATCTCGGTCAGCGCAGTGGATATCGCCAACAATCGCTCCGACTTCTCGAACTTCGGCGACACCATCGACGTCGCCGCGCCGGGCGGCAGCGGTAGCGCCGGCGACGCGAATGCCGACGGCTACCCGGACAACATCCTCAGCACCCACGCCGACGATTCCGGCGGCACGGCCCAGCCGGCCTTCGGTTTCCTCAACGGCACCTCGATGGCCGCGCCCCACGTCGCCGGCGTACTGGCGCTGATGCGGGCGATCCATCCGGCCATCACGCCGGCCGAGGTCGATACGCTGCTGACCTCCGGCGCGATCACCGACGACCTCGGCAGCCCCGGACGCGACGACAGCTTCGGCCACGGGCTGATCAATGCATTCAAGGCGGTGGTCGCTGCGCGCGATCTCGCCGGCGGCGGCGCCTTGCCGCCGGTGCTGGCGGCGGTGCCGGCACGGATCGACTTCGGCAGCGGCAGCGCCGGGCGCACGCTGCGGCTGGAGAACCAGGGCGATGGCGTGCTCGACGTCACTGCAGTCACCGCCAGCGACGACTGGATCGTGGTGAGCGGCGGCAGCAGCGTGAACGGCGGTCTCGCGTTCCAGATCTCGGTGGACCGCAGCGGACTGGCGAACGGCGCTTATGGCGGACGCCTGACGATTACCAGCAACATCGGCAGCCACACCGTGCCGGTGACGATGTTGGTGACTGCCACGGCAGCTGCCAGCGATGTCGGGCGAGTGTATTTCCTGTTGCTCGACCCGGCGAGCGACCTGAGTCTGGCACAGGTGGATGCGGCTGCCAGCAACGGGCGCTACAGCTTCCGCTTCGATGGGGTCGCAGCCGGCGATTACTTCCTGGTGGCCGGCAGCGACCTCGACAACGACGATTTCATTTGCGGCCCGGGCGAGAGCTGCGGTGCCTGGCCGGTATCGAGCGCACCTGACGTCCTCAGCGTGGCAGCGGACGACGTCGCCGGCCTGGCGATGTCGATCGGTGCCAGCGGTGCGCTGCGCGGCAGCGCCGCAACGACGATACCACCGCGGGGCTACCGCCTGCGGCCGAAGCCTGCATCCGGGGCCGGGCCATGAGGGCGCTGGCAACGATCGCCGTGCTCGCGCTCGGCTGCACGGCCTGTGCCGGGCTCGCCGGCGACGGACGGGTCGAGGCCGAGTTGCTGCACCGCTCCGCGTTCTGCGGACGCGACGATCCCCGCCCGGCACTGACGCTGATCACCGATCAGGCCGCATTCGCCGCCACATGGCAGCGGATCAGCGGCACGGCGCTGCCGCGCCCGGCAATGCCACAGGTGAACTTCGGCCGCCGACTGGTCGCCGTGGTTGAACTGGGCAGCCGCCGCCACGGCGGCAGCAGCCTCGAAGCGACCGGCAGCGATGCCGTCGTCCGCCGCGGCACCGTGGCCCTGCCGGTGGCCGCCCGCGAGCCGGAGCCGGGCATGCTGACGACGACCGTGCTGAGCGCGCCCTGCATGGCGTTCGCGCTCGACCGCGACGGCATCGACGTGGTCTCGGCCCTCGGTATCCCGGCGGCGGTGCCGCCCGCGCACGACCGGTGAGGCCGGGCGGCCGATGCTGATCCTGTTGCGCTGGCTGCGCAAGGCCGTCGGCTGGTTCGATTTCGTCGTGCTGACCGCGATCGTCTACCTGCTCACCTACCTGCCTTGGCGCGGGCCGCGCCACCCGGTGGCCACGCTGTTCCACGTCTGGTGTCGCAGCTTCGTCCGGGCACTCGACGTGGACCTGCGCCTGCACCAACACAACCGCGTGCCGCTGCCTTCGCACTACATCCTGATCGCCAACCATCCGTCGGCATTCGAGGACATCGGCATTCCTGCACTGTTCGACGTGGTCTCGCTGGCCAAGGTGCAGGTGCAGGACTGGTTCGTGGTCGGTCGCATCAGCGTCGCCGCCGGCACGCTGTATGTGGACCGCGACGATGCCGAATCACGCCAGCAGGCGATCGACGTCATGGTCGACGCGGTGAGGGCGGGGCGCAATCTGGCGCTGTACCCGGAGGGTGGCTGCAAGGGGCGGCGGCTGCACGATGCGTTCAAGTCCGGCGCCTTCGACGTGTCGATGCGCACCGGCGTACCAATCCTGCCGGTGTTCCTGCATTACGAGGCGCAGGACGATTTCGAGTGGCAGGATCCGCACACCTTGCCGGACAAGATCCGCCACATGATGTTCACGGTGAACAATCGCGCCAACTATCATGTCTTCGACCCGCTGCTGCCCGAGGACTTTGCCGACAAGTACGAAATGAAGGCCGAGGCCTATCGGCGCTTCAGCGAATGGAACCGGCGCTTTCTCGAGTGATCGGGCGCCCCGCAGGAAATTTCGATGGCCAAGGACCCCGTCTCACCGTTTCGCGCCCCGCACAAGACCAAGGAGGCCCGCCTCGCTCGCATGCGCGAGCGCTTCGAGCAGGCCCATCCGCTGCCCGCCAATGACCGGCGCCATCCGGCTTCCGGCAAGGCCGTGATCGTCGCGATCGCGATCGGGGTATTGATGATCTGGCTGGTGACGACGCTGCTCGGCTGAGGCCAGGGCGTGCGGGCCGCCTGCCGTCGCACCTCAGCCGACCGTGAATCCGGCGACGTCGACCCTCACCACCGGCCGCGCCAGCGCCGCTGCCGTCGACCGCGCGAATTGCTTCGCCCAATCGCCGGCTTCGATGAAGCGCTTCTCGCCGCCGAACTTGGCGACGTTGAGGATCATGTCGAGCACCAGCACCTTGCCCATCGGGTTGCTGGGCGTGCATTCGAGATCTTCGAACTCCTGCGCGAGCCATTCCCGGGCCTGATCCGGGCTGAGTCGCGCGACCTCGTCATCGGTGAGCGCGAACTCGTACTCGCGTTGGTCACCGAAGGCGACGACGACGTGATGCGGCATGGCCTTCCTCCTTCTGGAGCATGGATATCCTTGATGAGCGAGCCATTCTAGGTTGCCGCTGGCGGAGCGCAAGGAAAGTATCGAATTGTGTTCACCTGTGGTTGAAACGGGTGTTCTGCGCCGACCAACCGGCCCCGGACATGTTTGCTTGCAGTGCGTGGGAATAAGCGCGAAGGCGAACTGTTCACCGCGCAGACGCCGCAACAACCGGCGCCTGCCGGCATCCGGCCCGGCCGCCAAGCGCCGGAACGCCACCTGCCCGGTTTCGAAGCCGGGCGCAGTCGAAGGAGAGCACGATGAAGATGCGCTTGCTGTTGGTTGCGCTGGCCGCGGTGATGTCCACCAGTGCATGGGCGCGGCACTGCCCGAAGGACATGAAGGCGATCGACGCCGCACTGGCCGAACATCCGCAGATGTCGACGGCCGACATGGAGGAAGTGAAGAAGCTGCGGGCCGAAGGCGAAGAACTGCACAAGGCCGGCAAGCATCCGGAATCGGAAGCCGCATTGGCCAAGGCGATGAAGATGCTCGGCATCTGAGCGCGTCGCCTCGGCCCCGGGCTACCCCCGCCGTCAGGCACTGCCTGGACATCCGGACGCAATCTGCGCTGGGGCCGATGCCGGCCGCCCGAGAGCCCTGCCCGGCGATGGCGCCCCGGCCCTGTCCGGGGCGCTTTTTTCGCGGCTTGCAGCGACACTCGCGCACGCCAGGCGAGGCCCGACGGCAGATCGGCATCCCTGCTCGGCCGCAGGCAAGGACGGATTCGATCCGGGGCAAAGGACCAATTTTCGGGGCATTTGCCCTACACCGGGCACGAGAGCGCCGCGCTTCCGATGCCACAGGGGCGCGCCATGACGCTGATTCCTTGGCGAAATGCTTCGACCGTCGTGCCGCAACAGCATCTGGCACAGCACCTGCACACAGCAAGGCCACTCCCCCATTCGCCCGGGCCGTTCCGCCTGCGCGCGAAGCCCGAGAGGCATCTATGGCGCAAGAATCCAACCGCCCGGAGTCCAGTCAACACGCGGGCTCCGGCGACGGGGCAGCACCGCGCACCCAGGCGACGGACGGCACCGGGGACGCCTCCCGGCACATGCGGGAAGTGCCCAAGCCCACCAACCTCGTCCGCTCCTTTGCGCTGCTCAGCCTGATCTCGATATCGGTCATCTGCTGTGTGGCGGCATTGCTGCTGTCGCGATTCATGGAGCGCGCCCTGGTGCAGCGCGATGCGATCGTGACGGCTGAACTGATTCAGAGCATTGCCGAGCACGAAGAGCCCGATCTGGCCTTCGATCGCCCCGAGCTGCTCAGCGACGAGGAAGGGCTGGGCGAGCTGTTCATCCACATCACCAAGATACCGGACGTGTTGCGGGCCAATGTCTTCGCCCCCGATCGCTCGATCGTGTGGTCGAACGACCTCGCCCTGGTGGGGCGGCGCTTCGTCGACAACGACGAACTCGAAGAAGCGTTGCGCGGACAGATGGTGGTCGAACTCGGCAAGGTGGCCAAGTCGACCAAGAACGAGCACGCCTTCTTCAAGGACGGCGTCACCGACTTCGTGGAAAACTACGTGCCGATCTGGGCGCACGATCACAGCATGGTGGTGGGCGTGGTCGAGATCTACCGCGCGCCGACCGCACTGTTCGAGACCATCCGCGGTGGCACATGGCTGGTCTGGAGCATTGCGCTGGCCAGTGGCGTCTTCCTCTATACGACCTTGTTCTGGGTCGTGCACCGGGCCGCTTCGGTCATGCGTCGGCAGCACGCGTTGCTGGTGGAGTCGGAAACCATGGTGGCGGTCGGCGAGATGGCCACTGCGGTGGCCCACGGAATCCGCAATCCGCTGGCCTCGATTCGCTCGAGTGCCGAACTGGCGCTGGAGGAGGAGACCACCGAGATCGGTCGCGAGGCAACCCGCGATGTCATCCTCGAGGTGGATCGCATCGGCCAGTGGCTGCGCGAAATGCTGCTGTTCGCCCGCCCCGAGCGCGGCGAGTTGTTCGAGGTCGACCTCGGCGACACGGTGCGCCGCAGTCTCGACAACTTCGAGCGCACGATGGCCCGACAGCACATCCGGTCGCAGGTGCATATCGCCGATGCGCTTCCCCCGGTCAAAGGGGATGCCCAATTGCTGACGCAGATGTTCAACAGCATCATCGCCAATGCTGTCGAGGCAATGCCGAACGGCGGCAGCCTGGACGTGCGGGCTGCCCTGTGCCGCGAGGGCAAGGAACTGGAGATGACCCTGTCGGACACCGGCACCGGCATCCCGCGGGCGCACCTGGACCAGGTGCTGAAGCCCTTCTTCACCAGCAAGAGAAGCGGGCTGGGTATCGGACTACAGTTGGTGAAGAGGATCGTCGAGCGCCACGGGGGCCGCATCATGCTGAGCAGCGTGGAAGGCCAGGGCACCACCGTCACCCTGACCTACCCGGTACCGGGTGCTTGATCGATGTTGCCGCGCGTACTGGTCATCGACGACGAAATCCGCCTGGCGAAGAACATACGCGTCTATCTGAGCCGCTACGAGTTCGACGTGCAGGTGGCCAACAGCGGACTGGAAGGCCTCGAGATCTTTGCCGCCTTCCAGCCCGATATCGTGCTGCTGGATTTCAAGCTGCCGGATATCGACGGTCTGGAGGTGCTCGGCAGACTCCGCGCCACCGGCACCAAGGCCCACATCATCCTGATGACGGGACAGGGCAGCACCGAAGTCGCCGTCGCGGCGATGAAGGCGGGGGCATGCGACTACCTCAGCAAGCCGCTCGTGCTCAAGGACCTGAAGAACCTGCTGGAAGCGCTGCCTGGCAAGGGAAGCCACTAGGCGGCAGCGAACGGCATACGGACGAACGGCCCGTAACGCGGCGATACCCCATGTCTGACTGGATCGCGATACTCGATGAGTTGGTGTCATCGACGACCGGGGCTGCAGTTGCACGAGGCAGGGGAAGTGCCGCTCGAGTCCGGGCCGTCACCGATTTGCCGCCCGAGCGCCACCCCATGCGCTGTGCGTCGACAGCAGGCCGATGCGGCGGGCCGACAGACGGCTGACGCCGGATGCCGATCACGCTATCACTCGCGCGCTGCCAAGACGGACCTGACACCCACCATTCTCGTGGCGTCGCGTTGGCCACGGCCAACGCGACTCCCGTGCCGATGTCGAACTCTTTTACAGACACGCGCGTGCACGCTTGGCGCGCGCGTGTCAAGCCCATGATTTTCAGCACCAATGCGCAGGTGGCACATTTCGAGCTACGCGATCGATACAGACCCGAGCCGGCCTTGCTTCCGAGGCCAAGCGTTCGTGCAATGGGGAGGTCACGACGAAAGTGCGCAAATCAATCGTCGGCATTTTGGCGGCCACCGCTCTCTGTGCGTCCGCGAGCGTCAATGCGGCACCGATCCGCTTCGAGTTCGCCGGGTTCGTCACGGACGACGCCATCAACGGGTGCGGCGCCCTCGTCGACTGTGGAGCGGTCAGCGGCAGTTTCGAATTCGACAGTGCCGCGGCGGATCTCAATCCGACCGCCGGTACCGGACTGTACGCGGCGGGCACCATCACGTTCGCAATCGACGGCACGTCCTTCTTCTCCGCATCGACCGGCTTAATCAATGTCGTAGACGGCCCGCCAGTCGATCAGTACGGTCTGCTCGCACTCGGCGGATCGGCCACCAACGGCAGCGACGCCGACCTGTCGATCCTGCTCGAAGACTTCACGCTGGCGGCGCTGAGTTCCGATGCGCTGCCACTGACGCCGGCGGCACTGAGCCCGATGATCGGCGGCTTTACGCTGAACGCCACCGACGACACGTTCCAGCTTCTCGGCGAAATTACCTCGATCGTATGCGGGAGCGGCTGCGACGGCGGCGGCTCAGTGCCTGAACCGGCCACGCTTCCGCTCCTCGCGATCGCCCTGGCCGGTGCCGCACTGGCAAGGCAGGTCGGCCGACGGACGCGCTGATGTCTCCGCCCGGCAGCCTGGAGGCCATGCTCCGGCGGCCGTGCTCCATTCGCTGCATCGCACCTCAGGAGGTCAAAATGAAGACGCGCAAGCGGCTCCTCGCAGGCCTGATGGCATGTGCGTTGATGCCGGTGACGGCGTTCGCCGTCGACGGCGTTACGCTGATCGATCAGAACCGTGCACTGGCCGGGAACGTCACGCCGGGTGACACCCCCGGGTTTCCGGTCACGATCAACCGCTCCGGCAGCTTCCGTCTGTCGGGAAATCTGACAGTTCCGGCCGATACTCACGGCATCGTGATGGGTGCCTCCGGGGTCACGCTCGACCTGAACGGATTCGCGATCGTCAGCGGCGGCGGCGCGAACGGCATCGGCATCACTGACCTGAGCACGCCTCAGAGTCAGATCACGGTTCACAACGGTCAGGTCAATCAGTTCGCCACCAGCATCCGGCTGCAGTCCTCGACCCGGGTGGCGGTCGAGGACACGATCCTCGGCACTCAACCGGTCGGCCTCTCGATCATCACCGGCAGCCATTCGCGGATCCTGCGCAACATCGATGGCAACAACGGCCTGATCCAGGCCGAATGCCCGAGCATCATCGCCGATAACATCACCGCCGGCTTCATCAGTGTCTTCGTCAATGACGCCACCCAGCAGTGCGTCCGGTATCACAACCGGTCACTGAATTTCGGCGCCGCGGTCACAGAATAGCGCGGCGACCGAACGCATGCCGGGCCTGCGCCAGCCAGGGTGCTCGGCCTTCCTCGTCGATCGGGCGGGCCTCAGGCCCGCCGGCAAGCCAACGGCAGATCCGGCGCAGAGCTCGCGATCTGGACCATCGCAGGGCCCGTCACCATGAAGGAATGCATCGGCCCGAAGGGGAATCGGCAGGCATCGTCGAATTCCGTCTCGCCCGCGTCATTCGGCAACGCGAACGGCCACCGGTCCGTCCGGACCGGTTTGGTATTCGACGCCGCCGCCGCCCGGCAGGCGGTACGCCGGCGCGGGGACTTCCGAAACGCCGTATTCAACTGAGCCGACGGCCTGAAGCGTGGCCGATTCTTCGATGAATTCCGGCTGTCCATGGAGATCGGGTGGCAACGCGAACGGAACAGGATCGTGCTCGGCCAAGCCAGGGCCGTCGACCGGAGCCGCCTCCACGACGCCTTCGTCCTCGCGAACGACCACGTCCTGCTCGCGGATGCCCGGTGGCAGCGACACGATCCGGTACGGCTCCGGCACCGCCTGCCCCCGATCTGCAGCGATCGTCGCGAGCCCGTCCCTGGTGGCGATCCGGACGTCGCTGGCCGCCACCCCACTGGGCAGGACCGCGACGACTGCATTGGCCTGCGGCGAAAACGGCGCTCCGGGTCGCATCCGCAGCACGGAAGCGCCGTCGTCCTGAACTTCGACATCGACGGCCTCCGGCGGCAGCCTCGCTTCTCGCCCTGCACGTCCTGCGTCGAATCGGGAGGCGCGTTCATGGGTGAGGTCGCCCGGCGCGTCGGGCAGGTGGTCCTCGCGCCGGTCTCGGCTCGTGCCGGGATTTCCAATGCCCGATTCCGGAGCAAAGTCGGTCGGGCGCCACAGCAACACCAGACCTACCGTGCATGCGAACAGCGCGGCAAGTGAAATCGCTCGCCTCATCGAAGTCCCCTCCCGGGCGCCGGCACGCGATCGAAGTATCGCCAATGACAGGCGGCAACCTTGAATCCGGCTGGATCGTCGAAGCTCGTCTCAAGCCCATCGACGACGCCATTGCGAGTAGTAGACGGCCGCAGCTGCCGCAGTGTCAAGTGGTCGCGGAGTGCGCCGTCGACCGAAGCGGAAATCACTTGCTGCGCACCCCTTTCAGCCATCAAGCCCGCTTTGCATTCACCCGTCCGGGGGGCCGTGCCGGCCCGGGCAACAACGACGGGCGGTATCTCTACTTCGCCACGATCTCCGGTCGGGAAGTCTTGGGGACAGATCTTGCGCGGTCGATTGTCGGGCAGAGTCCGGCCTCGTTCCTCCCTGAGGTGCTGCCGCGATCGGCCTGCATGGAGCGCTGTGCAGCTGGTGTGCTCGGCATTGCCACCGCCCATTCGCCGCAGGCTGGCCGACGATTGCCGCCGACAGGCTGGACTACCGGGAAGTCCATGCCGGACGAAGATCGACATCCCGAAGCTGCGGGGTGCGCAACGAGGCTCGCCGGCGTTCTCCGTGCTCGCTCCTGACTCGCTGAAGCCGAGGGCACTTGCCGACAGGCACGTCAGTAGCTCACCCGCCCTGGGTCGCAGCCGGCCCACCGCCCCGCTCTGGACCGCCCGGTGACGGCGCCAGCGGGCGCAAGTGGACGTCGCGCTGGGGGTACGGAATGGTGATGCCGTTTTGCTTGAACAACCGCCAGATAGCCAGGTTGATGTCGGTGCGGACGTTGCCGATGCCGTTTTCCGGGTCGTCGATCCACACCCGCAGTTCGAGGTCGAGGCCGCTGTCGCCGAAGTTCATGAAGCGCGCCGACGGCGGTGGATTTCTGATCACTCGCGGCGATGCCTTGGCGGCCTCGATCAGCAGTGACATCGCTTCCTCCGGATCATCCTCGTAGCTGATCTGCACCGGCAGCTTGATCCGCGTGCTGTCGTCCGAGTAGCTCCAGTTGATGACTTCCGAAGTGATCAGGTTCTCGTTCGGGATCAGCCGTTCGACGCCGTCGCGATTGCGTACCACGACGTAGCGTGCCTTGAGCTCCTGCACCCAGCCGTACTTGGTGTCGTCGGCGCCGACCGAAATGACGTCGCCGGGCTTGATCGAGCGGTCGAGGACCAGGATGAAGCCGCTGATGAAGTTGCTGGTGATGCGCTGCAGGCCGAAGCCGATGCCGACACCGAGGGCGCCGCCGAACACCGTCAGCGTGCTGAGGTCGATACCGGCCGCATCGATCGCCACCAGCACCGCGAAGGCGATCAGGAAGAACTTGCTGAACTTGCCGACGGCCACTTGCAGGGTCGGTGCCAGATGGGGCGAGGCGCGCATCCGCCGCTCGATCACCCCAGACACCCAGAAGGCCAGGGTCAGCAGCAAGGCGATCAGGCCGACCAACTGGATTGCATCGAGCAGCGAGATGCGGGATTCGCCGATCTTGAAGGCGAGCGCATCGAGGGTTTCGGTGATCGCCGGCAGCCAGCCCACCAGATGCAGCGCGAGTATCACCCAGACACCGCCGGCGATGATGTTCTCCCACGCCTTCAGCGCCGGCGTGACCGGAAAGCCCTTGCGCAACAGATAGACGGCGAAGCGGATCGCCGCCAGCGATACCAGCAGCGGCACCGCGACGTCGAGCAAGGTGGTCTGCGCCTGCCGCGACAGCAGGATGCCGCGGCCGAACAGGATCAGCAGCAGCATCACGACCGGCAGCAGCATGCGCTGGGCCGTGCGCAAGGCGAAGCGCCGGAATCCGACGCTGGTCGTTTCGAGCAGGCGGCGCCGCAGCAGGTTGCCGCCGACGCGCCCCAGCAGCCACGTCCCGAGCGCCGCGACCAGCAATACCGCGATCTGGTAGTAGATGGCGGGCGTGACAAGCTCGGCCAGCAACTGGCCGAGACGCTGGACAATCTCGTCGAAGCTCCACTCCATCGCGCCTCCAGATCAGTTGCCGATCGTTCGATTTCGAACGTTCCCGGACAGGCCGGAACAAATGTAGCGTGAAATGGATTGGCGTGCCGACCATCGACCCGACGGCGGGACAGGCATCATGCTGAGCGCTTCCCGTGCCGTCCGGCCGCACCCTCGGTGGGCGCAGACCGAGGCGGCCGGCGAAGGCCCTTGCAGTTCAGCGCGACGATCCGTCGCCTGCCTGCAGCGCCGCGAGTTCTTCCACGAGGCGGTCGATCTTCGCCTGCTGCGCCGCCAGCTTCTCGGAGAGCCGATCGAGGTCGGCCTGCATCGGCAGACGGGAGACTTCGCCGGTGGTGTTGCTCTCGAGGTAGAGGCCGGCTTCGTCCTCGAACATGCGCCAGACCAGCTTGCCGTCCTTGTGGAACTTGATGTCACCGGTCTGGAAGGCTTGCGCGCGCACGAGGTCCGCGCGGACGGTGTTCGCACGCACGGTTCCGGCAACATCGAGCTTGAGGTCGGGCGTCAGGCCGTCTGAATTGGAATTGGGGTTCTCCACGCCGATGCCGACGGTGCCGAACCAGTCGAACGGATTGACCACGGAGCTTCCGTGGAAGACCGTATCGGTGGCGTTGTTGGCGATCGTGCCAACGCCGGTGATGTTCCATTCGGTGGTTCGCACCACGGTGCGGCGCGCCGTGGCATCGATGCTGAGGCTGTTGATCAGCGAATTGTCGACCACGTTGTTGCGGGAAGCGGGGCCGATATCGATGGTGCTGGTCGACAGCACCGAACTGAGCGTGACGTGGGCGGCGCCGTCGAGGATCACGTCAGCGACGCCGTTGGCTTCGAAATGGGTGCCTGAGACGACGCTCGGCAGGCCGGTGGCGAGTTGCAGGGCAACACCGGCGAGGCCCTCGATGGTGCCGCCATAGAGATAGACGCTGCCTTCCGACACCGGGTCATCGATGACGATGCCGTGCTGGCCGCCCTCGAGGTTCGGCGCCAGGAAAGTGTTGGCGTTGGCCGAGATGTTGTCGTAGCGATCGCCATATACCCAGGTCTTGTTTTGCGAGAGCTCCGCGCTGGCGAAGAACTGCCCCGGATCGAGATTGGCCCCGCTCGACAGCCCGATGAAGCGGTTGAGCAGGCTGCCCTTCAGGTGGATGCCGTAGTGGGCGCCCGCCATGATCACGTGCTCGACGTGATTGCGATGGGCGTTCTCCATCTTGATCAGGCTTGGGGGGTCGCCATCGGGCGCGGTCAGGCTGGCCGCGGAGCCCAGGTAGAGATCGCGGATGGTGATGCCGCTGACGCTGCTGCAGACGGCGCAGGCCTTCTTCAGCACGAACAGGTGCTGGTCCGCCGCTCCCTGGAAGATCTGCGACCCGTAGCCGACGCCGGCCAGGTTGAGGCGCCGGCTGGCCAGCGTCAGGGCGTTCGAAACCCGGTAGTGGCCAAGCGGAAAGAACACCGTGCCGCCGCTGGCCGTCGCATCGATCGCCTGCTGGATTGCCAGCGTGTCGTCGGCGAAGCCGTCGCCGACGGCGCCAAAACGGGTGACATCGCTCCACGGCAGTACCGCCTGCGGGCCGGGTTCACCCGGCGGGCCTTGCGGACCGGGTAGGCCCTGGGGCCCGGCCGGCCCCTGGGGACCCGGCACCGGATCGGTTGCCTCCAGTTGCGCGATGCGGCTCAGGATCTCGCTGGTGGTCGGCTCGACGACGACGACGACGCCGGTCGGGGCCGTCGCGGCGACCGTACCGTCGGACTTCAGCACGTACTCGATTGCCAGTTCGCCAACGCTGTCGGGGTTGTTGGTGTCGAGACTGACGGTACCGCTCAAGAAATCGCCACGCTTCTTGCTGCCGACGACCCGACCGTCATCGACCTGGCGGATGCGGATGATGTCGTTCATACCGGTGCCGATCGCATCGGTGACCTCGTACTGGACCTCGATGATGTCGCCCTGGACGATCTGGACCTGGCCGGCGCCAGTGCCCGGGTTCAGCAGGGTCAGCGTGACCGTCTGTGCGTATGCAGTCGCCGACCACGGACCAAATACTGCACCGGCGATGATCGCCAGTGCGCGCCAGAAGAGGCGAGACGGGTGTGCCTGGATGTTGTTCATTGTTCTTCTCCATGGAGCTTTCGAATCCGCGGCTGCGGCGACCATGGTCCGCACGGGTGGGCCGGCCGGATCGGGCCCGAGCGGATGCCGGAGCCGCGCCTGCCGGATTTGCTCACGCCGAGTCAAACCCGGCGCCTCGTGGCCGGCAGCGCTTGCGGAAGGCAACACTGTCGTCATAGATCCGATCCCGGGCGAGCACAAGCTGCCCCATCGGCAGGGCCCGGCGGGCGGTCGCGCGGCGGCACGCGTGGGGAGGCGATCGCCTCGTACCGGGGGCCGACGACAGGAATGCCGACCAAAGCGGCCACGTTTGGGATAATCCCGCCTTCGTCGCCCACCGCCGGAGCCCCTTTGCCCAGCCAGAAACCCGCTTGGCTCGCCGCCCTGCTGAATCGCCGCATGCTGGTCTGCATCGTCATGGGCTTCGTCTCCGGCATGCCCCTGTACCTGCTGTTCAACCTGCTGCCGGCGTGGCTTCGCACCGAGGGCCTGTCGCTGAAGACCATCGGCGCCTTCGCCCTGATCCAGTTTCCCTACACCTGGAAATTCCTGTGGGCGCCACTGCTCGACCGCTACGGCATTCTGCCGGGACTCGGTCGCCGGCGCAGCTGGATGCTGGTGACCCAACTCGGCCTGGTGGCGTCGATCGCCTGGCTCGGCCACCTGTCGCCAACCGAGCACCTGCCCTGGGTGGTGGCGGTCAGCGCCGCACTGGCCCTGTTCTCGGCAACCCAGGACATTGCGCTCGACGCCCTGCGGCGCGAGATCCTGCCGGACCAGGAACTGGGGCTCGGCAATGCGATGTACGTCAACGCCTACCGCATTTCGGGCCTGGTACCCGGCTCACTGTCACTGATCCTGGCCGACCGCATGCCGTGGGACATGGTGTTCATGATCACCGCGCTGTTCATGCTGCCCGGCATCGTCATGACGCTGCTGGTGCGCGAGCCTGCGGTGACCGGCACCGCGCCGCGCACCCTGCGCGACGCCGTGGTCGAACCCTTTCACGAATTCTTCGCGCGGCACGGCGTGTCCTCGGCGCTGCTGGTGCTGGCCTTCATGCTGTTCTACAAGCTCGGCGACTCGCTGTGCACGGCGCTGGCGACGCCGTTCTACCTGGACATGGGCTTCTCGAAGACCGAGATCGGCCTGATCGCGAAGAATGCCGGCCTGTGGCCGATGGTGGCCGGTGGCATTCTCGGCGGCATCTGGATGCTCAGGCTCGGCATCAACCGGGCACTGTGGCTGTTCGGCGTGGTGCAGCTGGTGACCATCCTCGGCTTCGTCTGGCTGGCCTGGCTCGGGCCGGCGCCATCGGACACCGGCCGCCTGGTGGCGCTGGCGACGGTGATCGCCGGTGAAGCGATCGGCGCCGGACTCGGCACCACCGCATTCGTCGCCTACATGGCGCGCACCACCCACCCGGCCTACACCGCCACCCAGCTCGCGCTGTTCACCAGCCTGATGGCGGTACCGCGCACCTTCATCAACGCCACCGCCGGCTTTCTGGTCGAGGCCCTCGGCTGGCAGCCCTTCTTCTGGCTGTGCTTCGCCCTCGCCTTCCCGGGGATGCTGTTGCTGCTGAAGGCTGCGCCGTGGCACGAAGCGCTTCCCGATCCCAACGCTCGAGGACAGACCCCATGACCGCCATCCAGGCCGATCCAGCGCTGGCCGCCGCGCTGATCGATGCCGCCCGCGCCCTGTCGAGAAAACTGGCCGATCTGCACTTTTCGGCACCGGTGAGCCACGTCTACAACCCCCTCGACTACGCGCGGGCACCGGCCGAGGCCTACCTCTCGCGCTACGGCGCGAGCCGCAAGCGGGTGGTCTTCGTCGGCATGAACCCCGGTCCGTTCGGCATGGTGCAGACCGGCGTACCGTTCGGCGAGATCGCTGCGGTACGAGACTGGATGGGGCTGGAAGCGACGGTCGAGGCACCACCCGTGCAGAATCCCAAGCGCCCGATCGAGGGCTTCGCGTGTGCCCGCTCGGAGGTCAGCGGGCGGCGACTGTGGGGCCTGTTCGCCGAGCGTTTCGGCCTCGCGGAGCATTTCTTCGCCGATCACCTGGTCGCCAACTACTGCCCGCTGGCCTTCTTCGAAGGTGGCCGCAACCTGACCCCGGACAAGCTGCCGACGGCCGAACTGCGGCCACTGCAGGCGATCTGCGATGCGCACCTGCGGCGCATGCTCGAACTGCTCGAACCGGAATGGGTGATCGGCGTCGGGGCCTGGGCCGAGGGCCGCGCAAAGATCGCGGCCGAGGGCCTGCCGGTCCGTTTCGGCCGCGTGCTGCATCCGAGTCCGGCGAGTCCGGCCGCGAACCGCGGCTGGGCAGCGGCGGCGAGCCGGCAGCTTCGCGATCTCGGCGTGTGGGACGATCGACCGGCATAGGCACACTGCTGCGTCGCGGGGATCCGGTGCCCCCGACGACGGACGATTCGACAGATCCGACACCTGCGATCTCGACCGCAACCCGTCGCCGGCATTGAATTGTGCGCCAAGCTGGTATTCGATGAACCAGACGCATCACCTGTGCCGCACCCCAACCCGAAGGAGAACAAGAATGCCCGACCTGCCGGCCGTCACCGGGAAGAACCACCGCACCAAGGCGCAACTGTTCAACTACGTCACTGACCATCTGCAACCGGGGCTCGACAGCCATCGACTGTTGAAGCACCGACTTCAGGCGGGCCTCGACGAGTGGCTTCGCCAGGTCCAGCGGATCGACGACGAGCCCCCGGCCAAGCTGACCGAGCCGGCCAAGGATCACTTCATCGACCCCGCCTTCCGCAACCAGCACGAGCAGCTCTCGCAGCGGTATTTCGAGCGCCTCGACAAGTTTTCGCGTGCGGAGCCGGGGAGCAAGGGGCAGGGCAAGGCGGCACGACAGGTCAGGACTGCGGCGACCGCACTGGAACAATCGACCCAGGCCTACGACCTCAAGCTCAGGCGCTACGAAGACGCCTACGAGCGCTACCAGCTCGAGCAGGAAAATCCGTCGGAGTACGACAAGCGGATCGCGCCCTACCGGCAGGAGATCCAACGCCTGAGGTCGGATCTGGCGCGCATGGTGAACACTTACAACGACAGCCGGTGCTTCGACGAGATCTATGACGGGGACGACTACCGCACCGATTTTCGCCAGCAGTACCAGCGTTACGTGCCGACCCAGCACGCGTGGTTCGCCGACGTCCAGGGCGGTACCTACATCTACGACTATCAGCACAACCAGTTTCAACTGCACCTGCACTTCGATTCGGCGCAGAACAAGGTGCAGGCGGTGCGAATCAAGCGCTACAGCGATCAGCACGGGGTCAAGGCGGACAAGAACTGGGGCATGGTCGAGCACGTCAGGCAGAAGTATCCCTGCGTCTGGCAGCGAACCTGGACGCAAGTCACGCTTTGAGGCCTGCCGCCGCCGCAATCCCGGGCTGCAGCGGGCGCAAGGGTGCCGGCGTTAGGCAAGCAGGGCCTGGCAGGCCTCCACCACACGCCGCCAGGCGCCGTGCATCCCCTGCGCCTGGATCGCGCATGCCGCGTCGAACGCCGACCGCCGTGCGACGGCATCTCCGGCCAATCGGGCCATCCGTTCGGCGACCTGCGGTACCGTGATGCCGTCCTCCAGCAGCAGGCCATGCGGATACTCGTCGAGGGCGCAGGCGGTCAGCCACTGGTCCAGCACCTGGGGCAGCAGCACCTGCGGCCGCCCTGCCGCGAGCGCCGCGTAGGCCATGCCCGGGCCGCCGTGATGAACCACCAGCGCTGCGCCCGAGGCGGCGGCGATCGCGTCGGGCGGCGTGTCGAGCCAGCGGATCGGCGAACCGGCGACGCGAGCTGCCAGCGATGGATCGCTGTCGCGCGCGTAGATCTGCCCCGGCAGGCCCGATTCGATCAGCGCCTCGACCGCCAGCGTCGCGGTCGGCCCACAGCCCGCAAGGTAGGCATGAAACCCGTCGGCGTCGATCTCATGCGGCGGCGGCGCATCTTCGAACATGCCGGCGCAGGGCTCGCGCCGCGTCCCGCGGTACGGATCGAGTTCCGGCAGGCCGAGCACCACCCGCCGCTCGCCGCGATAGATCTCGGCCAGGGCGTCGGGCAATGGCGCGCCGAAGCGTCGCTGCACGTCCCGCACCGTCTCCAGCATCTGCGCCTGATCGGCGTAGGGGGCGACGTCGTACAGCAGTTGCGGAAAATACGGCCCGTCGGCCGGCGGCGTCGAGTAGGCGGAGCCGAACACCACCGCCGGCAGGCGGCCGTAGGCGGCGAGTGTCAATAGCGGCGCGTAGCGCGCGACGATCAGGTCCGGTCGAAGCTGATCGATCAGGTCGCGCCAGCCGCGCAGCATCGAGTACAGGTGGTCGACCGAACCGAAGCCGTTGCAGGCCATCAGGTCGGCAAAACCGGTCGGATTGAAGCCGTCGGCGAGCGCCTGCGGCGTCAGGCGCCCGATCAGCCACGGCGCCTGCAGCACCGGGTAGGGCCGGTCGGCGAACAGCCTGTGGGCGTAATCGAGCGTGCGCAGCGCCAGCACCGGCCGATGGCCGGCACCGGCGAGCGCGTCGGCGAGCCGACGCAATTGCAGACAGTAGCCGAATCCCGCACCCAGCTCCCAGCCGAACAGAATCGTCTTCATCCCGTGCCCGGGCCGCGTTGCCCCGTTGCGCCTGCCGTCGGCGCGCCGACCGCATAGACCTTGGCGTCGCCGATGACGTGGCCGAGTGCGGTGTCGATGTCTGCCTTGAGCTGCGCCCGGCGATCGTTGGTGCGGTATACGTTGCGCGCATGTTCGACGAATCGCGCGCCGAAGTCGCCGCGACGCTCGTAGGCCCTCAAGGCATCCTCGATCGCCCACAGACGTTGGTTCAGCGCCGCCAGCTCGTCCGCCAGCGCGCTGACTTCGGACGATGCCGGCAGGGCATGCCAGTGCTCGAGCAGGATCGCCAGGCGGGCCGCCGCGTCGGCACGGCGCGCCCCGTCCAGATGCGCGACCTTGAGCTTCAGGATGGTGATGCGGTCGATCAGTTCGCCCGGCCCGATCTCGATGCGTATGGCGGCGGCCACCGTTCCTCCTGGATCGATCGGCGGCTTGGCCGCCATTGCCCATTTGATACCCCCGAAGCGCGAACTCTGGCAAGCTCGTGGCACCCCATCGATGCGAGGAAATGCGCAGGATGACGCCGGGCGACAAGTGCGGAATCGCGCAGGCACTGCTGATCGAAGCCCGCGACGCACTGCAGGTGACGCTGGCCGAAACGCGGGACCGCTCACGTGGCGCGCTCAATCAGGAACTGTGGACAGTGGTCCGGATGCTGGGTGAGGTACCCGAATACTTCAGCCAGGCAGGCCAGGATCACTTCGTCGATCGTTGCGTGAGCACGGGCCTGCGTGACGGCGTCTTCGTCGATGTCGGTGGCTACGATGGCATCACCGGCTCGAACACGCTGTTCTTCGAGCTGTTCCGCGGCTGGACCGGGCTCCTGATCGAGCCGGTGCCGCAGCACCTCGCCGCGGCCAGTGCAAGGCGCCGCTGTCGCTGCATCGGCACTGCGGTCGCCGGCCGCGACGGCTCGCGCGAGTTTCTGCAGGTGGCGGACGGCTACACCCAGATGAGCGGCCTGGTGGATCGCTACGATCCCGGGATGCTGCAAGCCGTGCGCGACAATCCGCAGCATCGCGAACAGGTGGTGACGATAGAGGCGCAGGCGCTGGCCCGATTGCTGCGGGATGCCGGGCTCGAGCGCATCGACTACCTGTCGCTCGATGTCGAAGGCGCGGAAGAGGAGATCCTCGAGGCCTTTCCGTTCGATGACTTCGACGTCGCCGCCTGGTCGATCGAAAACGCCAACGGCAAGCCGGGCATCGCGCGCCGGATGCAGGCCGCCGGCTATGACCTGGTCGAGTACATCGGGGTCGACGAAATGTACGTGCGGCGCGACTGAGCAGACAGGACCGATGCAACATCCCGACTCATCACCAGCGCCCGCCGACGGCAGCGGCGCCATTCGCGAGCGCAACTGCCGATTCGGCCGGATGCGCTATTTCTCCCACGACGCCTATATCGGCGCCACCCTCGAGCGCTACGGCGAGTTCAGCCCGGACGAGGCCGCGCTGCTGGCCGCCCTGCTCGAACCCGGCGATGTCGCGATCGACGCCGGCGCCAACATCGGTTGCCTGACGATGGCGATGGCGCGGAAGGTCGGCGGCCAGGGCTGCATCCACGCCTTCGAACCACGACCCGCGCTGTTCGCGTTGCTGCAGGCCAATCTGGCGTTGAACCGGCTCGACAACGTGTCGGCCCATCGTGCGGCGCTCGGCGAAAGATCCGGTCGGCAGGCGATCGCACCGCTCGACACCCGCCGTCCCGGCAACTTCGGCGAGGCGGCACTGAGGCCGGCCGGTCACGGCGACACCGTCACGGTGACCACGATCGACCGCCTGGCCCTGGCCGCCTGCCGACTGATCAACGCCGACGTACAGGGCATGGAGCGGGCCTTGCTGCTCGGTGCCCGTGCAACCATCGATCGCTGCCGCCCGCTGCTGTATCTCGAAAACGACCTGCGCGAGCATTCCCGGGCCCTGCTGGAGCTGCTGCTCGGACTGGGCTATCGTGCCTACTGGCATCTGCCCGCGCTCGCCGTGGCCGACAACTTCCGCGGTGCGCCATTGGACGACGCGGGGAACATCGTCAGTGTGAACCTGTTGTGCCTGCCGGACGATCGTCCGCCACCCTCGCCCGATCTGGCCGAGGTGACGGGTGTCGACGACTGGTGGCAGAGCGACGACAAAGGAGACGGGGTGAGGCCGAGCGAGACCGAATTGTTTGCGATCGCGCGCCGCCAGTTCGGACGGGCGCGCTTCGACGAGGCCTGCGCGTTGCTCGACGCGCTGCTCGAATTCGCGCCCGATCAGCCGGACGCCCTGATGCTGCTCGCCGAATGCCACCACCGCGCCGGGCGGGATGGTGCGGCGATCGCCTGCCTGCAGCGTCTGCTGGCAAGACACGGTGACGAGGTCGACGCGCTCTGTGCGCTGGCCGATCTGCTGGTCGACGGCAAGCGCTTCGGCGAGGCGGTGGCCGCGATGTCGCGCGCCCATCACTGCGACCCCAGCAACGCCGCCCTGCTGCATGGACTCGCGGTGATGCTGCGCCGGGACGGCCGTGGCAAGGAGGCCCTGGCGACGCTCGACCGGGCGCTGGCGCTGGCGCCCCACTTCGACATCGGCCGCTTCGAGCGGGCAATGGTACTGCTCGAGGCGGGAAGGCTGACGGAGGCGTGGCCGGACTACGATCTGCGACACCTGCTCGACCCGGCCTTCGAGGCACCTCCCACCTTGCCGCGCTGGCAAGGCGGGCGATTCGACGGCCAGCGCCTGCTGGTCACTGCCGAGGGCGGCCACGGCGACACCATCTGGGCGGCCCGATTCCTGCCCGCGCTGCGGGCGCTGGGGGGTGAGGTCCATCTGCAGGTACGGCCGGAGCAGCGCGAGCTGCTGGCAGCGCTGGACGGCGTGGACGGCTTCGTGCCGCTCGATGCGGGTGAGGACGGTTTCGACCTCTACTGCCCGCTACTGTCGCTGCCGGCGCGCCTCGACGTGTCCGATCCCAGCGCCTATCCGCCGGCGCGGCTGAACCCGAGTCCGTCACCGCCGGAGCATTGGTCGCGATTGCTGGCGCGGGCGGACGGGCGCCTGCGGGTCGGCATGCTGTGGTCGGGCAACGAGACCTACGCCAACAATCGACACCGGGCTGCGGCGCTGAGCGATTTCCTGCCGCTGCTGGAAGTGCCCTCGGTGCAGCTCTACAGCCTGCAGAAGGGCATGCAGCAGGCGGTATTGCGGGAGGCCGGACTCGGCAGCCTGATCATCGACACCGACGACTGCGACTTCAGCGAGACCGCAGCCCTGGTCGCCGGGCTCGATCTGGTGGTCATGACCGACACCGCGCTCGCCCATATCGCCGCCTCGATGGGCAAGCCGGTCTGGCTGTTGCTGGATTCGGCGCCGTTCTGGCTCTATGGCGCAAGCGGCGAGACCTGCCCCTGGTACCCTTCGATGAAACTGTTCCGGCAGACCTCGGCGGGCGACTGGGCAGGCGTGATCGGACGGGTCCGAACCGAACTGGCGCGCCTCGACCGGGGCGCTTGACGCGCCGCAGCGTGTGCGCGCCCGCCACCGAGCGAACGAGTCGCGGCACAATCGAGGCTTGCCTCCAATCGACGAGATGCCCCTGCCGCCGCCCATGAAGCGAACCGGAACCATCGTCGGCATCCTTGTCCTGATCGTCGCCATCGTCGTGGCCGCCTGGGACTGGAACTGGTTCAAGGGCGTGATCGCCGACCGGGTTCGCGATCGAACCGGGCGCGACTTGGTGATCGAAGGCGATATCGACGTGGACCTGTCGCTCACGCCGACCGTGCGTGTGCGCGACATCCGCTTCGAGAACGCCGCCTGGAGCGACCGGGGCGACATGCTGTCGATCGGCGAACTATCGTTTCGCATCGCGTTGCCGGCGCTGTTGCGCGGCAGGCTGGTGCTGCCGGAAGTGCATCTGGCGGCGCCCGCGGTGTTGCTGGAGAAGGCCGCATCGGGCGACGCCAACTGGGCGCTCGAGTCGCCGCCACTCGCGGTCGAAGCGGCCGTGCCCGACGACCGCAGCGAGTTCCCGGTGATCGGCCTGCTGACCATCACCGACGGCAGGCTGCGCTACCTCGATCCAGCCGCCGAGACCGACATCGAGGCGGATCTGGCGACGGTCGTCGGCGAATCCGAGGCCGCACCGGATCGCTTCGAGTTGACCGGCCAGGGTCGACTGCGAAATTCGGCTCTGCGGCTGACGCTGACGACCGGCCCCCTGCTGGCCCTTCGCGAAGGCGATGCCCCATTTCCGGTGGCCCTCGATCTGGTCGCGGGCGAAACCGAAGTGCACGCGAAAGGCACGCTGGCCGCGCCGTTGGCGCTCGGCGGCGTCGACCTCAGGATACGGCTCAAGGGGCCGAATCCCGCGGCGCTGGACGCACTGCTCGACCTGCCGTTGCCGGATCTGCCGCCCTACGACCTGCGAGGACATCTGCAGCGCGACGGCGAGCGCTGGCACTTGCGGGCGTTCGCGGGGAACGTCGGCGACAGCGATCTGGCCGGCGAGGTGGTCTTCGATCCCGGTGGCGAGCGGCCATCGATCGATGCGGATCTGGTCTCCCGAAAGCTCGATTTCGACGACCTTGCGGGGCTGATCGGCGGAACCCCGGACCCGACCGAGACGGCATCGCCGGAACAGCGGCAGCAGGCCCAGGCGACAAGTCGGAAGCAGACCGTCTTCCCCGACAAGCCCATCGACCTGACGCGCATGCGCGCCGTTGACGCCTCGGTCCGATTCGAAGGCAAGTCGATTCTTGCGCCCGGCCTGCCCCTGGACAACGTCGTCATGAACCTGCGCCTGCAAGCGGGCGTGGCGACCTTGCAGCCACTGAATTTCGGCATCGGTCGCGGCAACATCCGCTCGAACGTGCGCGTCGACGGCACCGACGAGCCCCCGCGAATCGTATTGGAGACCGAGTTCGAGAACCTCGACCTCCGCGAACTGCTGGCCGAAGTCGCCATCGCCCGCGAAAGCTTCGGGCGCGTCGGCGGCCGTTCGAAGCTGCGCGGTGCGGGCGATTCGGTCGCAGCGTTCATGGCGTCGGTCAGTGGCGAGACGGTGCTGGCGATGACCGGCGGCGAGATCGACAGCCTGCTGATCGAGGCGCTCGGCCTCGATGCCGGCGAACTGCTGGGCGCGCTGTTGGCGAAGGATCGCAACATCCCGATTCGATGCGCCGTTGCAGACCTCGGCTTCGATGCAGGCACGATGCGGGTGCGGACCCTGGTGATCGATACCGACGATTCGGTGGTCACCGGCGAGGGCGAGGTTCAGCTCGGCAGCGAGTCTCTCGCGTTGACCGTCGAGGCCCATCCAAAGGATTTCAGCTTGCTCTCCACCCGCACGCCGATCCATGTGACCGGGCGCCTGAAGGATCCGAAGGTGATGCCCGATGCCGGCGGCCTCGCTGCCCGCGGAGCCGTCGCAGCCGGTCTCGCCGTGCTGCTCGGACCGGCTGCCGCGCTGATTCCGCTGATCGAGCCCGGCAATGCCGAGAACAGCGATTGCCATCAGCTGCTGCAGCGCGCGAAGCGGGCGAGCGCGAACTAGTCGCCGGCTCGATGCCCGTTTTGCCTTGACCGACGTCGCTGGCTGCGCCAAGGTAATGGGCACCACTGGCCAGCGGAGGCAGCGATGAACGAGAAAAAGATCGGCCACGGCAGGAACGACCGCCTCGAGATCGACCGCGACATCAGGCGACTCGGCGGCGAACGCAGAGGGCGCGCGGTTACCGAGATCCGCCGCGACACGATCTACGCCGGCGCCCGCTTCAGGACCCTCGACCACACTGCCGGCATGACCCGGCCGTTCGCCAAGCGCATGGACACGATCTACGCTGGCAAACGCTTCGATACGATCTATGCAGGCAAGCGCTTCGACACCATCTATGCAGGCAAGCGCTTCGATACGATCTACGCCGGCAAGCGCTTCGATACCGTCTACGGCGGCGGCAAGCGCTTCGATACGGTCCCGGGCGGCAGCGACGCCCTCACCTACTGGGGCGCGCCGCGCCAGGGCGGCGGCGTGACGATGACGGTCAAGGACCCCACCACGCGGCAAGTCGTCAGCGTCGTCTATAACCCGGCCACCCGACAATACCTCGACACCAAGGCCAAGCGCTGGCTGGCCGCGCCGGCCTGGATGCGCGCCCAGCTCGGCTGAAGGATTGGCGATGCCGGCCACGACATCGGCGCCCCGGGGTGCGACCGCCCGATGCGCCTGACCGTACACTTCGAGCCGCCTGCCGACGACAGCGCGAGCGATGGCGGACCGGTGACCGTCGGCTGGTTGCTCAACGACCCGCGCGGCAGCGTGATCTACGGTCCGCCGTCCCGCGTGCGCGGCGTCGACCGCGGCGCGCCCCCGCCGGCCAAGTCGGCAGCCAGATGCCCGGCCATTCTGGGACTCGAGAGCCGACTGTTCGAAATCAAGTGCCCCTTCGACCTGGCCCTAGACTACGTCCGCGACGATTTCGGCCGGCCAGCGGTGCGCGACCGCCTCGGCAACGCGGCCACCCTGCGGCCCGAGCGCATCGACGAATTGATCCACTGGGTCGAAGAGGACGAGTGGCGATTACCCGATCGCCCGACGCTGCAACTGGCGCTGCCCTACATCTTCGTCGCGGACGAGCCGGTGTACCTGTCGCAATGGGCACCGACGTTCCATTACCGCGCCGAGCCGCTGCCGGGCCTGATGCTCAGCGGCCGTTTCCCGATCAACGTCTGGCCGCGCCCGCTGATGTGGGGCTTCGAGTGGCACGACACCACGGCACCGCTGATCCTGCGCCGCGGCGAACCGCTGTTCTACGTGCAGTTCGAAACCACCCCGCAGCATCGCGCGATCCAGCTCGTCGAGGCCGAGCGCACGGCCGAGCTCGACGAATATCTGGGGATGATCGAAGGCGTGGTCAGCTACGTGGGTCAGACCTTCTCGCTCTTCAAGACGGCCGAATCCCGCCGCCCGGCGCGCCTGCTGACACCCCGTCGGCGCTGAGCCGGCGCCGAAAATTGAGCGAGGTCAACCACCGCATCGGCGCGGCGGCCTAAGGTGTCGGGCATGGGCGGGGCGTGGCCGCGCGGGTCGCCATCGCATCTCGACCGGCATGCCCCGCCGGCGTGGAGTGCCCTGTCATGTGCTTTTCGGCGACTGCGAGCTTCGTGACGGCCGGTCTGCTCGTTCCGGCTGGCGCCTACGCGACGACCGTCGCGTTGCGCCACGACCGGCGATACCTGCCGCTGGCCAGCTTTCCGCTGCTGTTCGGCGTGCAGCAGTTCGTCGAAGGCGGACTGTGGCTCGCCCTCGGTGGCTCGACCACGATCGCGGTCGAAACGGCCGCCTTGGGCTTTCTCGCTTTCGCCTACTGCCTGTGGCCATTCTACGTGCCCTTGGCCGCCCGCAGCGTCGAGACGCGCGCCGACCGGCGCCGTCTGTTCACGGTGCTGGCTGTGCTCGGCTTCGCGCTCGGTGTGTCACTCTATTTGCCGCTGCTGCTGCATCGCGAGTGGATTTCCGTCAGCCTGGCCAAGGGGTCGATCCTCTACGGCCCGGTGCTGATCTACGACGGCATCGTGCCGCGCAGCGTGATCCGGGCGCTGTACGCCCTGATCGTGTCGGTACCGCTGCTGTTCTCGTCGGTCGATTCGGTGCGCCTGTTCGGCCTGCTGATCCTGTTTTCGGTGGTCGGCAGTGCGATCGCCTACGCCTACGCCTTCGTCTCGATCTGGTGCTTCTTCGCGGCACTGCTGTCGCTGGTCGTCATCGCGATCGTCCGGCGGGCAGCCCGGGCCGCGGCGGGCGAGCAGGTCGACGACGGGATCGGTGCAGCACGTCCGCGGGCGGGTTGATCCAGCCTCAGACGTGCCGGAGCGGACGCAGCAGGCGTCCGTGGAGAGCCGGCGTCGGCAAACTTCGGGTGGAGCCGCCGCCGACCGCCCGCGTCAGCGCCCATTGCCAGTCACGAAGAACGCTGCCCAGAAGAACGGATGCGGGTAGTGCTCGCGGGTCTCGAGTTGGGCGTGGCGCAGCGCGTGGCGCTTCGGCTCGCCGGTATCGAGGCGACGATAGAAATTCTGCATCAGCAGTGTCGTCGCATCGTCATCCACCTGCCACAGCGAGGCCACGATGTTGGATGCCCCGGCATACAGGAAGCCCCGGGTCAGTCCGACGACGTCGTCGCCCGAGAGCACGGTACCGAGGCCGGTCTCGCAGGCCGACAGGGTCACCATGTCGGCATCGAGCTCGAGGTTGTAGAGTTCGTCGGTGGTCAATGAGCCGTCGTTGTCGCCATCTCTGGCCAGCAGCAGGCGTGACTCCAGCGCGTTGTCGGCGTTGTACTCGCCGTGCGAGGCGATGTGCAGATAGCGATAACTCGCGGCATTCTTCCTGAATTCGGTCTCGCTCGCCTGCCGCCGCACCAGCGCCCGGCTGTCAGGCACCATCGCACTGATCGCCTCGACCTCGCGCTGTGCGCTCGGCAGGTCGAAGCGCTCGTCGCCGAGATCCGGGTTGCCGAAGGCCAACAGGTGGCGTGGCGGGGTCGGTGCGGCCGGGGTATCGAGAAATCCGACCACGCTGGCGCTCGGCAGGAAACGCAGGCTGCGGCGTGCCAGCCAGTAGTCGCTGCCGTCGTGCAGGGCACCGAACGAGACATAGTGGAGGATGCCGTGGGGCACCACCAGCAGATTGCCGGTGGCGGCGAGCCCCTTGACCGGCCGGATCAGCCGGTCGTAGAGCACGCGGGCGCGGCGCTCGACGTCGTCGGCGCGCTCGTCGATCGCCTTGCGGAAGGCCCGCACGTCGTCGGCAAGCCCGTCGGTTGCGATTTCGGTGACCGTGACCTTGCCCCGATCGAGCACGGCGGCGTAGAGCTTGCCGCCATGACCATAGTATTCGAGCACCGCCTCCGCATCATTGAGGCGCGCCTCGACGTCGCTGGTGGTCAGTGACGCCACCGAAATCAGCGAAGCGAGATCGGGCGCAATCACCGCAAGACGCTTGCGGATCTCTTCAAGGCTCATCTGACTGCCGGCGCCGCGGGTCGCATCGGAGGCGATCGGCACCTGCAGTTGTCGGTCGAGCATCGTGTCCTTGAGCCGAGCGAAGGTCTCCCGGACCTCGCCGGAACGCTTCCCGGTGACCACGAAATCATTCTTCGCCGCCAGCATGTCCACCAGCGCGCGCGCCTTCGAGCGCTCCATGTAGTCGAAGGCCGTGTTGTTGCGGCCGCTGGCCAGCAGCATCTCGATCAGCTCCGCATAGACGGCCTGCTTGTCGCCGACGAAGCCGATCTTGGCGGCTTCGGTATTGATCGAAGAGCGCTGCAGTTCGATCACCTCGATGGCCTGGCGGAAGTAGCGAATGGCCGCCGCGGAGTCGCCGTCGCGGATCGCGATACGGCCGCGATCGTAGAGCATCATCCAGAAGATCTCGCCATTGGCGGGGGCCGCCGGCGCGGTCAGCAGCGTGTCCAGTCCGGCACGTGCGGCGCCGATATCTCCAGTCTCGAGCAGTGCCCGGTTGAGCAGAAAGCCCCGCGGCAACTCGATCCAGACCCAATTGCTGATGCCGCGCAGGCTGGCGCCGCTGACCAGGTTGTCGGCCCACACCCGCCACTCGAAATGCGCGTCTTCGCGGATCACCCGCAGCACGGCACGAAAGTCACCGAGGGCGGCATAGGCTCGCGCAAGGGCCAGGGAGCGAATCGTTGCAAAATCGTGGGCCTCGCCCCACGGCAGGTCGAGGTTCTCGAGTTCGCGGGCCAGCGCACGCCCGCGAGCCGTGTCGCCCGACAGCGTCGCGGCAATCGAACGGACCGCCAGTGCCTCGATCGCGATGTCGCCGTAGCCGTCGTAGTCGCCGCCGAGCCAGTCCATCGCCTTCTTGGCCTCGGCCCGTGCCTCGCCGTACTGGGCAAGATCGGTGCGGGCGACCGCTCGCATCAGATGCACGACCGGTGTCGCGTCGTCGAGTCCGAACAGCCAGGTGTGGGTCGATCCCTTGCGCAGCCCGGCCTCGAGCTGATCGAGACAGGGCAGCAGACGATCGTAGCGCTTGGTCTTGGAGTGCGCGAAGCACAGGGCATGGCGCTCCTGGTTGGAGAGCGGTCGCTCGCGGGCGACGGCCTCCAGCGTGCGCTCGATCTCGTCGAAGCGGCCGGTGGTGGCATAGCTCGAGACCTCGCCGTAGAGGTCGCGATCGGCGCGCGCGCCACCGCCGGGCGACACGCAGGCCGGCAATGCAAGCATCCCGGCGACCGCCAGGATGCCGAGGGCGCCCCGTAGCCCGCAAGCGCGCGCCGCCATCGACTCAGAACCAGTAGCCGATGTTCAGCGAGATGCCGGTGGTGTCCTTGCCCTTGAGCAGATTCAGGCCGCCGCGCAAGTACGAACGCGACGCGAAGGCGCTGCGGTTGGTGCCCACCGTGATGCCCAGTTCCTGGGTGTTGTCCACATAGATCTCGGTGCCGAGATAGCGGGTATCGATCAAGGAATATTCGATCGCCAGCCGCTTGCCGCCGACAGTGACCGGCTGCGACAGCATCACGCCGTTGCGCAGCACGGTGTTGTCGATGCCCGGGTCGAACGAGTAGTCGCCGGCATCGATCTTGGTGGTGGTGTAGTAGCCGATCATGTTGCCGATCGCCATGTCGAAGGCGTCGAAGCGCAGCGCATAGGTACTGGCCAGCGTGGCCGAGGCGACACCGGCAACGGTCGCAAAATCTTCCGAACCGGTCAGTCCGTAGCGTACCGCCGGCGTCAAGGTCCAGGCCTCGTTGATCGGGAAGCGATAGCCCACGCCGAGCGAGAACGAGTAGGCCTTGGCGCCTTCCGAGTCGGCGACCGTGATCGGCATGCTGAACACCAGTTGTCGCCGCGGGTCGATCGAGTTGCGGATTGCATAGGACAGAGGGACCGTGGTGATCGTGGTATCGCGCCCGTCTACCGACAGCGACGAGAGGCCGATACCGGCGCCGACCAGATTCGCGGCCTCGGTCTCCTGCTCCGACGGCATCGTGTTGAAGACTTCGCCGAAGTCACTTGCCACCGCGGTCGGAATCACGCCGCCCGGGCCCGAGATCGGACTGTGGGGCGAGTTCGCGGCCTGGTACTTCATGATGTCGGCGATTACACCCGAATCCTTCAGGTAGTCCTCGAGCAGGTCCTGCGAGGCGTCGCGATCGGTACCGACGAAGGTTTCATTGATACCCAGTTCCGGAATAGAGAACACCAGGGCGGCGCCATTTCCGGTAAATCCGCTGTTTGGAAAGGTCAGCGTGATCGGCAGTGAATTGAAGAAGATCTCCATATTGGCGATCTGAGTGCCGTCGTAATTGGCATTGACGTCGTCGAGTTGCGAAGTCTCGAGGCCGTCGATCAGATCCTGCGCGGTATCAAAGGAAGCCTGGCCACAAACGCCACCGACGTCGACGCCGAGGCCGTACAAGTCGTCGGTGGGGGATACGCACACCGTCTGCCCCATCGTTGCACCGGACGCACCGGCCAGCACCGCAACCAGCGCAAGAATCCTGATCCGCATTGGCTTCCCCTTTTGTAAGATCGAGTTAAAAAGACTGCCAAGTATAGGCTGGTCATGGCATGCCGGCGCGAGCAAAGCAACACGATGGCGGAAGCATCGCGACGGCCGCCGGATCCAGCCGGTGGGCGGCGGTTTGCCCCGTCCCGGGCTGTGCCATAATGGCTGCGACCCGCGCAGCGACGCGAACAGGAGACAGATCGCTAGCTCATGATGATCCGTTTGCGAGTTGAATCATTCCGGGGACGCCCGCTGCCCGAGCCACGGGAAGCGACCTTCGACAGCGCGGGCGGCACGATCGGTCGATCGGAGAACAACCGCCTGTTCCTTCCCGATCCGGAGCGTCACGTCTCGCGCATCCATGCCAAGGTGATGTGTCGCGACGGGCAGTTCTCGGTCGCGGACCAAGGCTCCAATCCGGTTCTGTTGAATGGGCGCCCGATCGGCCACGGCATGACCGCGCCACTCGATGACGGCGACGTGCTGGCGATTGGCGAGTACGTGATCCAGGTCAGCACAGCGAACGAAGCGCCCATCGCCGAGCCGCCGCCGGCACCGTTATCCGCGGCGCCATCGGCTTCTGGTGCCGACCCGCTGGGTCTGTTCGACGGGCCGTCACCTGCGCCGGCCGATGGCGGACTTGGCGACCTGCTCGGCAGTGCCGCGCCTGCTGCGCCGATTCCCGATCCGTTCGCCGAGCAGCCGCGACCTGCGCCGGCAGCGGCGCCCGCCACGCCGAGATCGCCAGCCCCGTCCGACACCGGATTGTTCACCGGCATCGGCCAACCCGCCGCTGCGCCACCGGCGGCCAGCGGCATCCCGGACGATTTCGATCCGTTCGCCGACCCGCTGGCGGCTCCGCCCGAGAAGCCGAAGGACGCGCCATTGCCGGACAACCTCGGCCTGTCCGAGCACGGCATCGCGCGTAACAACTTCGGCGAATCCGCCGACCTCGATTCGCTGTTCGCGCTCGACAAGGGCAAGTCTGCCGTCGATCCGTTCTCTGGTTCAGCGCTGGGCAGCAACGGCAATGACGGGCTCGGCACTGCGGAAACCGATCCGCTGGTGGCCTTTGGCGGCGCCGCGAGGCCGGTAGCCCCGCAGAGCGAACGCGACGACGTGCCCGAGATCAACGCGTCGTTCAAGCTCCCGGCGGCCTCGGCGATTCCCGACGACACGATGTTGCGGGCGCCGCTCGACAAGGCTTCGAAGGCACCGGCACCGGCACCGGCGCCATCGGCAGCGCCAAGACCCGCCGCACCGGCGGCCCAAGCGGCCGCAGCGCACAAGCACGAGGCACGCCCGGCAGCTGCGCCGGAACCGCCGAAGTCACCGCCTGCCGCCGCGATCGCGGCGCCCCCCCCGCACAGCGGCGGCGCCGACGGCGACATCTTGCTCGCAGCGCTGAAGCGCGGCCTCGGCGTGGCGGAATTGCCGCTCGGCGCTCCGCTGACGCCGGAGGTGATGGAGCGCATCGGCGAGTTGCTGCGCGAGAGCACCCAGGGCACGCTGGACCTTCTGCTGGCGCGGGCGATGACCAAGCGCGAGGTCAAGGCCGACGTCACGATGATCGTCAGCAAGGACAACAACCCGCTGAAGTTCTCGCCCGACCTGTCGATGGCGCTGGCCCATCTGTTCGGACCGAGGCGCAAGGGCTTCATGACGCCGAGCGAGGCCATGCGCGATGCCTACAACGATCTGCGCTCGCACCAGTTCGGCTTCGTTGCCGGCATGCGCGCGGCCCTCGAAGGGGTGCTGAAGCGCTTCACGCCGTCGGTGCTGGAACGCCGCCTGACGCGCAAGTCGGTGATGGACAGCGTATTGCCGATGCACCGCAAGGCGAAACTCTGGGATCTCTACATCGAGATGTACGAGGATATCTCGCGCGAAGCTGAGGACGACTTCCACACCCTGTTCGGCAAGGAGTTCCTGCGCGCCTACGAAGAACAGATCGAGCGCCTCGAACAGGCGCAGGACAAGCAGGCCTGAAGCGGGGAGCGACGTGGATTTCGACACTGCCACCTTGTCGCAGCCCGGCGGCCGCGGCTACAACGAGGACTCGAGCGCGGTCTGGATCGGCGACGAGGCCGCCTGTTGGGTGGTCTGCGACGGCGCCGGTGGCCACGGCGGTGGTGACGTCGCGTCGCGCATCGCCGTCGAAGTGATCGCCCGCAACTTCCAGGCGCTCGGCGAAGCCGGCATCGAAACCGTTGCCGAGCTGCTGCAGGACGCCAACGAAGCGGTGATCGAGCAGCAGTACGCGGTCGCCGAACTGCGCAACATGCGATCGACCGTGGTCATGCTGGCAGTGGATCGGATGCGCAACCAGGCGGTATGGGGCCACGTCGGCGACTCCCGCCTCTACTGCATCCGCGATGGCCGCATCCTTCACCAGACGCGCGATCACAGCGTCGTCCAGAGCCTGGTGGATGCGGGCTACGCCGATCTCGACGCGCTGCGCTCGCATCCGCAGCGCAGTGTCCTGCTGTCGGCCCTCGGTACCGAAGACGATTTCGAGGCAAGCTTCGCGGCCCATCCGCTGCAGGTCCGGCACAACGACATCTTCCTGCTGTGCACCGATGGCTGGTGGGAATTCGTCCACGAAGAGCGCATGCTGGAGCTGCTCGAACAGGCCGGCTCGGCCCGTCACTGGCTCGAACTGATGGAGGCCGAGCTGCTCGCCAATGCCCGCCCCGGCCACGACAACTACACCGCGATCGCGATCTGGCTCGACGACGACGACACCCGCACCCATGTCGTTGGCGGGCAGTGAGCGCGGCCACCGGCAAACCCACCGGGCGATACGCAGTAGACCACGCACTGGGTCACGTCGCCGCTCATCCCCGCGTGCTATGTTTGATCATGCAACACGTCCGTCCTGGAGAAACTCGATGAAATCCGCCAAACACGCCGTCGCGATGATGGTGCTCGCGTGCCTGCCGCTGGTCGGCCAGGCCCAGGAGCGCGTCCTGCGCGGCAGCGACATCACTGAATCGGCGCTGATCGAAGCGCTGACCCCCCATGCCGACCCCGAGGGTGCAAGCCCGGGCGCCGGGCCGTCGGTGCGCACGCGCTCGATCAAGGTCATGCGCGAGCCGGCCGAGCAACCGGGCTCTCAGGTTGCCAAGAAGGCGCAAGCCTCCCTGCTGATCACCTTCGAGACCAACTCGGCGGAACTGCGCGACGAGGCCAAGCATTCGCTCGACGTCGTCGGCAAGGCCTTGCAGGCCGATTCGCTGGCCAAGTTCAATTTCGCGATCGAGGGCCACGCCGATCCGCGTGGGGGCGACGACCTCAACTACCGGCTGTCGCAGGCCCGCGCCGAGAGCGTCATGAACTATCTGGTCGGCACCCACGGCATCAACCGCGGAAGGCTGAAGGCGGAAGGCAAGGGTTCGAGCGAATTGCTCAACGTCGACGACCCGACCGCCCCCGAAAACCGCCGGGTCACGATCACGACCCTGAAGTAGGCGGTCAAGTCGTAACGCCAGAAGTCGTTAAGGATCTGGTCTGCCGGCGGCTGCCCGCAACGCAGCCGCCGGTGCAGTTTACGAAACCTTCGAGGCACACGACGCGACTCACCCCAAAAGGAGGAACCGATGAAGTTGGTGGTCAAGTTCAATCTGGTGTTCGTCGTGGTGTTCCTGGCCGGCTTCGCCGCGTCGGGCCTGCTGTCATGGCAGGTGCTGCAGAACAACGCCCGCGACGAGATCGTGCAGAACGCGCGCATCATGATGGAAGCCGCGTCGGCGGTGCGGACCTACACCAACACCCAGATCAAACCGCTGCTGGCAACCCAGATGAAGTACGAGTTCCTGCCGCAATCGGTGCCCGCCTACGGCGCCCAGGAGACGTTCGAAACCCTGCGCCAGAACCACCCCGAGTACATCTACAAGGAAGCCACCCTCAACCCCACCAATCCGCGCGATCGCGCCACCGACTGGGAGGCCGACGTCGTCAACCTGTTCCGCAATGTCGCCGACCGCCCGGAACTGATCGGCATGCGCGACACGCCGCAGGGCGAATCGCTCTATCTGGCCCGCCCGATCCGCATTAAGAGCCCCGGCTGCCTGCAGTGCCACAGCACGGTGGATGCCGCACCGAAGACCATGATCGCCCGCTACGGCAATGCCAACGGCTTCGGCTGGCAGCTCGACGAGGTGATCGGCGCGCAGATCGTCTCGGTACCGACCTCGGTTCCGTTCGAACGCGCCAAGCAGACCTTCGTGCTGTTCATGGGTTCGCTCGCCGGTGTCTTCGCCTTCATCTTCATCGCCCTGAACCTGCTGCTCAACGCGCTGGTCATCCGCCCGGTTAACCGATTGGCGAGGGTGGCGGACGAAGTCAGTCTCGGCAACCTCGAGGCCGGCGAACTGGAGGCCGACGGCCACGACGAGATCGCCCAGCTCACCCAGGCCTTCGGCCGCATGAAGAAGAGCCTGGTGCAGGCCTTCCGGATGATCGAGGAGTAGCCCGGACATTTGCCGGGCCGACCGCCAGCATGAAGACCACGCGCGACGATGCCAGATCTCCGGACCAGCCAACCCCGCCCGGCCTCGCACCGTGCGACGTGGCGGACGCCACCGGTCCGCTGGCGGCGTCGCCGGGGCGGGAGTACTGACCGATGTCCGAGCATCCACGTCGCCTGGGCAAGTACGAGATCGTCGGCGTCCTCGGACGCGGCGGCATGGGAACCGTCTATCGCGGCTATGACCCGGCGATCGAGCGCACCGTCGCGCTCAAGACGATCCGGCGGGACTGTCTCGAGTCCGGCGTCGCCGACGCCATCGCCCGCTTCCGCAATGAAGCCCGAGCGGCCGGTCGGCTCAGCCATCCGGCGATCGTCGGCGTCTATGAGTACGGCGAGGACCACGACATCAGCTTCATTGCCATGGAGTATGTCGAGGGCTTCGGGCTCAAGGAATACCTGCATCAGATCGGCGTCATGCCGCTGGCCGACTCGGTCAGCGTCGTCATGCAGTTGCTCGACGGCCTCGCCTACGCCCACGAGCAAGGCGTGGTCCATCGCGACATCAAGCCGTCGAACCTGATCATCACCAGCAAGGGCAAAGTCAAGATCACCGATTTCGGCGTCGCCCGGCTGGAGTCCTCCGAGCTGACCCAGGTCGGTACCGTCATCGGCACCCCCAGCTACATGTCGCCGGAACAGTTCATGGGGCTTCCGGCCGATGCCCGGTCCGACGTGTTCGCGGTCGGTGTGATGCTCTACGAGCTGCTTTCCGGTCAGCGACCGTTTACCGGCTCGATGGAATCCCTCGCCTACCGCATCTGCCACGAAGAGCCGGTGCCGCCGTCGCAGGTGCACACCGGCGTGCCGATGGCCTTCGAGCGAATCGTCGCGCGGGCTCTGGCCAAGCGGCCGGAAGAGCGCTATCCGAGCGCTGGCGCCTTCCGCGACACGCTGCGGCTCGCCCTCGAACACGAGCTCGACATGCAGGAGGCACCGAGCGTCTCCGAAGAAACGGTGATCCGCACGGTCGGCCAGCTTGGCAAGCCGCGTTATGATCCCGCCGCAGCGACAGCCGTGACCGGCAGCTCGTCGAGCCGCGGTCTGACCCAGTCGGCCTCACGCATCGAGAACAGCACGCTGACCAGCGTCGAACGGGAGCTGGCATCGGTGATCGGCCCGGTCGCCAGCGTCATGGTCCGGCGCGCCGCCGGCCGTGCAAACACGCTGAACGAACTCTACGACGCACTCGCCGAAAAGCTCCCGGCCGGGCCCGACCGCGACGCATTCCTCGCGCGGCGCAGCGGCACGGCCGCCAGCCCGATGGAGACCGGCAGCCAGGCGGTACTGGCCGAGACCCGGGTGCTGGGCGGCCAGCGTCTGGAGATTCCTGATACGGTGCTCGATGCCGCCAGTCGCCTGCTTGCCCGCCACATCGGCCCGATCGCCAGGGTCGTGGTCAGACGCGCGGCCAAGCGAGCGGCCAGTCTCGATCAGTTCCATGACAGCCTCGCCGGCGAGGTCGCCGAGCCGGCCGACCGCAATGCGCTGCTGGGCGAGTTGCGGCGCCTGGGCTGAAAACCTGCCCGGGACGCCTACCGCGAAGTCTGATCGACCAGCCTGAAGCGCAGGCGCAAGACTGTTGGCGGGAAGCGAAACCCCCGCTTCGGATTGTCCATTCAGGCCGGTTTCCCACCCGGCGGCCGCAGCATCAAGATCTTCTCGTCAGACGGTAGCAGGCGATGCCTGCGCCCAGCAGCACGAGGGTCGCGGGTTCGGGAACCGACGGATTCGGACCGGGGGGAACCACCTCTTCCTCGATCGCAGAATAAAGGACCGTCGATTGCGAATAGTTGTAGAAGCCAAATCGGCCGTCATTGAATGTGCCGGTGATGTCGAGCTCCAGCACGCCATCTACGAAGACCTGAATCTGAGCGGCGGTGAACAGCAGGTCGAAAGCATAGGTCGTATTGTCGGCCCAGCCGACCGAACCCAGATTGCTGCCGCGGGCGAGCTCGGTAACCGACGGGCTGTTGTGGCACCAAGTCGCCGCGTTATCAGGCAGACCGCCTGTCACCCGCGATACGGCAAGACCGGCTTGGGCCGTACAGCCAAAGAAGGGCTGTGTACCTTGCTTCCAGTCGACCAGAATGAAGTCCGTGGCAGCAGCGGAGACATCACCCGGTGAAAACCCGAGGACAAATCCGATGTAATCGTCATCAGATCCGGTTTGCACCGTGATCTCACCGGAAAGGGCAATGCCCTGACCATTGAAATCCGAATAGAAAACCGTCGGTGGACCGTTTAGCGTTTGTCGGACAGAGTTGTTGTCCGCTGCAAGCGACCAGTTGCCGCCGCCTTCATTGGTCCATGTGCTCAAATTGACCGCTGCGCCCTGCGCCGTGCCGGCCAGGAGCATCGCGCCTGCTGCCATCCAGATCGAAGCCTTCATCTATCGCCTCCTTCTGTCACAGTTGCGAGGCGACAGCATGCAAGACACGCGCCATGAATCACAAGATATTGATATTCAATAACATGCTTTTCGCGTAGTCTCCCCATGACCCACGCATTCATGCGGCATGTAAGTTTTTTCGACTCCGTCTGTTGCGAGCAACAGCCCGGTCGAATCGTGGCGTCAATCTGGCTCGATGCTGCCGATAATCTCCCGCAAGACGATCCAAGTTCCGAGGGGTGCGATTCGGGTCGGCGGACGCATGAAGCCACGCCCGACGCCTTTGTCATGGCAGCCGGCGGCGCATCCCGACGAGATCGAGGTTTCGACTGGGCGGGACTGCCCCGTCGCCCGCGTGTTCACCACAAGGACGGATCACATAGCGCCGCGACGCACGAAATCCGCGTAATCCGGTTGTCGGACGAATCGTCATGCAATTGCTTCGCCTGCCAGCCGAACGGATACTGCAATTCATAGGGCGGCAGGAAGCGCACAGCCGCGGCGAAGCCGAACCTGCCGTAATAGTTCGGATCGCCATAGACGAGCACCACGTCGACGCCATCACCCGACAAGCGCGCCATGCCAGCTTCGATCAAGCTCGAGCCGACGCCAGCCTGCTGGTACTCGGGCACGACACCGAGCGGAGCCAGGATGTAGCCGGACCAGCCCTCGTCGAGATCCGCGGTGACGGGACTGAAGGCGATGTGGCCGATGACGAGGCCATCCACCTCGGCCACCAGCCCGAGCGTGTCCGGGCGGGTTGTCGCGCCCAACAGTTCGATCGCGAGGCCCGCCACTGTCCGATTCTCCGGTTCCGGAAAGGCGCGCAGGTGCACATTCCGAATCTCGTCCCGATCGAGGCCGGTCGCAAGTCGGATGTCACCGGTCATGTTTCAATCGTCTCCAAGCGTCCAGTATCGCAACGCACTCGCGTTCAGTCGAAAAGCATCACCAGATAGGCGAGAAACAGAATCAGGTGTACCACACCGTGGATGACGTTGGTCTTGCGGCCGGAAAGCGTCACGACCGAAACGACGGCGGTGGTCACGAACAGGACCGAGTTGACCGGGCCCAGACCCAGTACGACCTTGCTGTCAGTCGCCATGCCGATGATCAGGATTGCCGGCACCGTCATGCCGATCGTGGCAAGTGCCGATCCGAGGCAGATGTTGATCGACCGCTGCAGGCGGTCGTCCAGTGCCGACTTGACTGCCGCGAGGCCCTCCGGCGCGAGCACGAGCACCGCGATGATGACGCCGCCGAGCGCGACAGGCGCGCCAAGGGCACTGATCTCGTAGTCGATCAGTTTCGCCATGCTCTTCGACAGCAGGATGATCGGCAACATGTTGGCCAGCAGCATCGCCACGTGGAAGCCGATCGATCGCAGTACCAGCCCGTGATGATCGTCGTGGTGGTCGTCCGCGACTTCCTGCGTCTGGAAATAGCCCCGATGACGCAGGGTCTGTGCGATAAGAAAGGCACCGTAGAGTCCGACCGATGCGAGTATCGCAAAGATCATCTGGACGCTGGAGTAGGTTCCGACGGCGGTGGACTGCGTGAAGTTGGGCAGAATCAGGCACAGGGTCGCCAGCGGCAACAGCACCGCAAGGAACGTGTTCGCGCCTTGCAGATTGTGGGTCTGCTCGAGATGGCGAATGCCGCCGAGCAGCAGCGAAATGCCGACGAGACCGTTGAGCACGATCATCAGCACGGCAAACATCATGTCGCGGCCGAGTTCGGGATTGCGGGCACCGGTCAGCATCACCGCCGAAATCATCACGACTTCGATGACGATCACCGCGATGGTCAGGATCAGCGTGCCATAGGGTTCGCCCAACCTGGCGGCCAGGCAATCTGCATGGTGGACGACCGAAAACGACAGCCACAGCATGCTGGCAAAGAGCCATGCGAAGAGCAGCAACGGAATCCACCGACCGGACATCGAATTCAGCCAGTGGTCTCCGAATGCCACCATTGCGGCCAGCGTCAGCAAGCCCGCGAGCAGCCCGACTTCGCGGCGGGCGGCAGCCCAGCCTGACTTCTTCCGCTGATCCGCTTGCGTCATGAACCCGCTCGCTCACGCCCGACGTGCCCCATTCGCTCTCCACACGCGATGCGCGTGCATTCTGGCCGTGAAATCCGGCACCATCCGAGACGGAATCCAACACCTCACTTGGAACGCCCGGCGAGGACACGGTCTCGACCGACGCCTTGCCTCAGGCCCGATGCGGGTGCGCGCTGACGGCGCCCTCTGGGCCGCACGTGACCGCTACTCGATCTCCTCGATCGAGAACAGCACCGCACCGTAGGCGTCGTTGCAGGCACTCGCGCCGGCACAGTCGGCATCGCCGACGATGAAGCCACGGGCTCCGCCGCGCTGCGCAGCGATCTCCGCGATCCGTTCGAGCGGGAATTCATCGAATGGTTCGCCATGCTCGACGCCGCTGGCACTGAAATCGCGCGGCGCGTCCGAAACCACGGCCAGCAGGTGGTTGGTGCCGGCCGGTCCGCCGGCGACGAAGGACCAGCCGCTGCGCGGCAGGGTCAGCGGCGTGTCCGCGGCGATCCGGTTGTCGCCGTCGATACTATTGGGGAACAGCACGATCAGGTGTTCGGAGTCGGTTCCGACCATGAACACGTAGAGATAGCCGGAATCGGAACTGCGCACACGGAACGACGGCTTGTCCCGGCCGATTCGTACACGGGTACGATTGACGTCGACGTTCACCCGTCGCCCGGCATCCCGCCCACTGTAGGCACCCTGCAGAAAAGACACCGGATCCGGCGCAGCGACGACGGGCGGGGCGGGCACCACGGGCGGCGCGGCCTGAGGCCGCTCATCGGGCGGCGTTGCCGACACCGGTTCGCTCGGCGCGGGCGCAACCTCGGCGGGTTCGGCTGCCGGCGGGGGCGTTGGCGCGGCCGGCGGTTCAGTCGTCGGCGTGGCAGCAACCGTCGCCGGCAGCGGTTCCGGCTGACTGGATGCGATCGTGGTGCTGCCGATCGGCCTCGCCTGCTCGGGCTCGGCCGGCGGCGTCCGGCCTGCGAAATACCAGGCTGCGGCCGCCGCGCCGACCAGGGCCAGTGCGCCGAGCACCGCCGGCAGCGGCGAGCGCGAAGCCTTGTCCACCTCTTCCAGGCGACGCGCGCGCTCGTCGGCGGTGGTGGCCGACGGCATCACCTGGGTAAACTGCTCCGCATCGATGCCGAGCAGGCCCCACATCTCGCGGATCGACTGGGGCCGGTCTTCCTGACGGACTGCCAGGCAGCGGTCCACGCCTTCGAGGAACTGGGCACTGTAGCGGCCGGCTGCCTGGCTGGCCAGCGGCTCCATGCCGTCGTTGACCATGCGGGCGACCGACGGCGGCGGTGTGCGGCCGACGATTGCGTAGTAGATCAGCGCGCCCAGTGCGTAGATGTCGGTGAACGCGCCCTGTTTCATCCCGGGCACCTCGGCGTACTGCTCGATCGGTGCATAGCCGGGCTTGAGGATCACCGTCAGCGCCTGTGTCATGTCGCCGATGACGCGGCGGGCGGCACCGAAATCCAGCAGCAGGGGCCGCTCCCCGTCGAGCAGCAGGATGTTGTCCGGCGCGATGTCGCGATGGAAGATCTGCGCCCGGTGGATCACGTCGAGCGCCTCCAGCACCGGTCCGAGCAGCCGCTTCAGCGTGGCTTCGTCAGGGGCCTCGCCGTGTTCCCGCAACCAGTCCTTGAGCGTGATCCCCTGGTAGTACGGCATCACCATGTAGGCGGTTCCGTTTTCCTCCCAGAAGCGATAGACCTTGACCAGCGCCGGATGATCGAACTGGGCCAGCACCTTCGCCTCATTGACGAAGCTGCGCAGGCCGGCCTTGAAGGTCTCGGCATTGCGCTTGGTCTTGATCCGCACCTCGGATGTGCCCGCCACCCTTGCCGCCAGCGACGACGGCATGTATTCCTTCAGCGCGACGCTGCGCTCGAGGGAATGGTCGTACACCAGATAAACGATGCCAAAGCCACCCTCGCCGACGATGCCGGTGATTTCGAACTCGGCGATGCGCGAACCGATCGGCAGCGCGTTGCCGGGCGGCTCGTCCGGCGGCAGGTCGCTCGAAATCCGGGTCTGGTGTTCAGCAGGAGAGGCCATGGCTCGGGTGCGGCGGGCAAGTGGTCGGAAATCCGGAGGGGTCTTTGGTCATGTCAGAAGCTGGCGCCGATCATCCGTGCGTAGGATTGGGACCCCGGCAGTCCTCGCAGCACCGCGGCCGGGATGCGATCGCCATCCAGCGCGAACGACCACCAGATGCTGTGGCCGGCCAGCCGTGACGGATCGACGAAGGCCTGGGCCAGCCAGCTGCTGAGTTCCGGGCCCTCGCGCAGCATGAACAAGCCGGGCGCGAGCGCATCGCGGCTGTGGGGCAGCATGCCCGCCACGTGTTCGGCCGGCAACGGCGAGAGATCGTTCTGGCGCCTCAGGGCGGCTTCGAAGTCGTCGAGACTGGCTTCCGGATCGAGCGCGCCGAGGGCCGCTCCCTCCAGCGTGCCGAGCCAGTCGAGCAGGGAATCCGCGCCTTCGATGGTGTCGGGAATCATCGCCAGCCGGCTGCAGATGGTCAGCGGAAAATATCGGCCGACGCGATCGACGCTGGGCATCATCAGGCCGACCCAGGCGCCGGGGCCGCACAGGGGCTGGAACACGACGAACTGCCAGATCGGACTCGCCAGATAGTGCTCGAGCCAGGTCTCGCCGAGCAGCGCCCGGCTGCCGGCAATGGCATCGCCGAGGAAGGCGTCCCAGCTCGATACGAACTCGCCCGGCAACCGCCGCGAGACGAAGTCGCCGGTTGCCGGCAGCTTGCCGAACCAGCCGGGCGGCACACTTTCGGGTGGCTGGCTGGATGCGCCGAATCCGAACACCGGATCTCCTCGTCAAAGCCCGCTGGGGCACGAAAACCGCTCGATTGCGTTCAGCCTGAACGGGTTCTGGACGCTGTTGGCGGTCACCTCGAACACCGCATTGCGCCCGGCCACCGACAAGGTCACCCGGAAACGCTCCGGCAGGCTGGTGGACTCGATGGTCGCGCGATCGAGCAGCCGGAACAAGGCCCACGGCCCTTCGGTGACGACACCGGAGGTGCCGTTGGGCGCCGGCGGGGTAATCGAGACCCGCACCTGGGTGCTGCCGCGCGGTCCCGGCCACTGCACGCTCTGCGGCACCTGCGGGCCATGGCTGTACTTCACCAGCTGACCGTCGACATCGAGGATGAACTGGGTGATCGCCGCGTCCATCTCGATCGGCTTGAAATCGAGTCGCAGGTTCGGCGTGCGACCGCCGCCACGGAAGAAGACGTCGCGGATCGTCGCCGCGTTCTGGAACTGGACGAGGTTGCCGCTGCCACCCATGGACTGGTCGTTGACCTTCTTGAACGACCAGCTGCGGGTCGAGGTGTCGACGTACTGGGCGAGTTCGCGTTGAAAGAAGTCGTCGAAGATGCCGCCGGGCGCGAACAGGCGCGCGAAATCGTCCTGCGTGACGTCGCGGTTGCTGCTCTTGACGAAGGGGTAACGGCCGGCGATGGCCTGGCGGCAGAAGTCGCCGACCTGGCTGCCGACCCCCTGTGACAGGTTGCGCCGGGTGGCGCCGAGGGCCTGGCTGGCACTGGTCGCCGACAACGTCTGCAAGATGCCTCGCACCGGCTGCGGCAGGCGACTGGCATCGGCCTTGACCCGATTCGGCACCTCGCTCTGGGGCGGCGCATTGCCGCTCTTGATCGCGGTGTCGGTGGCGGCGAGCAAGGTGTAGACGTCGTTGATGAGCTGCAGCGTACCGTCGATCGGCGGCTTGCCGCCTGGCGGCGCGTACACCATCCGGCGGATCGCCGCGAAGCGATCGTCGACGATGCTCTTCTCGAGGTCGTTGCGCACCACGCGCCGCTTGTCGTCGCCGCCGCCGCCGAGGATCTTGACCAGATCCTCGGTGGCCGAGCTGAACTTCTCGGTGGTGCGGTCGACGATGGTCTTTTCGTCCTCGCGCTTCTCCGACAGCGTGGTCTCGCGGGCGATGCCTTCGAGCAGCGGCACCAGCGGCGAATCCACCGCCGACAGGATGCGCGCGAGCTGCATGCTCTCCTGCAGGTTGGACGAGCGCTTCAGCCGGATATCATTGACGAAGTGCTCCCAGGTGTTTGCATAGTCTTCGAGATAGAGCCGGCGGACGTCCTGGGCGAGCTGTCTGGAGCCGTCGTCGAGCACCGCGGCGGCTTGCGCTGCAACGCCTTTCTCGGGCTCGACCAGGCCGAGCACCCAACCGTTCTCGGACGCCATCTGCTTGGACACCTTGTCGGCGGCGCTGACGAACGCGGTGTGGTAGGCGTCGTAGCTGTACATGCCGGCCACGCCGCTGGTCAGCGGGTCGCCGCTCTTGCGTTCGAACACCAGCGGCGCGGCGGCGCCGCCAGCACGCGCGATTGTGAACTCGGCGAAATTCTCGCCGACGCCCTGGCGCTTGAGCCGGCTATAGACGCGGTCGGCCAGCGGGTAGCGCGCCAGGGTCTGTCGGGTCTGGGCGATCAGCGCCTGATCGGGCGGCACCGGCGAGCGCGGCGTACCGAGCGCCAGCAGGTTGTCGAGATGTGCCACCAGATTGGACCGTTCCTGCTCGGTGACCTCCCGCGGCAGCGTCCGCTGCCAGTCGAGGCGGATCCATGCCCTCAACGCATCGACATCGAACGGACCGGCCTCGTTGATCATCAGGTAGGCCTTCAGCGCCTCGTAGGTGTATTCGAGATTGCTCGGGTCGGCCTGCCGCACCTGCTCCTCGATGCGCAGCGCGAGCCGCGGCAGGAAGGCATCGGTGAGCAGCCGGTCGTAGGCCGTGCGCGCGGCCGAACCAAGTTTGTCGCCCTGATAGAGGCCGAAGCCCATCATCGTCGGCGCGCGGCCGGCGCCGACCGCCGGGGTCTCGGCGACCGAGCGCACGCGTTCGAGGATCGGCAGCAGCGGCACGACGTCGCTGGACAGCTGGGGCGGCAGTTCCGCGACCTGCTGTTCCGCCGCCTGGGTCTGCGTCGTCACCTCTTCGAGGTAGCCCTGGTTGCGCGAATAGCTCACTGCCCACAGCGATACCAGGCCGGCCGTGACCAGTGCCGCGATCGCGTATGCGCCCCACTGCACGAGGTTGCGCCGGCGCTCCCACTTGAGGTTGGTGCCGGCCAGCGCGCGCTCGAAGAACACCACGTTCTTCAGCAGCCCGGTGAGGAAGTAGCTGCGGCCGCTGGAGGCCTGCGGAGGCAGCATCCTGCGGTCGATGCCGAGCGCCCGCGACAGGCCGCCGAGGACGCGGTCGATCGGGCTGCCCTCCTGTGTGCCGCTGGTGAAATAGACCCCTCGCAGCATTGGCGGCTGCTCGTACTTGGAGACCGCGAACACCCGCTCGAGGAAGGCACCTAGCGCCGGTCGCACGCCAGCGAACTGCTGTTGGAAACCGAAGATCGCTGCCCGGCGACCGGGATCGCGCTCGGCCTGGAGGCGATCCGGGATGCGGTCGACGATGCGGCGCTGGAGCGCCTCGAGCTCGGTCGCCAGCGTCGCCAGCGACGCATCGGTGGACTGGTTCTCGACGTACGGGAAGGTGGTGCCCCAGACCTGCGCACGTTCGTCCCGGCCGAGGTCGCCGAAGAACTCCATGAATCCGGCCAGCAGGTCGGTCTTGGTGACCAGCACATAGATCGGGAAGGCGATCTTGAAGCGCTCGTGCAGTTCCTGGATGCGGGTGCGCACCGCCTGGGCGTGCATCTCGCGCTCGGCAGGCGATTGCTGCAGCAGATCACCTGCGCTGATGGTCAGGATGATGCCGTTGATCGGTCGCCGCGGGCGGAATCGCTTGAGCAGGTCGAGAAAGCCCTGCCACGCGGCGGCGTCGACGTTGCGGTCCGACTCCTGGGTGGTATAGCGGCCGGCGGTGTCGAGCAGCACGGCTTCGTCGGTGAACCACCAGTCGCAGTTGCGGGTACCGCCGACGCCCTTGATCGAGGCCGTGCCGAATTTCTCGGCGAGCGGGAACTGCAGGCCTGAATTGACCAGCGCGGTGGTCTTGCCGGAGCCCGGCGCACCGATGAAGACGTACCACGGCAGTTGGTAGAGGTATTGCTTGCCGGACAGGCTGAACAGGCTCGCGAGGCCGCCGCCCTTGCGTCCGGCGACGTTCAACTGCATGTCGCGGAATACCTTGACCGCCTCTTCGAAGCGGCGTTTGAGTTCGGCCACCTCCTGCTGCGAGGCCGACGGCTCGGCCGGCGCGGCGCTCTTCGCCGACGACACCAGCAGGTCGTTCATCATCGCCTTGTTCTTGCGGCGGGCGGCAATCACCTTCCACAGCTTCCAGGCCAGATAGGTGCCGGCGATCAGGCCGATCAGCACCCAGCGCGCCATCCGCGTCGCCAGCGGCGCAAACTCGCCGATCGACACCATCGGCCCGACGAACCAGATCACCAGGCAGATCGCGAGGATGCCGAGGACGAGCAGCAGGGTTGCGAGAATCTTCTTCATGTCAGGCGTCCTCGACTCTCAGTTGTCGCCCCGTGCGACCATCAGCGTGATCTCGACACGGCGGTTGCGGGCCCGCCCTTCGGCAGTCTCGTTGCTGGCGACCGGCTCCGAATCGGCCATGCCCTCCGCCCGCATGCGCGCCACCTCGACCTGCTGCCCGAGGATCTTCTCGACGTTCAATGCCCGCTCCTGGGACAGATGCCAGTTCGACGGGAAGCGCGCGGTGCGGATCGGCTGGCTGTCGGTATGGCCGGTGATCAGGATGCGGCCGGACACCGAATTGAGGGCGTCGGCGATGCGCACCAGCAGCGGTCGCACGCGCTCGGCCACGGTGGCGCTGCCGGGTTCGAAGAAGCCATCGCCACGGATCGTGATCACGCTGCGGTCGTCGAGATCGCTGACCGTCACCAGGTGCGCCTTGATCTCGGGCTCGAGGAAGGTCGCGAGGCGCGGCCGTTCGGCTGGCGGGCGCGGCTTGGGCGGCACCGCAGAGCTCGAGCGGATGCCGAGGATTCGGTTGAACACCGGATCGGACTGGTTGGTCAGCGAGAAGCTGAAGCCCATGTAGGCCGCGACCACGATCAGCGCTGCGAGGGCGGCGACCACCCAGACCGGCAGCATCGCCAGCACTTTGTGACGCTCGACCTGGGTCCCGCGCCAGTTCGGCGACAGTTCGCGCTCGAATTCACCACGCTGGTTGCGGATCATCTGATGAAGGCGTTCGCGCACGGTATCCAGCTGGGCACGCCCGTTGTCGATCACCCGATAGCGCCCTTCGAAGCCAAGCGACAGCATCACGTACATCAGTTCGAGCAGATTGCGGTTGGCGCCCGGGTTCTCGGCCAGCCGCGCCAGCAACTGGAAGAACTTCTCGCCACCCCAGGTTTCGTTGTGGAACATCACCAGCAGGCTCTGGCGCGCCCACACGCCGGAGCCTCCCCACGGCGTGCTGCCGCAGAATTCGTCGAGGTAGGTGCACAGGCAGTAGCGCGCCGCGACTACCTGCTCGTTGGGAATGCCGGCGGCGCGTACCCGCTCCTCGAACTGGCGGATGGAGTAGGCCAGGGCGTCACGCAGGCCGGCCGGATCGGGGTGGTGCGAGGTACGCAGCTGGGGCCCGGCCATCAGCATCGAGCTGGCCTCGGCGACCAGCGGGTTGAGGCTGATGCCGGCCGACAGCGAGGCCATCACCGAAGGATCCATCTGGGCCGACGCGGGGCTCGCCTGGGGCGGCTGCTGCGGTATCGGTTGCGGCTGGGGTTGCGGCGTCTGAGGTCCGAACTGGGTGACCTGGCGCCCCTGGCGTGACCCCGGCGACGGCATGATCAAGGTGCGGTCTGAGGGCAGCTTGGAAAACGGATCGTCCTGACTCATGGCCCTTGAATCCCTGGTTCTGAAATTGACCGCGCGTCGTCACGCGTCGGTCGTTGTCGGCGGCAAGGCGACGTGCCGCCGGCCTTTGCGGTCACGTGCGGATCGCCCACATCTCCAGCTCGAGCCCCGGAAACTCGCCGGCGACGTGCATCGCCAGGCCGCCGGAATTGTTGAGTTGCTTCCACAGGTCGCCGCTGCGTTCGAGTTCGAAGTAGTTGAAACCCGAGTGGTACGGAATCTGCCTGGGCGCGACCGGCATCGCGCGCAGTGCGATGCCCGGCAACTGCAGGTTGACCAGATCGCGAATGCGCTCGACCGGGCCGATCTTGGTCTGGGTCGGGAAGCGCGAGCGCAAGACCTCGCCGGCGATCTCGGCATTGACCGCCAGCACGAACGACGAATTTCGGAACAATTCCTTGTCCGGCACCATCGCCACCCGCACCCCGTACTTGCGCTCCTGCAGCTCGATCGGGATCGCGTTCTGCTCGAGCACCATCGACAACGAGCGTCGCAGATCCACCATCAGCGGTGGAAAACACTGTTCGAGCTCGTCCTGGCTGTAGCTCGGATAACCGCCCGGACGGCGCTTGTCGGACGAGAAGGTGGCGAGGTCGCCGGCCAGCATCAGGCAACTTGCGAACAGACGCTCCGGATGCAGTGGTACCTGCTGGTCGAGATGATCGAACACCGGCTCGAAGCGATTGATCGTCTGCAGCAGCAGGAAGTCGGCGATCTCGGCGACGCCGCCCCGCCCGGCCTGGCCCATGCGCGCCGCCAGCACTTCGCCACGCTGGTGCAGCAGGCCGCGTATCTCGCGAACGTAGCCGGCCAGCGAGGCACTGCTCTGGACCGATAGCGTCGGCGCGATGTAGGCCTTGTCGAGCACCACCTGGTTGTCCACCCGGCGCTCGCGCACACGGACCACACCGAGGGTGGCGTAGGCGTCGGTGACATCGCTGCGGCGCATCAGCCGCACGTTCAGCTGACCGACCTGGACCAGCGCGGTCTGGGCCGAGTTCAGCGTGCTGTCGGCGACCTCGGCCTCGATTGCCGCGAAGCGTGCCAGCGCGGCCTGGCCGGTGCCGGCGACGTCGGCGTCGAGCCCGCCCTGGCGGCGCATCGGCACGGCCAGAACGATCAGTTCATCCTTGATCTCGGCCGGCAGCTCGATCGGCTCGGGCCCGCGGTCGGTACCGGGAAAGTCGAATGGCGTGCCGTCCGGAAACAAGCCGCTGGCCGAGGCGAGGGCAATCTTGCCGAGCGCCAGCGCGTCCTCGTCGAGCACCAGTTCGCCGAATCCCCACTGCCACGCCCGCAGCGGTGCGACCCGGCCATTGACCAGTCGCTCCACGTAGCGGTCGTTCTGCTGCAGGTGCTGGGGCTGCAGGAACATGCCCTCGGACCAGATGACCTTGTTATTCCATGACATGGCTAGCTCATCCCGTGGCAACCCCGGGTCGCCGGGCTGATGGGTTACTGGGCGGTACCGGTGATCGCCACCGAGCGGTTGTCGAGCTTGATCGACAGCGGCAGGGTCTTGTGCGCCACCAGCGGCACGCTGGCGCGCCACACTGCGCGCTCGAGGTCGCGATAGGCGGCGACCACGCCGACGAACCGGGTACCGGGCTGGGTGGTGCGTTGAATCGAGTGGGTGTCGCCGGGGCGCAGCACCATCTCCTCGCGGGCGACGAGGTCACCGGCGAGCGTCTGCTGCTCGTTGTCCCACAGCGAGAAGAAATCGGCGTCCTTGAACGCCGACAATGCCTTCAGTTCGTACATGCGTACCACCAGCGGCGATGGCCGCCCGGAGGAATCGGGATTCAGGTTCTCTTCTGCCTGGAAGGTTGCCGCGACAACCGTCGGATCCGGCGTCGACGAGCAGCCGACGGCCAGCAGCGCGCAAAAGGCGACTGCGAGGAGCGAAAGCGGGGATCGGCCGAGCGGGAATGAATGCAGCATCAGTCTTGTCTCCAGAGGAAGGTCCGCCCGGGGCCCGCGACCGCCACACGGACCGCAGCGCCAGGCACGATACGGCATTCGATTATACGCAATGGCGATGGCCCCAAATCGGCGGCCGGCCGCTTCCCCGGCCGCGAACGTGGCGCGTCCGGCCAGCCCCCCGAATTGCGGTCAACGGCACGCGGCGGGCGATCTGTAACGCTGGGAGGGCGACGGAAGGCGTGTGACGGCGAGCCGTCACGGCGACAGCAGCAGGACGTTCACCTGGCTCGGCGCGATGCGCATGCCGGGCGCGTTGGTCGAGTTCTGCAACGACATGCTGGTCATCCGGGTGGCGGGCATGCCGGCCACCAGCACCGTGAACGCCGCGGTCAGGTGCCGCGCCGGCCCCATCACCAGACCCGAGGCCACGCCCATCGCAACGCCGGGGTTGTCGCCGTTGGACAGCGGCACGACAGTGCTCATGTTGTGGGCGGGGGTACAGCTCCACAGCACGTTGTAGGCCGCCGGCACACCCATCGGACCGGCAGCGATGTTGGGGTAGGGGATCGGCACCGGCACCGGTGACGGCGGCACCGGCGTCAGACACACGTCGGGAAACGCGAAATCGACACCGCCCATCTGCGAGTTGGCGAACATGGCTCAGCCCACCTGAATCTGCTTGCCGTCGAACTTGACCAGTTCGCGCGACTTGACGATCGCGTGTTCGGCATTCATGTTGAGGATCTTGTCGGCCCTCAGGTCGAGATGGCCGACACGCACCAGTTCCATGTCCTCGACCTGACGGGAATGGCTGCGCGCGCGCAGTGCAAAGACGTCGCTGACCTGGCGGATCACGCGGGCGGTGCCGTCGAAGGTGTCGGCGAACCAGTTGAAGGCCTTGCCGATCAGATTGAGCCGCTCGCCGCTGACCTCGACGTCCTGGCCGGCGATGTCGACCTTGGCCGCCGTCAACTCTGCGGCTTCGCCGCCGGCGACCCGCGTCGTCCCGCGCGCCTGCAGCGTGGCGTTGCCGGCGACGTCGATCGCCAGCGAGCCGGCGATGCGCATCTCGACCGGTGCATCGCTGCGGCGCTCGAGGATCGACAGTACGAAGCATGCGTCATCGCGCCGCGACAGCAGCACGACGTCTCCGCAAACCGGCTGGACCAGGCACGAAAAGGCCAGTCTCGCACGGACGATGCCGGCACCGGTGGAGACCATGACGCCGGCCTCACCGCTCTTCTCGACCTCCCCGATCTGCTGGATGATGCCCTCGGTCACCAGGGCGTTCGCTGTCAGATTCATTGCGCTTCTCCTTGCTGCCGGCTTTAGTTGGCCGGTCTCCAGTTTTCCGCCTTTACGGTTTCTTCGTCGTCGGGCGCCGCCTGCCCCCGGTTCGGCATCTCGGCACCATCGGCACGCACGCCGCGCAGGCCGGTGCGAGTCATGTCGGTGCCGACGAAGCGGCTGCCGCCGAGTTCGGCGTGGGCCATGTCGGCATGGCGCACGCTGGCGCCGTCGAAGCTGCAGTGGCGGAACTTCGCCTTCTGCAGCACCGACTCCACCAGTCGTGCATTGCGAAAGCTCGCGCGCTCGCCCTCGGCGTCCATCCAGATCGACTGATCGAGTTGCGCGTCGTCGAAGCAGGCGCCATCGACGCAGGCGCCGATCCACAAGGTGTGCCGGCCTTCGATGCGGCTGAAGTCGGCATCCGTCAGGCGCGCACCCTTGAAGTTGCTGCCGGACAATCGGGCACCGGCGAAGCGGGCACCGGTCAGATCGGCATCCATGAACTGGCTGCGGGTCCACGCCGCGGCGCTGAAATCCATGCCGCCCATCGTGCATTCGGCGAACACGCACTGGTCGCCGCCGGGATTGACGAAGCGCACCTCGCGCAGGTCGGCCTTGTAGAACACGGTCTTGGCAAATCGGGCATCGTCGAGCGCGACCTTGCCGAAGCGGCATTCGACGAAGCTGGCCTGGATCAGCCGGGCGGCGACGAAGTGGCTGCCCGCGAGCCGGCACTTCACCAGGTTGGCGAATTCCATGTCGGCGCCGTCGAATGCCGCCGCCTCCAGCGAGGACTCGTTGAAGGTGCAGCCGACCAGCCGCGCGCCGTCGAACACGGCCTGCTTGAGGCTGGCGCCGTGGAAGGTGCCGAGCCGCAGATCGGCCTCGGCGAAATGCGCACCGTCGAGCGTGCAATTGACGAACGACGATTCCTGCAGGTCGGCGCCACTGAAGTCGCAGCCCGAGAAATCGCATTCGTTGAAGATGGCACGCTTCAGGACCTCGCCGGCCAGCGAGCTGCCGGCGAGTCGGATTTCGCTGGCCGGTTCGCCACGGGCCAGCGTGGCCTTGAGATCATCCACCCCACTCATGAGTCCTTCCTCGCGGATGCCGGCGGCTCGACCTTGCGGCGGGGCATCGTCCGCGCCTTGGCCATGTAGGCGTCGGCGAGCCGGGTTTCGCTGTCGACATCGACCCGGGCGAGGTCGGACGCGAACAGATTGCAGCCGGTGAGGTCGGCGCCGTTGAAGACGGCGTGCTGTGCCACCGCCTGCATCAGGTTGGCCTGTGCCATCCGGGCCTGACTGAAATCGGCCTTCATCAACAGCGCGCCCTTGAGGCTGCTGGCTTCGAAACAGCCGGCGACGCAGCGCGCCTCCGAAAAATCGGCACCGTCGAGCAGCGCCTGCGCGAAGTCGCATTGGGCGAGCGGCGTGCCGCGAAAATTCGACTTCGGCATCTCCGCTTCGCGGAAGCTGGCACCATCGAGCGAACTGCGATAGACGAAGCGCACGTTCGGCGCACGGCAGCGATCGAAACGCGCGCCGTCGAGCTTGCAGGTGATGAAATCGGCCGATTCAGCCGTCGCTGACGTAAAGTCCGCACCAGCCAGGGTGCATTCCAGCACCGTCGCGCGCGTCAGGTCGGCGCCGACGAAGCTGCTGCCGGCGAAGCGCCCCTTGATCAGCGTGGCCTGCGACAGCCGTGCGCCCGGCCACAGGCTTTCGTCCGCTTCGACTTCGAGCAGGGTCACCCCCTGCCAGTCACTGCGCTCGAGATTGGCCTTGGCGAGGCGCGTATGCTGCACGATGGCGTCGGTGAATCTCGCGCCGATGCACGAGGCTTCAGTGAAATCGGCCCGGCCGATGTTGGCACCGACCAGCGATGCACCGTCGAGCCGGGCCTGGCGAAAGTCGGCATGGGCAAGGCAGGCATTGCTGAAGTTCGCGCCGACCAGCGTCGCGCCACTGAAATCGACGCCGTCGAGTTCGCCCCCGGAAAAATCGACGCCGGACAGGTCCATGCCGCTGAAATCGCCGGATTTCAGCTTGAGGCCGGCGAAGCTCTGGCCGGCCTGCCGCGCGCGCGCCGCGCCGTCGCGCCAGCGGGCGGCGACATCGCGGGCCAACGGCGGCGGTGCCGGCTGCATGTGGGCCACACCCCGGCTCATCGACGCCTGGATCGAGTCGGCGCGATCGACCAGATCCCGCAGACGCTGATCCACGCGCGGCATGCGGACATCGGGGGTCCGGGTGGCCTGGGCGATCATGCTGTCGAAGCGCGACATCAGCTGCCGTGGCGTATCGACCACCGCTGGCGGCGATGGATGCAGCAGGCGCGAGATCTCGGACTGGTCCAGACCCTGGTCACGAAGGCTGTCGCCCACCGCCCGCCGCACCAGGTTCTGCTGTGCCGAAGCCGCACCGCGGATGTCGTCCGGTCGCGGCATCGATGCGAACAGGCTGCGGCTCGCCGCCATCATCCCCGTCGGATCGGGCGGCACATGGGTCGGCGGTCGCGGGATGCCCGCCCGGTTGATCGCGGTGCTCACCGCCGAACGGGAGGCACTGGCGAATTCCGCACCATAGTGCTTCAGCATCGCCGCATCGACCTTCTGCTCGGCCTCGGCCAGCTGGTCGTTGATGCGGGTCACGTCGACGCCACTGTTGCCGAGGGATTCGCGGAAGTGCTCGACCAGCTCGTTCGGCGTGGCCAGCCCTTCCGGCAGCAGTTCGTGGTCGTCGAGCAGCTTCTCGGCACCATGGTCGGGATCGAGCCGCTCGCGGATCGCCTTGACATAGTGGGCCGGGCCCTTGGGCCTGTCCTGCCACTCGAAGCCGGCGCACAGCAGTGCCACGTCTGCGGCGAATTCGTCGGCGACCTCGAACATCGCGTGCCATACCAGTACCGCTCGGAGCTGGTTGGGCAATAGCCACACCGTCGTCAGGCGGGGTTCGCCGAGGCGGTCCTTGACCTCTTCGCCGCGCTGCATTCGCGCCAGCACGACCGGCCTGATGGCGGGCAGCCGAAACTGCAGCCGGGGGTGATCGGGGTGCATATGCACGATCTCGACCGACTCGTCGCCGACGAAGTCGGCGGCCTGCCACTGGTCCACCGAAGCGATGCAGTGATAGCGCCAATCGAAATCCCGCGGCGGGCCGGGGAATTCTTCCTTCAGCCAGGCGTCGTCGTAGGTGCCGTCGAAACGCCGCCGCTGCGGCCACATCGGCGGCACCGGGCCGAAGCAGACCGGCAGCGAGCTCGACTTGGGCGAATTGCAGGGGTGCTCGGGGTGCTGCACCGGCGGAATCGCCAGCAGTGGTCCTGCCGCCGTCTGCTCTGGCGCGGTGCCCCGTCCGACCGGGTTCTCGGCCACCTTCGGCCCGCCCCAGGCCTGCTCCCAGGTGAGCGGCCAGCGGGTGAAGGTCCGCAAGTCGCTGACGCGCTGGCTGTCGAGCCAGTAGCGCTCGCCATAGACATGCAGGGTCTTGGCCAGACCACCGACGCGAACGCTGACTTCGAGGCCGGTCACCGGTTCGCCGCCGGGAGCACAGGCTTCGCCGATCATCAGGAACTCGGCACCGGTCTTCGGCAGGCCGGCATCGAGCGGCACCTCGGGGTGCATCAGCGGCGCGACCTGTTGCCACAATTCCTGCTCGGGCAGCAGCGCCGGTGCCGCCTGGATCGGCACGTAGGCCATCACCGAGACACCGAGGTAGGCCCGGTGCTGACGCTCGAAGCATCGGTGCAGCAGGGACAGATGTTGGGGCTTGACGATCCTCATGGAAGCTCAGCGGGCCCAGGATTCGTCGAGCACGATGCGGCTGCCATCGTCGGGGGCGACGCGCAGGCGCAGCACTGCGCCCGGCTGCACGGCGGCGAGATTCACCTGCGGCACCATCGTGCTGAGGGTTGCCCGGTAGCGCTCGCCGCCGCGATCGACCTCGAGGTCGAGATCGACCACCGGATTGTTGTTGACCCAGCTGCCGGTCTGGCGTGCCTCGATCACGCGGCCACTGGCCACGACACCGTCGCGCCGCAGCTTGCTGTCCTTGTCGGCACCGAACTGGCCGAACACCACGACGCCGACGAACAGCGCCACGATGACGGCCACCAGCAGCCAGTTGTTGGAACTTGCCATCCGGACCTCAGGAAAAGATCTGCATCGCGGCCTGGCGCAGCGCCAGCGCACCCTGGGTGATCTTGGTCACCGGGTTGATCATCTGCAGCCCAGCCGCGACCTTTTCGAGGGCGGCGACCTTGTTTTCGAATGCCACGTTTTCGGCCTTGGTCGTGACCGCTTCGGTCTTGACCCCGACCACCTCCATGACGACGCCCTTCATCTCGGTGACGACGCCGGTGACGCCGTAGGCGATGCCCTTCAACCAGCTCTCGTTGGAAGTCAGGCCATTCACCTGGGTGCCGGCAAGCAGGTTGACGCCGGCCGGCGCCAGTACGTTGATCGCCGCGCCGGTGGTGAGGTTGATGCCGGCGGCTGCGGTGACGCTGGCGGTGGCGCCACAGGTCATCGAGATGGCTGCGCCGGCGGTCAGCGAATAGGCCGCGCCGACGGTGATCGACTGCGCCGCCCCGACCGTGGTGGACTGGGTCGCCGCAATGGTCAGCGAGTCGGCCCCGCCGATCTTGGTCGTGCGCGCCGCGCCGATGGTCACGCTCTCGGTGGCACCAACCTTTTCGGTGCGACTGGCGCCGATCGTGATGTCTTCCTTGCCGCCGACCTTTTCGGTGCGACTGCCGCCGATCGTGATCGACTCGTTGGCCGCGACCTGTTCGGTGCGGTTGTTGCCGATCTCGGTGTCTTCGTCGTTGCCGACCTTCTTGGTCCGGTCATGGCCGACGGTCAGGGTCTCGTCGGCTTCGATCATCGTGTCCATGTTGCGTTCGGCATGGACATAGACCTGCTCGGAGCCCTTCTTGTCCTCGAATCGGATCTCGTTGAAGTTGGCGGTACCGCCGCCCTTCGAAGAGCGCGACTTGATGCCGGTCTGGGTGGCGTTTGCCGGCAGGTCGTACGGCGGCATCTGGTTGGCGTTGTACACGCGTCCGGTGATGATCGGCCGGTCCGGATCGCCTTCGAGGCATTCGACGATGACCTCCTGACCGATACGCGGAATCGCGATCATGCCCCAGTTCTTGCCCGCCCACGGGTGGCTGACCCGCATCCAGCACGAGCTGTTCTCGTCGTTGTTGCCATATCGGTCCCAGAAGAACTGGACCTTGACGCGGCCGTACTCGTCGGTGTGGATCTCGTCGCCGGCCGGCCCGACCACCACTGCGGTCTGCGGCCCCTTGACCAGCGGGCGCGGGGTACGCCGCTCGGGACGATAGGCGTGATCGGTATTGAGGGCACTGAAGACGATATCGTAGGTTGCGCCACCCAGACCGTCACTCTCGAAACCCTCCGCCTGGCAGTTCATTTCGGAACGCGTCACCAGATACTCGGCGTTCTGGTCGGCCCGGGGGTGGCCATAGACGGAGAAGCGGCAGCCGACCGCGATGCCGCGGGGATTGCCGGAGCCCTCGGCCACTTCGTAGCCGCGATGGACCTCCTCGATCCGGGTCTTGGCGTAGGCATCGCCCTCGCTCTTGGCCAGGTACTCGCCGGGAAAATCGAACACTTCGTAGTCGGCGTGCGGATGTCCGCGCTCGATCAGTGACTTGGCGTCGAGCTTGACGTTGGGCTTCTTGAAATCGTAGTCGGTATGGGCCCATTTGCCGGGCTTGACCTCGCGCCGGAACTCCCAGTGGGCGATGTTTTCGAGCTCGCTGCGGCCGACGCCACTGGGCTTGATGAAGGGGACCTGGTCGTAGCCGGGGAACGGCGAATGGGTCTCCATCGAATCCACCAGGATCAGCTTGTTCTGGTCGCCGTCGAATTCGAAGTAGTAGTAGATGCCCTCTTCCTCGAGCAGTCGGCAGACGAAATTGAAGTCCGTCTCACGGTATTGGACGCAATACTCCCGGGCCTCGTAGTTACCGCTCAGCCGGTCCTCGAAATCCGCCGTCGGGTGATCGGCGAACACCTCCTTGACGATGTCGGGTACGGTCTTTTCCTGAAAGATCCGGCAGTCCGCGGTGCGGGTCAGGAACCACATCCAGCCATGGACGGTGGCGCGATAGACGTGGTAGCGGCCGTGGGTTCCGGCCTGGGCGAAGCGTGTGACGTAGCCGGCGAAGAAACGCAGCGACTCGTCCGGCATCTTCATCTCGACATGGACGTTCTGCGCGAGGATGTCGTCGACGGTGATGGCATCGTTCTCGCTGAGACACTCGAGTTCGAAGCAGCTGACCCTCGACAGGCCCTCGACCGCACGCATGCGGTAGAACAACAGGTCTTCGCCCAGCGGCGAGACCAGCTTGTAGACCTCGGATCCTGCCATCCCTGCCTCCTCGCGCCGCTCCCGCGGCTTTCCCGATTTGCCTTCCGCCCGTCGCTGGCTCGCGCGGCGAACTCCTGCATTCTAGCGACAGCCCCGGACTTGAGGGCCATGATGCATTGCCCGGCCGGCGACGCGCGCCTTGGCGGTTGCGGCCGACGGCACGGTCACCGCAAGGCCGCCTCCAGTGCGGCGGCCGACAACCAGCGCTGCAACTCTGCCACCAGTTGGTCGGGATCCACCGGCTTTGGGATGTGTCCATTCATGCCCACTTCGAGACATTGTTCACGATCTTCGTCGTATGCATTGGCCGTCATCGCCAGGATCGGCACGTCGGCGTAGCCCGGCAGCTCACGAATCCTGCGTGTGGCCTGCAATCCGTCGAGTACCGGCATCTGCATGTCCATCAGAATCAGATCGTAGGGCGTCGCCCCGGCAGCGGCGACCGCCTCCGCGCCATTGGCCGCGACGTCGATGCACGCGCCGGTATCGGACAGCAGTTCCAACACGACTTCCTGATTGACCAGGTTGTCCTCGGCCAGCAGGATGCGGCGGCCTGAAATCGCGTCGTCCGACGGCCGGGGAATTCCGTCGGTCTGGTGCGTATCGCGCAGGTCCTCGCCCGGCATCGAGCCGGGCACGTCAAGCGTCACTTCGAACCAGAACCGGCTGCCCTTGCCTGGCCGGCTGTCGACGCCGATTTCGCCGTCCATCAACCCTACCAGCCTGCGGCTGATCGCCAGCCCGAGCCCGGTGCCGCCGAATTCGCGAGTCGTCGTCGTATCTGCCTGGGAAAACGGCAGGAAGATCCTCTCGACCTGTTCCGCATCGATGCCGATGCCGCTGTCGGCCACCTCGAAGCGCACGCGCACCGGTGGCGCGACACCGGTAGCAAGCCGCGCGGCGATCGAGATCTGTCCGTGATGGGTGAACTTGACGGCGTTGCTGGCCAGGTTGATCAGGACCTGTCCGAGCCGCATCTCGTCGCCGCGCAGACGTGCCGGCAGGCGATCGTCGACCTCGACCGACAGCTCGAGGCCCTTGGCACGCGCGAGTTCGCCGATCAAGTCCTCGACCGTGGTCATCAGGTCAGCGCAGGCGAATTCGGAGGTGCTCACGTTCATTTCGCCGGCATCGATCTTCGACAGGTCGAGCACGTCGTTGATCAGCCCGAGCAAATGACGGGCGGCCGCCGTCAGCTTCTCGATCTGGTCAATCTGGCGCGGCGCCGAAAGGCCGCGCTTGAGCAGGTGGGCGAGCCCGATGATCGCATTCATCGGCGTGCGGATCTCGTGGCTCATGTTGGCCAGGAAGGCGCTCTTGGCGCGGTTCGCGGCTTCCGCTGCATCCCGGGCAGAGACCAGTTCGGTGGTCCGGGTCTCGACCAGTTGCTCGAGTTGGGCCCGGTAGCGCGCGAGCTCGGCCTCCTCACGCCGGATATCGGTGATGTCCTGGATCACCACATGTAGCAATGGTCGCCCCTCGCGCACGATCGGCGTCAGCGTGACGTCGGCGGTAAAGGGCGTGCCGTCGGACTTCAGATGCTGCCATTCGAAGCGATGATTCCCGCGGGCGTGGGCCCGGTCGATCATCGCCTGCGCCTTCGCCACCGAGCACGACCCGTCAGGCTGATGCGGAGGCGACAGTTCCGATACCGCGCGACCGATCAGGACCGACTTGTCCTGCACGCCGAGCAACCGGATCGCCGCCTGATTGGCGTCGATCACCCGGTCCCCGTCCAACAGGATGCTTGCCAGCGCGGATTCGCGAAACAGCGCCCGAAACCGCTGCTCGCTCTCGTGCAGCGCGTCCTGGGCTTCCCGGCGTTCGGTGATGTCCTCGACCGTTCCAACCGCGTTGACGGCCAGGCCGTCTTCGCCGAAGCGGATCTCGGCGCGCTCCAGCATCCAGCGAACGCGACCCGCGACCGCGATCCGGTGCTCGACGAAATAGGGCAGGCCCTTGAGGGCGGCGGCCCAGGCACCGTCCACCAGGGGCAGGTCTTCGGCGACGACACAGTCGCGAAAATCCCTGAGGGTGACCCGGGCACCGGTCGGCAGGCCGAACAGGCGGTAGGTTTCGGCCGTCCACACCAGCTCACCGCTCGCGATGTCGAGTGTCCAGCTGCCCTGGCGGGCCACCGCCTGGGCGCGGTTGAAAGCATCTTCGGACGCCCGCAGCCGCTCTTCGACCTGCTTGCGATCGTGGATGTCCATGTGGATGCCGACGACGCGCAGCGGATGTCCGCCCGGGTCACGCTCGATCACCAGTCCTCTGGTCTGGATCCAGTGCCAATGGCCCAGCTTGTGACGCATGCGGAAATCGACCCGGTACTCGGGATCCCGCCCGCCGAGGTGATCGGCCAGTCGCGCCATGACTGCATCCCGGTCGTCGGGATGTATGGCGCCGGACCAGTTCTCGAAACTCGCCGGGAACTCGTCGTCGGCGTAGCCGATCATCGCCTTCCACAGTGGCGAAAAATAGACTTCACCGGTCGCCGGATTCCAGTCCCAGACGCCCAGACCGCTGCCTTCGACCGCCGAACGCCAGCGCTGCTCGAGTCCGGGCGGGTCGTCCGACTGCGGGTCGAGCGGTTCGAGCAGCGCATCGCAACGGCCGTCCCGGCAACGGCCGCGCCAGCGCATCCGTCGTCGGCCCGGCGCCTCGGAAGCGCTCAGCTCGAGATCGAAGCAGCCGGTCTGCGCGAGCGCGTGTTCGGCGCGGCGCCGATCGTCGGCCACCAGCAAGGCCAGCCAGTCGTCCAGCCCGAGGCCACCGTCACCGTCGATCGACAGTTCCCGCGAGACGAGATCGGCCGACCAGACGCAGATGCCCAACTGCGCGAGCAATCCGGCAGAGAAGGTGTTTGGGGACGCGGCGCGGTCCTCGTCCATCGATCAAGGTTACCCGAATCTACTGACCAGACCGTGATCTACGGCACTCGCCCGGGGCAACTGAAGGCTTTCAGGCGCACCGCCCTGTGACCCGGCCGGCTAAAGGTCCGGCGCCAATGCCCGTATTTCGACAGGTGAATCAAGTCATGGATGCAACGATGAAGCCGCCGCCGGAATTCAGGGATCTGCGGGTCGTACTGGTCGAACCGTCCCGCGCCCAATCGACGCTGATCCGACGGATGCTCGAACAGCAGGGCCTGGCCGTGCTGGATGTGTCCGGTTCCGGTCGCGAAGCATTGGCAGCAGCGACCTCGCTGCGGCCCGATCTGGTGGTCAGCAGCCTCCACCTGCCGGACATGTCCGGCACCGAACTGGTGACGGCTTTGCGCAGACATCCCGAACTGCGGCACATTCCCTTCATCCTGGTGTCCAGCGAGACCCGGCCGCAGCGACTCGAACCGGTGCGGCAGGCCGGCGCCTGTTCGATCCTGCCCAAGCCGTTCGGCCCCCACCAGCTGCAGCTCGCACTGTTCGGCGCGGTCGACCACCTGCAGCGGGATGTCAGCCTCGATGACCTGGACCCGGAAAACCTGCGCGTGCTGCTGGTGGACGACAGCCGCATGAGCCTGGGCCACTACCGACGCATGCTGGAGGAGCTCGGCGTGCGCCGGATCTGCGAGGCCGCTAACGGCGTCGAGGCGGTGGCGCTGCTGGCCGAGACCATGGTCGACCTGGTGATTACCGACTACAACATGCCCGAGATGGACGGCCACCGCCTGGTCGAGTACATCCGCGGCCAGAGCTGGCAGCGTTCCGTGCCGGTGCTGATGCTGACCAGCGAGGCGGACGAGACACGGCTCGCGGCGGTCGAGCGCGCCGGCGTGTCGGCGATTTGCGACAAGTCCTTCGATCAGGCCACGATCCGGCGCCTGCTGGCCGAGGCACTGGCCCACTGAGTCGGAGCTTGGTCAGGCGCCGGGCGGACGCCCCC
>JAGRFY010000006.1 GCA_020445765.1 Rhodocyclaceae bacterium | reverse complement strand
TGCTAGCGACCGGTTCGGACCGGAACGCGCCGCTGCAGCGAATGATCGCGCTGGTCACTTCGGTACTCGGCGTGCTGGTGACCATTCCGTTGTTCACCGGTTTCGACACCGGCACCAGCCAGATGCAGTTCGTCGAGCTGGCCGCATGGATCCCGTATTTCAACATCAACTACTTCCTCGGCGTCGATGGCATCTCGATGCTGTTCGTGATCCTCAACAGCTTCATCACGGTGATGGTCGTGATCGCCGGCTGGGAAGTGATCCAGAGCAAGGTGGCGCAGTACATGGCGGCCTTCCTGATCATGTCGGGCCTCATGAACGGCATCTTCTCGGCCCTCGACGGCATCCTGTTCTACGTCTTCTTCGAGGCCTCGCTGATCCCGATGTATCTGATCATCGGTGTCTGGGGGGGACCCAACCGGGTCTATGCGGCGATCAAGTTCTTCCTCTACACGCTGCTCGGCTCGCTATTGATGCTGGTCGCCTTCATCTACCTGTTCCGCGAATCCGGGGGCAGCTTCAACATCCTCGACTGGCACAAGCTGCCGCTGGCGATCGAAGCCCAGACCCTGATCTTCATCGCGATGCTGTTGTCTTTCGCGGTCAAGGTGCCGATGTGGCCTGTGCATACCTGGCTGCCGGACGCCCACGTCGAGGCACCGACCGGTGGCTCGGTGGTCCTGGCCGCGATCGCTCTGAAGCTCGGCGCCTACGGTTTCCTCCGCTTCTCGCTGCCGATCGTGCCGGATGCGTCCCACGCGATGGCACCCCTGATCATCACGCTGTCGCTGATCGCGGTGGTCTATATCGGCTTCGTCGCGCTGGTGCAGACCGACATGAAGAAGCTGGTGGCCTATTCGTCGATCTCGCACATGGGCTTCGTCACGCTCGGCTTCTTCATGATGAATCCGCTCGGCATCGAAGGCGCGCTGATCCAGATGATTTCCCACGGCTTCATCTCGGGCGCAATGTTCCTCTGCATCGGCGTCATGTACGACCGGGTGCATTCGCGACAGATCGCCGACTACGGCGGCGTCGTCAATACCATGCCGAAGTTCGCGGCCTTCTTCATGCTGTTCGCAATGGCGAACTCGGGCCTGCCGGCCACCTCCGGCTTCGTCGGCGAGTTCATGGTCATCCTCGGTGCCGTCCAGTACAACTTCTGGGTGGCCTTCCTGGCGGCAACGACCCTGATTCTGGGCGCGGCCTATACCTTGTGGATGTACAAGCGGGTCGTATTCGGTGCGGTCGCCAATCAGCACGTGGCAGAGCTCGAGGACATCGGCAGGCGCGAGTCCTTGTTCCTGGGGCTGCTGGCGGCCTGCGTGCTGGTGATGGGGCTGTATCCACAGCCCTTCACGGCGGTCATGCACGCCACGGTGAACGACCTCCTAGCGCATGTCGCGGTTAGCAAGCTGTGAGCGGCTGGCGAATCAACTACACGGAAATGGTCTGACGATGAACTTTGTTGTCCCTGATTTCGCTCCCGCGGCCGCAGAACTGTTCGTCGCCGCGATGTCGCTGGTGGTGCTGATGGTCACCGTCTTCGTCAAGAACAGCGCCCGTTCCCTCGGCTACCTGATGACATTGGGTGTGCTGCTGGTGGCGGCGCTGATCACCTGGTCGGGTATGGACGGCGAGGTGGTCTACACCTTCAGCAACATGTACATCGACGATCCGATGTCCGATCTGCTGAAGCTGCTGGTGTATGGCTCGATGGCGGTGGCACTGCTCTATAGCCGACAGTACATGGCGGACCGCAATCTGGACCGGGCCGAGTTCTACGTGCTGACGATCTACGCCACGCTCGGCATGATGGTCATGATCTCGGCCAATCACCTGCTGACGGTCTATATCGGTCTCGAGATGCTGTCGCTGTCGCTCTACGGCATGGTCGCGATGGATCGCGACTCCGCGCGCTCGACCGAAGCCGCGATGAAGTACTTCGTGCTCGGCGCGCTGGCCTCGGGCCTGCTGCTGTACGGCATGTCGATGATCTACGGCGCCACCGGCAGCCTGGAGCTGTCCGGTATCGCGCAGGCGATCTTCCACGATACCGGCAATCGTACGGTGCTGATGTTCGGCCTGGTGTTCCTGGTGGCCGGCCTCGCCTTCAAGCTCGGCGTGGTGCCGTTCCACATGTGGATTCCTGACGTCTATCACGGTGCCCCGACGGCCGTGACGCTGTTGATCGGCACCGCGCCGAAGCTCGCCGCCTTCGCGATGGCGATGCGCCTTCTGGTCAATGGCTTGTTCGATCTCGCCGAGCAGTGGCAGGCGATGCTGATCTTCCTCGCGGTGGCCTCGATCATCCTCGGCAACCTGGTGGCGGTCGCCCAGACCAACCTGAAGCGGATGCTGGCCTATTCGGCGATTTCGCACATGGGCTTCATGTTGCTCGGCCTGCTCGCCGGCGTCGTCGATGGAGACCCGCGTTATGCCGGCACGGCCTACGGTGCCGCGATGTTCTACGTCGTCACCTATGTGCTGATGAGCCTGGCCTCGTTCGGCATGATCATGCTGCTCGCCCGTTCCGGTTTCGAAGCCGAGGAGATCGACGACTTCAAGGGGCTCAACAAGCGCAGTCCGTGGTTCGCGCTGATGATGATGTTTATCATGTTCTCGATGGCGGGCGTGCCGTTCTTCATCGGCTTCTTCGCCAAGCTCTCGGTGCTCGCGGCAGTGATCCAGGCCGGTTATGTGTGGGTCGCGGTGGTGGCCGTGGTGATGTCGCTGGTCGGCGCCTACTACTACCTGCGAGTGGTCAAAGTGATGTACTTCGACGAGCCGGCCGACGATACACCGATCGCCAGCAGTTTCGACCTCAAGCTCGTCCTGTCGGTCAATGGCGTCGCGATCGCGATTCTTGGCCTGATGCCGACCCAGCTGATCGAGGGCTGCGCCAGGGCGCTGTCGGCGTCGTTCATGTAGCCGCCGCCGTTCGGTCCGGCACGGATCGTAGTCAGGGCTGGCCTGTGTGCCGGCCCTGCTCCTTTTGACGGGCAGCCTCGGGAGAATCGTCCATGGCGTTTCGCACCGGCCAGTACGATCGGCAACTCGAAGAGCGGACCCTCAGCAGTGAAGAGACCTACGCAGGCATCTTTCTGCGCGTGCGGCGGGATCGCGCGATGGCGCCGGACGGCAGCGAGGTCGGGAGGGAATACGTGCGCCATCCCGGCGCCGTCGTGATCGTCGCCGAGTGCGACGATGGCCGGCTTCTGATCGAGCACCAGTATCGCTATCCATTGAAGCGCGTCTTCGTCGAATTCCCTGCCGGCAAGATCGACCCGGGCGAGGCGATCGAGGCCTGTGCGATCCGCGAACTGGCGGAAGAAGCGGGACATCGCGCGCGGCAATGGATGCATCTCGGCTGCATGCACCCGTGCATCGGCTATTCCGACGAACGCATCGAAGTATTCCTCGCCCGCGGCCTCGAATCGGTCGGTCAGCGGCTCGATGCCGGGGAATTTCTCGAACTCGACGCAATCAGCCCGGAGGAATTCGAGCGGGCTGTGCACGATGGCCGCATCACCGACGGCAAGAGCATCGCCGCGTACTTCCTCGCCCGACCGAGGCTCGGCAGCAAGGACCAGGCCTGACGCTGCTTGCGGTCGCAGTGCTGCCCTAAAGCTTGGCGTCCCCGGATCGTTAACCTGCTGTTGCTGCGCGCCGCCGATCGGCGCGCACGGGCACGGCAGGGGAGGGACCCATCAAGGCTTTCGTCGGCAGGATCCGCTACAAGATCATCGCAGTGGTCGGCATCGCCGTCGCTGCGGGGCTGATCGCCACCGCAGCCTTCTATACCAGCCACCAGGAGAGCTCGGTCCTGGCGCAGAACGAGCGGACCATGCGCAAGCTGACCGAGAGCGTGATCGAGGGCCTGCAGAGCGTCATGCTGGCGGGCTCCGCCGACATTGCCCAGGCCTTTGCCGACCGGCTCAAGCGCGTGCCGGAAGTCGAGGATTTCAGGGTGTTGCGCGTGGACGGCCTCGAAGCCTTCCGCGACAACAGCACGATCGAGGAAGTCAATGAGCGCCGTGGCGAAGAACTGTTCCTGCCGCGCGACAGCGAACAGCGTATTCGTGTGCTCGACCATCGGGATCCGAACCTGCTGAAGGTGCTCGACAGCAAGTCCATCCTGACCATCTACGACGAAGACCAGAACGGCGATCCGACGCTGACCTTCCTGTCGCCGATCTCCAATCAGAAGGCTTGCCACAAGTGCCACGGCAGCGTCAGACCGATCCGCGGCGTGCTCAAGCTGACGACGTCGCTCGCCCAGGTCCAGCGGGACATCCTGCGGGCGCGGCAGGATTCGCTGCTGGTGCTGGTGGTTGCCCTCACCGGAACCATGCTGATGACCGGTTTCATGCTCGGGCGATCGGTGGTTGGGCCGATCGAACGGGTGACGCAGGCCATGTCGCGGGCCAGCACCGGGGACCTCGACCATCAGGTACCGGTGGGCAGCCGCGACGAGCTCGGGCGGATGGCACAGAGCTTCAACGTCATGACCGCCGAATTGCGCAATACCTACGATGGCTTGCGACGTGAGCAGGACAAGCTGACGACGATCATCCGCAGCGCTGGCGAAGGTATCGTGCTGACCGACGGCAACGGCGCGGTGGTGCTGGTCAATCCTGCGGCCGAGCGCCTGCTGTCCAAGTCAAGGGACCGGATCACCGAGGAGGGGCTGGAGGCCCTGCTCGACGACCCCGCATCGATGCGCGCATGGCTCGCCGACGATCATGCCGAGGGGCCCGTCACGGTGCGCTATGGCCCCAACGTGCTGCAGGTCTTCGCGTCGACGATCCACGCCAGCGACGGTCACGTGGTGGGCTCGGCGGCATTGCTGAGGGACGTGACCGAGGAGAAGCGGCTGGAGGACGAACTGCGGCGCCTGTCCACGACCGATGGCCTGACCGGCCTGTTCAATCGCCGTCACCTCGACGCGACGCTCGACATCGAGTGGCATCGCGCCGCCCGCAATCACGACCCACTGTCGGTGCTGATGTTCGACGTCGACCACTTCAAGATCTTCAACGACATGCACGGTCACGACCAGGGTGACCGAGTGCTGTGCCGTGTCGCGGCGATCTTCCGCGACACCTTGCGCGGTCACGACGTCGCCTGCCGCTACGGCGGGGAGGAGTTTCTCGCGATCCTGCCGGCGACGCCATCCAAGGGCGCGATGGCGGTGGCTGAGCGCCTGCGTGCCGGCGTCGCCGCCAGCGAGGTCGACGGGCTCAAGGTGACGATCTCGGTCGGCGTCGCCAGTGTGCCGCAGCTGGCGGCGGATTCGCCCAAGCGCCTGCTCGAACTGGCCGACGCCGCCCTCTACGAAGCCAAGCGCGCGGGGCGCGATCGGGTACGGATGGCCGGAGACGGCAGTGCAGACCTCGTCGAGGCCTGAGCCGGTGATCGGCCTGTCGGTGCTGGGCCGGCTTCGCTTCCGGCTGCTGATCGGGATGAGCCTCGTGGTGCTGGTCGGGCTGTTCGGTACCGCCGTGATCTATGTCCGCCAGGCCGAGGAGGCCATCCTCGCGGAACATCAACGGGCCCTGCACAAGGTCACCGACGCCGTCGGCACCAGTCTCGAATCGATCATGGCGGGCGGGCACGCCGAGGTGGCCGCCGAGTTCACCCGGCGCCTCGCCGGCATTGGCGGTGCGAGGCGCTTTCTGATCGTTCGCATCGATGGCACCCCCGCGTTTCGCGACAATGTCACGATCGAGCGGGTCAATGCCCGCCTCGGCTACCCGGCGTTCGAGCTGCGCAACGACGGTGAGGCGGCGCCGGCTCCTATTCCGGAGGCGGTTCGGCAGGAGTTCGCGAGGGTGGTCTCGGGCCGCGAGGCGGTGGATATCACCCGCTTCGAGCCGGATGGCGAGCGCCTGTCGTTGTTTCTCGATCCGATCTTTGCGCGCCCGGTGTGCGCCGAATGCCACGACGACGGTCAGCCGGTGCGTGGCGTGGTGGTGCTCGAGACCTCGTTCCGGGCGGTCGAGCACGACATGAGCGAAGCCCGCGTGCAGGCCTTGATCGGGCTGGTGATCGCGCTGGCGGTGACCATGCTGCTGACCGGCTATCTGCTCGGCCGCCTGCTGTTCCGACCGATCGAGGGCGTCACCCGGGCCATGCGGCGGGTCGCCACCGGCGATTGGGAACACGGCGTTCCGGTCGAGTCGGACGACGAGATCGGCCAGATGGCGAGCAGCTTCAACCTGATGCGCGAGCGCTTGAAGGCCAACTATCTGAGCCTGCTGGCCGAACAGGACAAGCTCACAACGATCCTGTTGACCTCGCACGAGGCCGTCGTCGTCACCGACCGCGACGGGCAGGTCGTGCTGGTCAATCCGGCGGCCGAGGAAATTCTCGGAAAATCCGCGGCCCAGATCTGCGAGGAAGGATTCGACAACATCGTCGATCATCCCGGGATCATCCACAGTCTGCTGATCGGCGAGCAGGAATGCGAGCGCGTCCAGCTCCAGTACCGTGGTCGCATGCTGGCGGTCAGCGCATCGACGATCTGTGACAGCGGTGGGACGGTGATCGGCTCGGCGGCGCTGATCCGCGACGTCGAGGACGAGCATCGGCTTCGCGAGCAACTGTCGGCAATGGCCCGCACCGACGAACTCACCGGTCTGTTGAACCGGCGCCATCTCGACCTCCGGTTCGCCGAGGAGTTCGAACGCATGGGCATCCGCGGGCGTCCGCTGGCGGTGGTGATCTTCGACGTCGATCATTTCAAGCGCTTCAACGACGAACACGGTCACGAAGCCGGTGATCGCGTGCTGCAGGCGGTCTCGCGGCGCGCGCGCGAGACGCTGCGCTGCTACGACGTGCTCGGCCGGTACGGCGGCGAGGAGTTCGTCGCGGTACTGCCGGGTCTGCACTGCGGCGACGCGACACCGGTCGCCGAACGTCTCCGGCGGGATGTCGAGCAACTGGACGTTGGCGGCCTGCGGGTAACGATCAGTATCGGCATCGCCTGTACCGAAGCGGTCGCGGCCGCATCGCCGATCGAGTTGCTGTCGGCGGCCGATAGCGCCCTCTACCGGGCCAAGTCTGCCGGCCGGAATCGCGCGGAGACGGCCGTCAGCGCCTGATCGTCGAGAAATCGAATCGCAGTGGCTCGGAGATGCTCTTGTGTTCGTCTTCGGCGTGGTTGAACACCGCGATCTGCCCGACGATCGTGCCGCCTGCGGGCAATACGACGTCGTCCGCGTGGCCGGTGTCGAGCGCCCGCGACAATTCGAGACGCCACATTCCATCGTGCCAGCGTCCGTCGGCAGAGACATCGGCGAAGCTGCCGTCGGCGACGCCGTCGATCGTCATCGCGTCGAACTGCGCCTCCTGCCGGGTCTTCGGCGGCTTGACGGTCTTGAACGGTGAATGGCCCTGATCCGCGAACTTCTTGATGAAGACCGTACCGACGCCGGCGACCGTATATTCCGCGGCATTGTCGATCATGCGCGTACCGATGACGTGGCGATAGTCGCCAGCGATGCCTGCGCGCTGGCTGCGGTGCGCGCTCCATTCCCACAGGTCCACTTCGTAGTTCTTGCCGGAGAGCATGCTGCGGTCGTAATCGCCGGCCAGTTCGAAGCGTACCGCGAACATGTCGCCGTGGCGACGCACCCGGACGTAGCGGCGGCCGTTCCATGACCAGACGTCATTGTCCGAATTCTCGGTGTCGTCGGGCCAGCGCACGGCGAGGTAGAAGGTGTCGCGATGGACGCCGGCCTTGAGCTCGACGCTCGACTTGCCGACCGCATTGAGATCCTTGTCGCCCAGGCCCAGCTCGGCACGCTCGTCGGGCCGGACGGTGGGAGCAATGGCGATGCGCTGCCACCCGTCCGCCCCCCAGTCGTCGAGCTCGCCATCGACCACGGGTGCGGATTCGAGCGCGAGCACGGTGATCGGCTGGGGCTCGGTGTGCGCCGGAGCGGCCGGCGCCAGCAACAGGGCCGACAGTGCCGAAGCGCGCAGGCAGTGCGTCATTCGATGATGATCTGTCCTTCCATGCCCTTCTCGCGGTGATCGTCGATCGTGCAATAGACTTCGAAGCTGCCGCGAGCCACTGGCACGAAGTACAGGTCGATCCGGCCACCTTCCTTCAGCACCTCGATCGCCTTGAAGTACGGCGCCTTGATCTCCGCCTGACCGTCGACCATCGCCTTGCGCGTGGCGATCGATCGGAAGAATGCCGGCGCGGTGAAATAGTGGTGCTTGTCGCTTTGATTGTGGAGTGCCAGCTTGTAGGGCGTTCCTGCCTTGAAGCGGAGCACATCAGGCGTGTAGCCGTTCTCGTCGAAGACCACCGAGACAGTCTCCATCGTGTTCCAGTCGGCCTGCTTGACGATCTCGTCGGCATTTTCGACGTAGGCCTCGGACGCCATCGACGGCGCCGGGCCGAATGCGAAGCCGAGGAGGGCAGTGGCGAGGATCGCCGGCAGTGTGCGTTTCATCTTGGTTCCCCCGGAGGACATCTTCGCGGCGATCACTGGCGCCGCGGTCGGATTCCGAGGTCAACGGACCGGAGATCGGTGCCTTTAGCCCGAGCTTGGCAGATGCCCGCCGTTTCCCGGCGCACGCCCATGCTCAGCCGCGGGCATCGCCCCAGCGGTAGGGGCACAGGTCCTCGCCGAGGTAATGAGCGGTGCCGTCGCGCGCGACGCAGAACTGAGGCGAGACGATCATCTCGCTGAAACGCTGACTCTCTCCGATCCGTGTGTATTCCTTCAGGATGCAGCGTTCTATCTTGGCGCCGGCCCGGATATGGCTGCCGTGGCCGATCCAGCTCGGCCCGACGATCGATACCCCGGGCTCGATGCGCACGCCCGAGCCGACATGCACGGGGCCGGCGATCTGCACGCTGTCCCATGCGATCGAGGTGTTGAGGCCGACCCATACACCCGGTTTCAGTTCGCGGCCCGGCATGTCCATCTGGGCCACCTCGCCGCGCAGCACCCGCTGCGAAACCTCCCAGTAGTCGGCCAGCCGCCCGATGTCGATCCAGTTGAAGAAGCGCTTCTGCGCGAAGAAGGGCAGTCGTTCCTCGACCAGCTTCGGAAACAGGTCGGAGCCGATGTCGTAGACCACGCCGGACGGTATCCGATCGATGACTTCGGGCTCGATGATGTAGATGCCGGTGCTGGCCAGCGTCGACAGCGCCTCGTCCGGCGACGGCTTTTCCTGGAACGACTGGATCCGGCCGGCGTCGTCGGTGACCACGACGCCGTAGTTCTTGACGTCCTGGCGTGGCACGTCGAGTGTCACGACACTGGCGATCGCCTGTTTGGCCCGGTGTTCGTGCAATGCGGCGCCGATGTCGAGGTCGACGATCGCGTCGCCGCACATGACGATCGTCGTGTCGTCGAAGAATCCGCCGAAATCCTGGATCTTGCGCAGCGCACCGGCCGAACCAACCGCCTTGGGCACCAGTTCGCCGTGTTCGCGGGCACCCTCGTAGGAATAGCCGAGATCGATGCCCCAGCGACGGCCGTCGCCGAAATAGTCCTCGATCTTCCAGTGATTGAACGCGACATTGACCATGATCTCGTTCACGCCGAAGCGGGCGAGGTGTTCGACCAGGTACTCCATCACCGGCTTGCCCAGGATCGGGACCATCGGCTTCGGCAACTGCGACGTCAGCGGACGCACCCGCGTTCCCTGGCCTGCCGCCAGAATCATGCCCTTTGCCATGCATCGACCTCCGTCAATTCAAGTTCTCGCACTGGGTCCATTGATACCAGAGAGATCGCGCATATCTCAAGGCACCGATCCGCCGTCCGCCCGGGCGCCGCCGGGTGCCGGCGGCGGGATCAGTCGTCTTCGACCAGCGGCGTCGGACCCTGGGACGAGACGAAGATCACCGCGTCGCTCAGCGCCTCGACGCCGTGTTCTTCGCCGGGTTCGGTGAACAGGTAGTCGCCGGCCTGCATCCGGGCCTCGCCGATTTGCACTTCGCCGGACAGCACCAGCACCTCCTCGCTGCCCCGGTGTCGGTGGCGCGGAAATCTTGCGCCGGCCGCCAGGCGCACCAGGGAGCTGCGCCCGCCGTTGGCGTGGTTGCGGAACAGGCTGCGTTCGATCGCCTCGAAAGGGGTCGCCGCCCACTGCCTGTCTGCTGCGCGATGATGTTCCATGGGTTTCCTCCGATCGGGTGGCGGCCGCCCGATCAGGGCAGGCCGATGACGGTACCTTGCCGGCGGCCGTCGGCACCGCCGTGCTGCAAGCCCGAGACCGGATCGATCGCAATCGCCTGCACCGAGCCGATCTCCGCGCCGCAGCGTGGTGCGGCGGCGTCCTGCCCGAACTCGTGGCCGAGCCGGGCCAGATGCGAGAGCGCGTCGTCGGGCAGGCCGGCTTCGCAGCGGATCGCGCCTTGCGCCGACGTCACCGAGAACCGTGGTGCGGCGATCGCGGTCGCGAGATCCATGTGGTGGTCGATCAGGTTCAGCGTGGTGTTCAGCACCGAATTGATGATCGTCGAGCCGCCGGGCGAGCCGTAGGCCAACACCAGCCTGCCGTCGCGGAATACCATCGTCGGCGCCATCGACGAGCGCGGACGCTTGCCGGGGGCGACGTCGTTGCTGCCGGGGTCGCCGCTGGCCGCATCCGCCCGGGGTGCCAGGTTGAAGTCGGTCAGTTCGTTGTTGAGCAGGAAGCCGTAGCCGGGAACCGTGATGCCCGATCCCCAGGCGCTCTCGATCGTGGACGTGAAGCTGACGACATTGCCCCAGCGATCGACGACGGTAAAGTGGGTCGTGTCGGTCCCCTTGGTCTCGTCGTGGCCTGCCAGCGACGCTTCGTCGCCGGCCATCGCGCCGTGCTCCTGGCACGGCCACGGGTCGGCCGCGTCCGGCGTCGCCATCCGCCTGCCGAGATCGATCAGGGCGCCACGCGAATCGAGGAAGCAGTCGGACAGCAGGCCGGCCACCGGCACCGGCACCTGGTCGTCGTCGCCCATCCACACCGACCGATCGGCAAAGCCCAGCCGCATGGCCTCGGCCATCACGTGCAGCGTATGGCGGCCGCCGAATCCCCAGCCGGCATCGTCGCCGCCGATCGGGTACCGTTCAAGCAGACGCAGCATCATCAAGAGCGTCAGGCCGCCCGACGACGGCGGCGGCATCGACTCGATGGTGTAGCCGCGATAGTGTCCAACGACCGGTTCGCGCACGCGGGGACGATAGCCGGCGAGGTCCGCCCGCGTCATGCGGCCGCGGCCGCCGTCGCCGATCAGGCTTTGTCGCTGTGCGGCGACGATCGCATCCGCGATCTCGCCGCGGTAGAACACCGCGCTGCCGTCGGCGGCGATCAGCGCCAAGGTCCGCGCCAGATCCGGCTGCCTCAGCCAGTGGCCCGGGGGCAGGGGTGTGCCGTCGGCGGCGCGAAAGCGTGCGGCCGTCGCCGGGTACAGCGCGGCGCGCGGATCGGCCGTGCGTGCAGCCAGTTGGCGATTGATCGCGAATCCGTCCCGGGCCAGCGCGATCGCCGGCGCCAGCGTTTCGGCCAGCGTCATGCTTCCCCAGCGTTCGAGTGCCAGTTCGATGCCGAGCAGTGTCCCGGGTACGCCGACCGCGACCCCGCTGGTCGAAGCCTGGCGGAAATCCATGCCCGCAAACATGTCGGCGCTGGCCGCCGCCGGCGCAGTCTCGCGGCTGTCCACGATCAGCGTACGTCGTTCTTCGGCGAGGTGGATCATCATGAAACCGCCGCCGCCGATTCCGGACGACTGGGGTTCGACCACGTTCAGCACGAACTGGATCGTCGCCGCCGCGTCGACCGCGTTGCCGCCGCGCTCCAGCGTGTCGGCGCCGGCCCTGGCGGCCAGCGGGTGTGACACGGACACCACGCCGCCGGCATAGCCGCGCACGCCGGCAGCCACGCCCGGCGACGCGGTCGGTGGTTCGGCGACATGCGCGCATGCGGCGAGCAACAGGGCCGGCACGATGCCGGCGATCAGCGGGTGCCAGTGCCGGCGGGTTCGGAGCAGGGACATGATCGGCTGCCGCCTCGCGGCCTGCCGGCCGCCATCGATGATTGCGCCATCATGCCATAGCACCGGCACCGCTCCGCCGCCCGAATCACGACAGCCGCCTTTCGACCCCCTCGGCGATCGATGGTGCTGCTCGGGAAATTGTAAGCATTCGGCATTTCTGGTGCGCGCCTTGCTACATCGTTGGCCATGGCCCGTGCGGAAGACGGGTCGAATTTGTAACGCAGGTAAAGCCTTCAATCTCATTGCCGAAGACCTTCCTCATGCGGGATGACACATTCATCCCGCGGGGTTCGAGTACAGGGCAAACCGCAGGAAACCGCGGGACGCAAAGCCCAGGGCCTAAAGCGTTGGTACGCCATGGCCGCCTGGTTGCCTCGATGATGGCGCGCAGACCCGTGTCGCGCTTCCTGCCTGTCCCGTCTCGTTCCGGCCGTTGAGTCACGCAGGAGCCGATGTCATGAGTTCTTACTGTCGCCCATCCCCGACAGCCCGTCGCCCCGTTGCCGTCTTCAACTCGCGTCTCGTTGCGTTGTTGGCCGCGCTGTTGCTGGCGATTCTCGCCAATATCCCGGCCGCGCAGGCGGCGTCGCTGATCGTGGACAGTTTCGACGACCGGAGCGACCCTTCGCCCTGGCATGCCTGGGTCACCGACGGCGCCGGATCATCGATCGCGCTGTCGCTGGCCCAGGGCCACGAGTCCTCTGGCGCCTTGCGTCTCGCCTACACGTTCGACTGCCGGGTCGCGAACAGCAACTGTGGGCAGTACGCGCTCGCGATCAAGGGTTACGCCGATCCGGTTCCCGGCAACAAGGTGATGGCGCTGGTGGCGCGCATGCCGCTGGCAGCACGGCTGTACCTGAGGATCGTCGATGGCAGCGGACAGACGCTGCAATACGCGGTGAAGCGGCCAGACGAGGCTTACGATGCCGCCGCATGGTTCGCCAGCGCGGTCGATCTGACCCAGCCCAGGGAGTACTGGGGCGGCACGCGCAGCGGGCGCATCGACGGCGGCATCCGCTCCGTCCGGTTGCTGGTGACGACGCGCACCGGCAAGGCCGAGGCCGGTGCCGTCGACATCGATTCGATCCGGCTGCTCGACGAGGTGCCGGTGGCACAGACGTCCGGCTTCTCCGGCGGCCAGATCCTGATCGACGACTTCGAGGACCGCAGCGTGGTCCTGCCGTGGCGCGCCTGGCACACCACGGGCAGCGGTAGCACCGCTTCGCTGAGTTCGGTTGCCGGCCACGGATCGACGCGAGGCCTGCGCCTCGACTATCAGTTCGCCTGCCTCGCGCCGGGAAGCAACTGCGGCGAATATGCGCTGGCCATCTACAACTTCTCGACGGCTCTGCCGGTCGCTGCGGCGCTGCGCTTCGCGACCCGTTCGCCGGCTGCCGCGCTCGTCATGGTGCGCATCGTCGACGGCAGCGGGCAAACCTTGCAGTACGCCGTCGCCCGGCCACCCGAGGGCTTCGATCCGAGCGTCTGGTACGCCGCGGTCGTCGATCTCGCCGAGCCCGAGAACCATTGGGGCGGCGCCGCCAACGGACGGATCGAACAGGGCATCAAGTCGGTTCGGCTGCTGGTCAGCACGCGAACCGGGCTGGCGGAAGCGGGCGGCGTCGACATCGACGATGTCGTTCTGCTCGATGCAGTGCCGTCGGCGCAGCCCCCGGCCGTGGTCGACGGCATGCAGGTCATCGACGATTTCGAGGATCGTCCGGTGGTGCAGCCCTGGTCCGCCTGGTCGACCGATGGCAGCGGTACCCGAGCTTCGGTCGCGAGCCAGGCCGGTTTCGAGTCGACGCGGGGCATGCGGCTCGACTACGCTTTCGATTGCCGCGTCGCAGGCAGCACCTGCGGGCAATACGCGATGGCGATCCTCGGCCTGCAGACGCCGGTACAACCGCTGGCGGCGCTTGCTTTCGCGACACGTTCGCCGCTTGCCGCGAATCTTTCGGTGCGCGTCATCGACGCCAGCGGCCAGACGCTGCAGTATCGCCTGGTGCGGCCGCCCAGCGGTTACGAGCCCGGTGCCTGGTACCCGTCCGTCGTCGATCTGTCGGCGCCGCAGACCTTCTGGGGCGGCGCCGCCAGCGGCCGCGTCGAGCAGCACATCGCTTCGGTCAGGATCCTGGTGGAGACGCGCAGCGGAACGGCAGAGGCCGGCGCCGTCGAAATCGATCGGGTCGCCCAGCTTACCGAATTGCCTGCGCCGGATACTCCGGTGCTGGTCAACGGCGAAGTGGTGGTCGACGACTTCGAAGACCGCAGTGTCGTGCAGCCGTGGTCGCTGTGGCATTCCGCCGGCGTCGGAACGCGCGCCAGCCTCGCCACCGGTCCGGGCTTCGAATCGACGCGGGGTATGCACCTGGACTATGATTTCGGATGCCTTGTCGCCGGCCAGAGCTGCGGCGAATATGCGGCTGCGACCTTGAACTTCGAGCAGCCGATCGAGGCCCGGGCGGCGCTCGCATTGATGACCCGCTCGCCGTCGTATCTGCAGCTTCACGCACGCATCATCGACGCCAGCGGGCAGACCCTGCAATACCGGCTGATCCGCCCGCTGTCCGGCTACGACCAGCAAACCTGGTATCGCGCACTCGCCGATCTCGCCCGTCCCGACCAGTCCTGGGGCGGCGCCGCCAGCGGACGCATCGAAGGGGGCATCCGCAAGATTCAACTGCTCGCCTCGAGCGCGGCGGGCGTGGCCGTCACCGGCGTTCTCGAGGTCGATCGGGTCAGCCTGCTCGAAGCGGTACCGGATCCGGTCCGGACGTTGGGCGACACGGCACTGACGATCGACGATTTCGACCAGCGCACGGTGCTCGGCCCGTGGCGCTTCAATCCGGGCGACGCCCTGTCGTCAGGTTCGGTCGAACGGGTGACGGCCGACGGCAGCGGCGCGCTGGCGCTGAACTATGAACTCACCTGCAGCGGTACTGCCTGCGGCAGTCACGTGGTGGCCCAGCTCGGCCTGCCAGAGCCGGTCGAGGCAGGTCGCGCGATTGCGTTCCGGGCACTTTCCCCGGGCAACGTCGATCTCGCGCTGCGGGTCATCGACGCCACCGGCGAGACCTTGCAGTACATGGTGCCGCGCACGGTCGAAGGCGCGAGCGAGGACCTCTGGTATCCGGCCCATGTATTGTTGGGTGCGCCCGAGAACTGGTGGGGTGGCAACGGTGACGGCGTCGTCGATGGGCCGATCCAGGGTATCGCCGTGGTTGCGCGCAATGCCTTGTCGCGCGCGGCCAGCGGTCGGGTGCTGATCGATGCGTTCGAAATGGAGCCCGACGCGGACACGGTCTACGCGCTGGATCACGCTGCGCCGCGGATCGCGCCCACGGCGATCGACGGCACCGTCGGCGAGCGCTTCGGCGCGGCATTTCATCCCGGTGGGTCGCAGGCGCAGATCGGCGCGGCCGCGGCGATCGACCTGTCCCTGCTGCGCCTCGACCTGTTCTGGGTCCGGGTCGAAAACGAGGGGACGTTCGATTTCTCGTATTACGACGCCGTGGTCGACGCCATCCGCGCCCGCGGCCTGCGCGTGCTGCTGATTCTCGACTACGGTCATCCGGACCACGACTTCCGGACGGCCGAAGGCGTCTCCGCCTATGCTCGCTTCGCGGCGGCGGCAGCGCAGCGCTATGCCGCCGACGACGTTGCATTCGAGATCTGGAACGAGCCCGACCACGAGAACTACTGGGCCGGCGCGCCGGACGCGGGGCAGTACGCGGCGCTTGCCACGGCAGCCATGTCGGCGATGCGCAGCGTCGCGCCGGATGCGGTGATCAGCACCGGTGGTCTGTCCTACTTCGACTTGCCGTACCTGACCGAAATGCTCGCGTCGGGCGCCGCCGATCGCGCCGATGCGGTCGCGATACATGCCTACGGGCGTCCGGAGGCGCTGCCTGGCAATTGGGTCGCGGCCGACCGCCTGATCCGCGATCTGCTCGGTGTGCGCTTGCCGATCTGGCTGACCGAATGGGGATTCTCGCTCGGCATGGTCGGCCTCGGCGAGGACGGATCGGACCCCGGGTTCCTCGATCGGCAGGCCAAGCTGGCGGCACGCAGCCTGCTTGTCCATTGGGCGCTCGGTGCCGAAGTGTCGATCGCCTACAAGCTCACCAGTCAGAGCGACGATCCGCTCTCGGTGCAGGAGAATTTCGCGCTCCACGACTGGAGCCTGACGGCAAAGCCGGCGGCGCTGGCGATCCGTGCGTTCCTCGACATTGCGGCCGGGCGCAGCAATCGCGGCCTGCTCGCCGACGTACCGGCCGGGCTTCACGTGATGGTGCTCGAGGATGCCGACGAGATCGTCTACGTTGCCTGGCAAAGCGAGAGCGACCGCCGCTCGATCCTCGACGTGCCGCTCGCCGGCTTGCTGGGCATGGCCGACCATCTCGGCAATGGCTGGATGCCGCCGACCAGCGCCGCGAACCCCGGATCGGCCACGCTCGTGCTCGACGAGGCGGGCGGCCCGGTCTTCATCCGCTACGCGCGCTGACGGCTCCGCGAGCGGGCTGCGGGGGTGTCGAGCCGCAGTTGCAGCAGAGGCAGTCGGCGCCCGCGGATGCTCGCCGACGCCCGGCTGCCGGCCGGCTCCGCACCCATGGCGCGGTAGAAGCCCGCGGCATGGGGGTCGCTCTGAATCGACAGCGTGCGGGCGCCGGCGCGTAGGGCGCGACGGCATGCCGCCAATAGCAGGCTGCGGCCGATGCCTCGACGTATCCGTTCCGGTTCGACGAACAGCCCGTCGACCTCCCAGGTCCGCCTTGCATCCCGGCTCAGCAGGCAGAAGCCGACGACGGCTGTGCCGAGTTGAGCAACGACGCAGATGTGGTCGCGGTCGGCAAGGACCGACGGACTCACCCGAAGCTCCGCGCGGCAGGCACTGAGGAAGCGGGGAGAATATCCCCACAGCGATTTCGAGCGCATGGCCAGCGTGCTGAGCGTTCGCGCATCGGTCGGCCGGGCACGCCGGACGGTCGCCGCGATCGCGCGACGCGACCTCGCCCCGATGCCGGGCCGGCGGCGCCGCGCTCGAGTCATCGGCGAACGCATGGCATGCATCGTGACGCCGGCATCGGACCGGCCGGCGCGTGCGCGGTCGTCTCATGCCGCGATGACGGCCGCTCGCCACCGCCGCCGATTCGCGAACGGCCTCGGGCTGCGACCCCCTGCGGCAGGCCGTTGGCCGTGCCCCACTGCGTCGCAGATGTGAGATTCTTGCGAAATCGGAGTGGTGGGTTAGCATTCGACCCGCCCGTCGTGGCCGAGCAAAGGTGCCCGTCGCATGGCCGCAGCGGCCGTTGCCAGCCATCATCGGAGGGAATCAGCTGATGTCCAAGTGCTTGCTCGCATTGTTGTTGTCGCTGCACCTTGCCGCAGCGACTGCTGCCACGCCCAGCGAGGTGGCCGAAGGTCATGTGCTGCGCGAGATCACGATGGACGGACTGACCGGCGAGCCGAAGGCTTTGTCGTCGTTCTTCGGCAAGCCGCTGATCATCAATGTCTGGGCCAGCTACTGTTCGCCTTGTCTCGCCGAGATGGCCTCCCTCGAACGCCTGTCGCGCCGCTTTCACGATGAGCTCACGGTGATCGGTGTGTCGATCGACGACTATCGCGATCGGGCCTTGCGTTTTCTGGATCAGGCGGACACCGGATTTCCCCATTTCATCGACCATCGGCTCGGCGTCGAGAACATGCTCGGCGCCAATCGCATCCCGCTGACCGTCCTGGTGGATGGCAGCGGCCGCATCCTGCACAAGGTCTATGGCGCCCGCGAATGGGACAGCCCGGAAGCGCTGCAGGCGATCCGACGCGCCTTCGGGTTCGAGGCACGCTGAGTCCGATCCGTTTCTGGTTGCGGCGATCAGCGCCGATCCGCCGTCGATCTGGAGCCGTCGGGCAGCTCGCTGCCCTGCGCCTCGTCGGCCTCGCCGCCGTCGAGCAGCGCAAGCAGGCTCAGCGCCAGTCGATCATGGTCCGGGAAATGCAGGGCCCAATAGTCTTCAAGCAGCATTGCGACGTTTCTCGCGAGTTCGCCGGGAGGCTCGGTGGCGCAGTGCCGGGCGCGACGTTCGAGGCGTCTCAGCAGGCGCGCATGGCTACGCTTGTGTTCGCGCCAGGCTTGGCCGAAGCGACGCATGCCGGCGCGGCGCAGGATCTGTTCCTCGCGCGCGACCAGTGACCGACAGTAGTGAATGAGCTGCTCGAGTTCGTCGCCCACCTGCAGCCTGAGGCAGGATTCGAGCAGCCCGGGGGATGCCGCCGAGCGGCTGCCGACGGACTCCTGCCAAAGCTCGGTCATGCGTGTCGCGCAGTCGCAGAAATGACGCGCCGCCTCGCCGTGCAGGGCGGCAAGGGTCACCGCTGCGACGGCCGAATCGGCTGTGGCTCGCGGCTCCGGGGCCGCCCCGGGCGGATTGTCCGGCGTATCCGGTTCGGGCGAAGTGTCGAACTGAGCGCTCAATCGTGTTCCCTGGTGATCCCCGACAGCGGCCAGCGCCTGGTGTGAAGGCCCCGACGCCGGATATTCGGCAACCGCCGAAGGCCGTTGCCGCGTCGGGCAGTGCCGGCCATGCTGGTCACGGCTGCCGCCCTCAAAGATTATGTCGAGTGAATCCTCGCGGCAAGCCCGGCGAATCGGGATTTGTCTGTCGGGCACCTGCCACGGGACAATCGGGGTCATGGAATCCTATGGCTTGCTCCTGGCGGCGCTCTTGCTGGTCGCCGCCCACCTGCTCGGCATACGCCGCCAACGGCAACGGATCGCCCTGCTTTCGGGCTATCTGCAGCCATATCGGATCGAGGCACTGATGGCGGAGTTGATCGAAGGCTATCTGCGCGCACTTGGCGCGACCGAGGAAGGCAGACGGGACCAGATCTGGGCAATGATGAGCGGCAGCGAGGCCCGGCTGGCGGCGCAGTTGCAGTCGTTGGCTGGGGATCTGGCCGGTGCCAGCGCCGCCACGATGAGGGTCGGGCGTGCCGATCTGCGCAAGCTGATCGCCGTCCACGCCAACGGCGTGCGACGCGCGATCGACAACTCGGACGGCCTCGACCGGCGGGATCAGGCCTACACCCTGTGTGCCGAGATGTACCTCCTGCAGCACAGCTGCCACTGGTATTGCCGTTCGCGGGCAGTGGCCTCGGCGCGCCTGCTGGCGCGGCACAAGACCTCCTATGCCCAGGTGTTGGCTGCCGTTTCGGATTCGACGCGGGACGCCTACCTGGCGCTGGTCGGGCGATAGTCGACGATCCATGGCGCCGTCGTGACATTTTGTTGATTCTTGATTGCCTGCGCAGCTATTACTTAAGAAATAGCAATGGCGGTCGATTGCCCATTGTGTAAGGACTTGGCGCGGTGCATTGTCGGCCGCCGCCCGAGTCCGCAGGGTCGAGTTCGCCGACGGCCGGCAGTCAGGTCCGCGGCAATGGAGGACGTTTGCATCGTGATCGAAGAAGTGCGCGAAGGGATCGACAAGGCTGCCAGCGACAAGGGTATCGGCAAGCCGACCGGTGGCGTCACCGGCGACGCGACGGGGCAGGCTGACGGCGGACGGAAACGGCGCTGGACAGGCGGGCCGACCCTGGCCGCCAGGGCCGACCACCAGGCCGATGTCCGGATCGGCGCCAAGCGCGCTGCCGCGGATGTGATTGTCGGACCGCCGGCGTGTCTGGATGACATCTCGTCGAATCTCGCGACGCTGAAGCGGATCTTCGGCCTCGAATGCGAGGCCGAGCGGATCGAACGTGCCCATCGTCAGATGGCCGAGCGCGCGGCCGAGTGTGCCGCGCATATCGGGAAGGTGCTGGAAGCGGCGATCGCCAGCGGTCGCCTCTCCGAGGCGGACGTCTTCGACCGGGACTATCGTCTGATCCCGGGCACCCGGCCGCAGAAATATCACACGCGTTACGACGCCTATACCGACGAGGTCTTTCCGGCGGTTCAGGAGGCGGTGATCGATGCACACGAGGGCGTCGTGTACGCCGGCGCAGTCGACGTCAATGGCTATTTCCCGACCCACAACCGGCGATACGCGCAGTCGCCGACCGGCAACCACGACAAGGACCTGTTGATCGACCGCACCAAGCGCATCTTCGACGACCCCGTCGGCAGGCGCTGCGGCGCCCACCAATCGCCCGTGCTGCTCCAGACCTACCGCCGTGACACCGGCGAACTGATGCACGACGTGTCGGTGCCGATCCGCGTTTGCGGGCGGCACTGGGGCGGATTCCGCATCGGCTACCGCGCCTGAGGGCAGGCCGGCCGGTCCCGGCAGGTACCTGGTCGCTCGCGTGCGACCGGCTGCGACGCCTGGCACGTCCGCAGCTGGTCGAGACCGCCGGCGTCAGCGATACAGGGGCGGTACGCCGACCTGGCCGTGGATCTGGTTGACCGTCTCCGGACTCAATCCGGTGGCCCGTGCCAGCCGATCCAGGTATTGCACCTCGGCATTGGAGTCGAGCTTGATCGCCAGCAGCGACATCAGATAGACCTGTGCCTCGAGACCGGCCGGAATTTCGCGCAGGAAGCCGTCCAGATCGAGGGGACTGGCCAGTTCCCGGCGAACGAATTCGAGCTCTTCGCCGCCCAGTTCGCCCAGTTGCCCGAGGATCTGACGTTGTTCGTCCGGGTCGACGGCGCCGTCGGACTTGGCCGCGTTGATCATTGCCCGGATCAGCACCGTGGCCTCCTGATCGACCTCGGCCGACGGCGACGGCAGCGCTTCGCCGGCCATCGCGCGATTGAACATCTGGCCGAGACCCCCTTGGCCACGCTGGGCGCCGCCGAGGCCTTCGAGCAGTTCTCCCAGCCCCCCGAGTCCGCCGGAAGCACGGCTGCCGCCACCGGACAGCACGCCACCGAGCAGGTCGCCGAGTCCACCGCCCTGGCCCTGGGCTCGACCGCCGGCGAGCCCGCCGAGCAGGCCGCCGAGCAGATCGCCGGCGCCGCCGCCGCGGGTCAGTCCGCCCATCAGATCGCCGAGTCCGCCGCCCCCGCCCCCGCCCCGGATCATCCTGCCCGCTCCGCGCGCCAACATCACGCCGACGGCCACTTTGGCCAAGGTGCCCAATAGATTCATGGTGTTGCCTCCCCGCCGCCGACCGCGACGCCAGTTGTGAGGGCCGGCCGACAGCTCGCCCGGTCGCATCGGGTGGCAGCTCTGCCGACCCTACGGTCGAGTATAGAGCGGGGCGCTGCGGGATCTGCGCCGGCAATGCGAAATCTGGTGACGTCACGCCGGCTGGTGGATATCGCCCGCAGCTTGGCGAAAACGCGCACAGGGTCGCGCAGTGCCTTCCGCCCCCGACTGCAAGCTCATGAATCCTTGGGCGTTTGTTCGCCATGCGAACTGGCGCATGGCTTGCATGGGAATGCCTGTCGGCCGCGAAGCGGCGTCGGCGGATGCCTGGAAGGCCGCCGGGGCGCTTGCGGAATCCGTGCTCCGGGGCGTCCGCCAAGGTCTCGAGGGTACGCCGGTCTGCAGTCCCCACTGCAGCGCGTCATCTGCGGCCCCTGCCCGGGGCCGCGTCTTCTTGGTCGCAAGGCGCCGACGCGATGGCGAGCGGACGCGACCCGCGGCTCAGTGGACTGGCAGCAGTGGGCACTGGAAGTACACCGGCGGGCCGCCCGGAAACGAGCCGGGCGTCACCACCAGGTGGCCGAGTGCCTCGTGCAGGGCAATCTCGTCGGCAGAGGTCAGCACCGGCACGATTCCGTGGTCCATGAAACCCTCTGCGGTCCATTCGACAGAGTGGGTGAACCAGCGCCCTCCGTTGTATTCGCGATTGCCGGGTGCCGCTTCCGAGACTGGCAGCTGACCTTCCGGATTGTTGGAATTCGTAATGACGTAGAGCGCGTCGAACGAATCGCGATTGTGGATGTTGGGCGCAGGCAGCGTGGTGGTGCCCTTGGTGCCCCAGAGTTGGCCGTCGCCCCATAGCGAAGGCATGAAATTGGGCTTGCCGGGGTCGGCGGTGGCAATCTGCGAGGTCAGCAACAGACAGGTGGCGAAAATTCCGAGCGTGCGTTTCATGAGGTTTCTCCAGCGGATGGGTGGTGACACCGCCGGCGGTCGCTGAACTGCAGGGCCGCCGGCGTCGTCCCGATCAGCATCGGTGATCGACGCCGGTGGAATCCTCACGAAACCATCACGTTCGGGTAAAGATCCGGTCTGGCCGCCGTCACGGCGAGATGTCGCCGGCCCGCTCGGTCAACGGGAAATATGCCTTGTCGGCGAGCAGTACGTGCTCGAACACGAGCTCGCGGGCGAAGAAATGGAACAGGGTGCTGGGGGCCGCCGTGCCGGCGCGGTAGTCACGCAGCAGCGTGGCCGCCTTGTCGAGCAGTCGGGCGTGTTCCCGGGCGTGGGCGTCGGCATCGGCAAAGCCGAGGCGTCGGAGGATCACGATCTCGTCGCGGAAATGGGCGGCTACCAGTCGCAGCAGGGCCACCACCTCATCTTCGAAGGTGGTTCCGGAGTCCGGTCCGGCCAGCGCCAGCAGCAGGCGATCGGTGTGACGCATGATCTGCTCGTGCTGGCCGTCGATATAGTCGTTGCCGCAGCGGTAGTGGTCGCCGAACTCGACCGTGGACGGCAGCGCGCCGATGTCGGCGGCCTCGCGGGTTGCCGCCTCCACCCGATTGCGCCCGCCGGACTTGGCGCGATAGAGCATCTCGTCGGCGTTCGCCACCAGCGCCAGCGAAGACGCTTCTCGCGTGCAGGCGCCGGCCGCGACGCCGATGCTGACGGTGACCAGCGGACCGGCGCCGGGGGCGCCATGGGCGATGCCGAGCGCTTCGACCCGCCGGCGGATCTCGTCGCCCATCTTGCGGGCGCCGTCGATGTCAGTGTCCGGCAGCACCAGAACGAATTCCTCGCCGCCGTAGCGCGCCACCAGATCGGCCGGACGCATCGCGCAGCCGGCGATCGCGCCGGCGATCTGCCGGAGGCATTCGTCGCCACCCAGGTGGCCATGAAAGTCGTTGAATTTCTTGAAATAGTCCACGTCCACAAGGACGATCGCCAAGGCGCCGCCGGTGCGCTGGAGGCGGGCATGTTCGACCGCCAGCGCTTCGCGGAACTGTCGCCGGTTGGCGAGTCCGGTGAGGTGGTCCGTTCGCGCCTGGCGGGCGCTCTCCTGAAGGGCCGTGTCGCGGTCGAGGACAAATGGTCGCACGACCCAGAAGTAGATGCCCGGAGTCGCAATGCAGCCGAGCAGGAAGACGTCGAGCGCGATTTCCAGGACGGGATTGCCGTTGAGCGGGCTCGACTCGATCAGCAGCATGATCACGAACTCCACCGACACCATGACGATGAAGATCCGGAACAGCATCAGTCTCTTGGACAGAGATTTCGCGTGTCGCATCCGACGGTCTGGGATCCCTGGGCGGCGCTTCGATTGTTGTCCCGACTGCCGTTGCGATCATGGCAGTTGAGTTTTTCGGCCGAGTATCGACGACGTGTCGTTGGCGGTCAAATTGCGGCGCCGCCGGCGCATTGGCGGTCAGACGGTCGGGTCGAGGCACGCGTTGCGGCGCGCGCTCCTGCGAGGCCGCCGACAGGCGCCCGAATGCGACTGTCCGTCGCGCCGAAGCGCTCATTTCCGCCGCAGGGCGTGCGCCGACGGCGCAATTCGCGATAGATTCGAAGCTTGTCCGCGACGGAGTGACCGCATTGCCGAATTCGCCACCCAGCAGCGTGCTCAGCCGCCTCGTCGAGCGCGGCGTCGGGCCGGGTGACGATTCCCGCCTGAAGATCCGAAAGATCGCGTTGACCCTGGCCTCGCTGATCCTGGTGCCGGCCGGCTGCCTGTGGGGGGTGGCCTTGCTGATGCTCGAGCGCACCCAGGCCGGCGCCGTGCCGATCGCGTTCGCGCTGATCACCGGACTCAGCCTGCTGCGCTTCATGCGCACCGGCCGTGAACGCAGCCACGAGATCTGTCTGCTGACCCTGGTTCTGCTGGCGCCGTTCCTGACGATGTGGCTGCTCGGCGGTTTTGTCGGCGGCAGCATGGTGATGCTGTGGGCGATCTTCGCGCCGGTGACGGCGCTGGTCCTGCATTCGCGGCGTGCCGCCTGGATCTGGCTCGGCGCCTATGCGGTGCTGGTGGTGGCATCGATGCTGATCGATCCATGGCTGGCCGAACGAATACCGCCGCTCTCGGCAGGTGTCCAGCGCGGCTTCCTGATGCTCAACCTGGGCTGCGCGTCGACCGGCATCTTCCTGCTGGTGTCCTACATGGTCGGCGTCGAGCAGCGTGCGAACGTGCAACTGCAGGAAGAGCGCGAGCGGCTCGAACAGGCGCGTGACGGCCTCGCGCGGGAGAAGGGACGGGTCGACGAACTCAATTTGATGTTGCACAGCGTGCTCGACACGATTCCGGTACGCCTCTACTGGAAGGATCTGTCGTCGCGCTACCTTGGCTGCAATCAGTTGCTGGCGGACGATGCCGGCAAGGCGTCGCCGGACGAGGTGATCGGTCGCAGCGACGACGAGATGCGCTGGCACGCTCGTGCCGATCTGATCCGCGCCGAGGATCAGGCGGTCATCGACAGCGGGGAAGCGCGTCTGAAGGTCGAGCACGTGATGCCGGCGGCGGACGGCAGCGAGATCTGGCTGCGAACCAGCCGGGTGCCGTTGCGCGCCGGCGACGGTCGGATGCTCGGCCTGCTCGGCATCTATGAGGACATCACGCGCGAAAAGCGGGTCGAGGCGGCGCTGCGGAGTTCGATCGACGAGGCCGAAAAGGCGTCGCAGGCGAAATCGATCTTCCTCGCGAACATGTCGCACGAGATCCGTACGCCGATGAATGCGATTCTCGGCTTCGCGCACCTGCTGCGTCACGACGTCGCGGATTCGCGGCAACTGGAACGTCTCGACCAGATCATCGCGGCGGCCAAGCTGTTGCTCAGGATCATCGACGACATCCTCGATCTGTCGAAGATCGAGGCCGGCCAGATGAAGATCGAACAGACGCCGATGCTGCTCGGCAGCATCATCGACCACGTCCGTTCGATCTTCGGCAATCGGATACGGGACAAGGGTCTCGCCTATCGCGAGCACATCGACCCGGCACTCGCACGACTTCCCCTGCTCGGCGATCCGCTGCGGCTCGGCCAGATCCTGATCAACTTCGTCGGCAATGCCGTCAAGTTCACCGTGCATGGTCACGTCGCGTTGCGGGTCGTCCGACTGGCATCCGAAGGCGGCTGCGTGCGGGTGCGATTGGAGGTCGAAGACACCGGCATCGGCATCGCCGAACACAGCCTCAAGCGGGTGTTCGGTGCCTTCGAGCAGGCCGAGGCCTCGACCACCCGGATCCACGGGGGCAGCGGACTCGGGCTGGCGATATGCAAGCGGCTGGCCGGGCTGATGGGCGGCGACATCGGGGTCGACAGCGAGCCCGGCGAGGGCAGCACGTTCTGGTTCGAGCTGTCGTTCGTGCTGTCGGATTCGGCCGTGCGGCCGGCAGCCGCCGCTGCCGGACAGCGCTTGCGGGCCGGGGCACGCGTGCTGCTGGTCGAGGACAACCGGGTCAATCAGATCATCGCCGCCGAACACCTGCGGCTTGCCGGCCTTGCCGTCGATATCGCCGAACATGGCGGGGAAGCCCTCGACATGCTGGATCGCGCCGAATACGACATCGTGCTGATGGACCTGCAGATGCCGGTGCTCGACGGCCTCGACGCCTGCCGCGAGCTACGTCGCCGGGGCATCACGACGCCGGTACTGGCGATGACCGCCAATGCCTTCGACGACGACCGCCGCGCCTGTGCCGATGCCGGCATGAACGATTTCATTGCCAAGCCGGTGGAACCCCAGACCTTGTTCGAGGCGCTCGCCCGATGGATTCCAGAGGCGGCCCCCGCCGGCAGCGAAGGGTCCTGAGGCTGATCGAGCCGTTCGGGGTGTGGCACCGATGATTCGCAGCCCACCAAGGGGCGCCCTCTCGCGGCGCTGCCGCCCCCATCGGCCGCCAAAGCCGAGTTTGCCTCCGGTCGCGAAGTCGCAGGCCGGCAAGCCCGGCATCTAGGCCAGCACGGTGACTGCCATGCCGCGCTCGATCAGCCCGGTGCCGTGGGCGATCAGGTTGTGGCCGAACAGCGGCGTGTGCTTGCCGTCGTGGTGGTGGCGTATCAAGGTGCGCAGCGGCTGCTGCATCGGGTGAAAGGTTTCGCTGCGCGGCGCCAACGTAGTGAATACGCAGCGTTCGCAGGGCGAATGGACGTCGAATTCGAGGGCCCCGATGCGAATCCTCCGCCAGCCGTCTTCGGCCCACGGATCGGCGCCGGCGACGACGATATTGGGCCGGAACTGCTCCATGACCAGCGGGCTCGGACACGCGTCCTGCAGATCGGCGAGCGAGGCCTCGCTGGTCAGCAGCAGCGGGTAGCCGTCGGCAAACCCGACCTCCCGGTCCGCCACGTCCTTGATCGGCCGCCGGCTGCGGGTGCCGAAATGCACCAGTCGGGCAGCCGTGCCGAGGTAGTCGCTGAGCCAGGCATCGGCCTGAGCGCCGCAGCGCCGCGCCGGTACAGTCTGGCGCCAGATCACGACATCCACATATTCGTCGGGAAACTCGCTCGACGCGAGAAGCAGCGGCGGACGACCGTCGGCGGCCAGCACGACGCCATCCGCCACGGGCGTCGCCAGCAGGCTCGCCAGCCGTGGATGCCGGCGTCCGGTGAGGAAGCCACCGTCCGGGTCGGTGACCAGATAGCGCCGATCGCCGGCGAGGCCGTAGTCGTCGATGAAGGCGCGCCCGAGCGCGAGCGGCGCGCAGGACTTCACCGGATATTGGAACAGCGCGGAAACGTGCAGGCCGGCCGGGCTAAGGGACATTGGGCAATCCTCGCATCGATGGAAGCAGGTCGGGACGGCTGCGGCCGGTCGCGTTCAGCGCACGCGGCCTTCCGCGCACGGCAGATGTCGATGCATCTTACAGGGCGCACGATCGTGCGTCCGGAAGCATCTGAAAACATTGGCCGGCATGTATTCTGCAAAAAATCACGAGTGTCCGTGGTTGGCTGCTGCGGACCGTCGACGGCCGCCCTGTCGAGGCAGTCAACCGGTCGCAGCGCTGCTGCAAAGGATCGACTGCCTGCGGTGGCCTGCGATGACCTTCCAAATCGATCCAGGAGGTGGATTCATGGACAGGATCACAACAGCGATCGCTTGCAGTGCAATCTTCGCGGGAACCCTGGTGTCGGCGCCGGCAACCGCGGCCGGGCAGGGCGGCGGACCCCCGCTCAGTGCGATGGCGATCGAATGCAACTGGGGCCGGCTGACGATGGAGATGATCCGCGGCGGATTCGAGCAGGGCCCGCACGCAGCGGATCCGTCGGGCGACGGGTTCGGCCCGGGTACCCTCGACGAGCCGCGGGCCGGGTTGGCCAACGTGGTCGAACGTGGTCGTCTCGAACTGCTTTGTCAGTTGATCGAAGACCTGATGTCGGAGCCCTGAGCGGCTGTATCGCATCGACGTAGTGGGCGTTGCCGGGTCGAAGGTGATCGGCCCGGTCGCTGCACCTTGGCCTGTCGAAGTCCGACCCGGCAGACCCCGCCGCCGAGCCCTCGATCGGGCCGACGACGAACTGCCGCTCCGGTCACGGCGCCCGGCCCGGGGCCATGTCGCCCGAGTACGTTTCGACCTGGTGAAGTCGACTGGCCGGCGCACCCCATACTCTCCCAAGCCGACGCGGTATCTCGTATGCTTGCGCGGCCGGGCCGGGATCGGCCCTGTTGATCGCGGGCGTCCGCGCCGCAGGCGGACCGCGATGCTCTTGGGGGAGCGCGGCATGTATTCGCTTCAGAGTTTCCGGCAAAACCTGCGTGGCGACCTGTTCGGTGGCGTGACCGCCGCCGTCGTCGCTCTGCCGCTGGCCCTGGCCTTCGGCATCGCGTCAGGCGCCGGTCCGGTGGCGGGACTTTACGGCGCGATCGTCGTCGGCTTCTTCGCGTCCGTCTTCGGTGGTACACCGGCCCAGATCTCCGGGCCCACCGGGCCGATGACGGTGGTCATGACAGCCATGACCGCCGGCTATGCCGCCGAGTTTCCGGACCAGGGCCTGGCGCTGGCATTCACCACCGTGATGCTCGGTGGCTGCTTTCAGATCCTGTTCGGTCTGGCGCGCCTAGGCAAGTACATCATCATGGTGCCCTATCCGGTGATCTCGGGCTTCATGAGCGGCATCGGCGCGATCATCATTCTGCTGCAGCTCGGCCCGCTGCTCGGTTTCGCTGCCGGCGGCAGTGTCGTCGACGCGGTCCGCGCATTGCCCGGCCAGATCGCAGGGCCGCAACTGCCGACCCTGACGATCGGCCTGTTGACGCTGGTGATCGTCGTCGCCTGGCGCGGGCGTGCGGGGCGGATGATCCCGTCGCCCCTGCTCGGGCTGGTGGTCGCGACGATCGCGGTCGAGGTGTTCTTTCCCGCCGTCGACGTGGCCCGGATCGGCGAAATCCCGACCGCATTGCTGGCACTGCAGTCGATCAACTTCGAGGCCGGCCTGCTGCAGCAAATGGTGGTCAATGCGCTGATGCTGGCGGTGCTCGGCGCGATCGATTCGCTGCTGACCTCGCTGGTGGCGGACAACGTCACCGGCACCCACCACGATTCGGACCGGGAGCTGATCGGCCAGGGCATCGGCAACGGGCTGGCCGGGCTGCTCGGGGGGCTGCCCGGTGCCGGTGCGACGATGCGAACGGTCGTCAACGTGCGGGCCGGCGGCAGCGGACCCTTGTCCGGCGCGGTGCATGCCCTGTTGCTGCTGGCGATCGCCACCGGCCTTGGTGGATTCTTCGAAGCGATTCCGCTGGCGGCGCTGGCCGGCATTCTGGTCAAGGTCGGCATCGACATCGTCGACTGGCCGTTCCTGCGCCGCATGCACAGGCTGCCATTGTTCCCGGTGGCGCTGATGATCCTGGTGTTCGCCTTGACCGTGTTCGTCGACCTGATCACCGCAGTGTTCGTCGGCGTCTTCGTCAAGAATCTCGTGACCATCGAGAAGCTGTCGCACCTCCAACTCGGCAGTGTCGTGCTCAGCGATGGCGTGCGCGGTGCGGAGGGTCTGGGGGAGCCGGAGCGCCGACTGCTTGCCGCCGGCGAAGGCGAGACCGTGCTGCTGCGGATCACCGGCCCGGTCAGCTACGGCGTCGGTCGTGGCCTGAAGCAGCGGGTGCGGCAATACGATGCTTGTCGGACGCTGGTGGTGGACATCTCGGCGGCGACCATCATCGGCGTGTCGACGCTGATCGTGCTCGAGGAACTGGTGCGTTCCGCCCTGGCGCGCGGCGCCGCGGTCAAAGTGATCGCCGCAACCGGCGCGGAAGCGCGGGCACTGGAGCAGGTGCGGCTGCGCGAACTGGTCGGTGACGGCAACTGCGTGGCGTCGCTCGAACATGCGCTGTAGTCGCCCCGAGCCTGCCCTGTGGCCGACCCGGTCGGCGCGATGAAGCCGGCAACGACGCTGTGGCTGACGGCGGTCGCGATGATCGCGTTCGCGGCCAATTCGCTGCTGTGCCGGCTCGCCCTGCGGGATACCGGCATCGATGCCGCGAGCTTCACGTCGATCCGCATCGCAGCCGGTGCGCTGATGTTGTGGAGCATCGTGCGCTTGCGGCGGGGGCGGAGGCGTGTCGCCGGCGACTGGTCATCCGCGACAGCGCTGTTCGCCTACGCCGCCGGTTTTTCCTATGCCTACCAAAGCCTCCAGGCCGGCACCGGTGCGTTGCTGCTGTTCGGTGCCGTCCAGGCGACGATGATCGGCTATGGCCTGGCCCGTGGCGAGCGGCTCTCGCCTGGCGCCGTGGCCGGTCTGGTGCTGGCCGCGGGAGGGCTCATCGGATTGCTGCTGCCCGGCTTGTCCGCGCCGCCCCTGGCCGGTGCCTTGCTGATGGGCGCTGCCGGCGTCGCCTGGGGCATCTATTCGCTGCGTGGACGGGGCGGCGGCGACCCGGCCGCGGCCACCGCCGGCAACTTCGTGCGCGCACTACCCTTGGCACTGGTGCTGAGCCTGCTGGAGATCGGTGCTACCCGTCTCGATCCGGCCGGCGCTGCTTACGCGGCCGCCTCGGGAGCGCTTGCCTCCGGGCTCGGCTACGCCATCTGGTATGCCGCGCTGCCCGGCCTGAGGGCCGCCAGCGCGGCGTCGGTGCAACTGTCGGTACCGGTCATCGCCGCGCTGGGCGGTGCGCTGCTGCTCGGAGAAACGCTGACGCTGCGCCTGTTGCTGGCTGCGACTGCAATCCTCGGCGGCATCGCGATGGTGATCGGTTCGCGACGCTGATCCCGATGCCGCGGCTGATCAGTCCGGCAGCAGGCCGCTCCAGCGGGCCATTCGGGTCGCGACCTCGCCACGGGTGGCGCCGCGTATCGTGCCGGCACCCAGCAGATGCAGCGTGGCGCGGGTGATGTGGGTCTGCCAAGCCTCGCTCGCCACCATCGAATCGAGCTGCGACGGTTCGCCGCGGACCAGGAAGAAACCGTTGAGGTCGCCGCCGTGCGGGTCCAGCAGGACGACGTCGAAGGATTCGATCGTGCCGCTGCGTTCCAGCCCCGCCAGGAACTCGCTGAACTCGCCGAAATGCGCCTGACTGATGCGCTCGCGGCCCGGAATGGGACGATTCCACGCGAAGAACACTGCATTGTTTGCCATGTGCTGCCTCCCATGTCGTTGTGGGCGGCAACGGCGGGGTCCGCCGTTCGGCCGCTCAACGAAGTCTAGATCGGAAAATCGCGAACGTCGCCCGCGGACGACCCGGCCGGTGCGGAGGGAGGTTGCGCGTCGGCCGCCCGCGATTCATTTGTCGAGGAAGCGACGCACCGCGTCGAGATGCTCCGGCTCGTTGTGGCACATGCCCTGGAACACCGCGCACAAGTCGAGGAAATCCTTCAGTTCCATGCGCTGGGCCATCTTCATCAGCCGCTTCGTCAGTCGCAGCGCCTTCGGCGGCTGGGCGGCGAACCGGGCGGCCAGCTGGTGGGCGCGCGGCAGCAACTGGTCGGGCTCGACCACTTCCATCGCGATGCCGTACTTCAGCGCCTCGGCGGCGTCGATGACCCGGCCCGACAGCGTCAGCTCGAAGGCGCGCTGGTAGCCGATCAGCCGCTGCATCAACCAGGCGCCGCCGTCGCCGGGAATGATGCCGAGATTGAGGAAGGTCTCGCCGAACTTGGCGCGGGTCGACGCGATGCGGATGTCGGCCATGTTGGCGAGGTCGCAGCCGGCGCCGATCGCCGGCCCGTTGACCGCGGCGATGATCGGCACCTCGACTGCCTGCAGCGCCAGCGGAATGCGCTGGATGCCGTCGCGGTAGCGCTGCGCACATTCGGCGACGTCGCCGGCGAAATCACCGCCGCGCTCGGCCATGTCCTTGACGTTGCCGCCGGCCGAGAAGGCCGAACCGGCACCGGTCATGACCAGCACCGAAATCGCGTCGTCGGCGCTGTTGGCCCACTGTGCGACGGCGACGATGTCGTCGATCAGCGCGGTGCCGGTCAGCGCATTGCGCACGTCGTTGCGCTCGAAGGTCAGGGTCGCGACGCGGCCGTCGACCGTGAGCGTCGCATCGGTCAGCAAGGGGGCCTTCATCAGTGGGCCTCCCTCGGGCCGGCGCCCGGCCGGTCGACGATGACCCGGGCATCCACCACCGCGTAGCCGTCGCTGTAGAGGATCACCGGGTTGAGGTCGAGTTCGGCCAGTTCCGGGTAGGCCTCGACGATGCTGGAGATCTTCAGCAGCAGATCCACCAGCGCCTCCTTGTCCACTGCTGCCTCGCCGCGCACTCCTTTCAACACCTTGCTCGCCTTGATCTGCTCGACCATCGAACGGGCGTCGTAGCGGGACAGCGGGATCGCGCGGAAGGTCACGTCCTTGAGGATCTCGACGAAGATGCCGCCGAGGCCGAACATCAGCACCGGGCCGAAGATCGGGTCGCGCATGACACCGATGATCACCTCGAGGCCGCGTCGCGCCATCGGCGTCACCAGCACGCCCTCGATGTCGGCATCGGGCTTGTAGGCGCGACACGAGGACATGATCTGGTCATAGGCGTCGCGCAGCGCCGCCTCGCCCTGCAGTGAGAGCTTGACGCCACCGGCGTCGGACTTGTGCAGGATGTCCTTCGACACCACCTTCATCACCAGCGCGCGCTCGCCGAAGCGAGCCGCGACGTCGGCGAGTTCGTCCGCGCTGCGCACCACCACCTCGTCGGCCGTGGAGATGCCGTGGGTGCGCAGCAATGTCTTTGCCTCGTATTCGAGCAGGTCGCGATCCTGGTCGTGGGCGGTGGCGAAGGCGGCCTGCAGTTCCGGCCGCGGCGCGGCCGCCGGCACGATCTTCTTGTCGTGGCTGGCGGCCAGGAAGATGCCCCGCTCGCCGAGTGCCGCGATCACCCGCACCGCATTTTCGAGCGAGGCGTAGACCGGCAGTCCGGCCTCGTGCAGGCGCCGCAGCGCCGGCGGCCGGATCGCTTCGTACAGGCTGTAGATCACCAGCGGCTTGCGGCACTTCCGCCACAGCTCGATCATCGACTCGGCGCCGCGCATTTCGCCGCCGAGCAGGTCTTCGGCAAAGCGCAGGTAGTAGCCACCGAACATGCCGACCAGGAAGATGGTGTCGACGTTGTCGTCCTCGGCGACGATCTCCATGCACTTGGCCAGCACCGATGGATCGGCATCGCTGGTGCCGGCGACGTCGATCGGATTGGCCAGCGAGGCCTGCGGAAACAGGATCTCGGCCAGGCGCTGGCGTGTGGTCTCGGAGATCTGCGCAAGTTCGACCCCGGCTTCGGCGAGGCGGTCGGAGGCGATCGTCGCCTGGCCGCCACCGTCCGACACCACCGCGACCCGCTTGCCGCGTGCCTGCTGCAAGAGGCCCAGGCCCTCGGCCACCGGCAGGATCTCGTCGGAATTCTGCACGACGCTGACACCGACCTGCCGCAGCACGTCGACCGTCATCTCGTAGCTGCCGGCGAGTGCACCGGTGTGCGATGCGGCGGCTTTCTGACCCTGTTCGGTGGCCCCCGACTTGTACACCACGACCGGCTTCATCTCGGTGACCTGGCGCGCCATGTCGAGGAAGCGGCGACCGTCGCGAAAGCCCTCGACGTAGAGCGTCGCGACCCGGGTCTGGGGGTCTTCGCCGAGATAGCGCAGGTAGTCGTTGAAGCCGATGTCGGTCTGGTTGCCCGGCCCGGCATAGGTCGAGAAGCCGACGTGCCCGTTGTGCTCGGCCTCCAGCACCAGCGACAGCAGCATGTTGCCGGACTGCGAGATGAAGCCGATGTCGCCGGCCTTGATGTTGGCCAGCGCCAGCAGATTGACCTTCTTGTGAAGGTTGAACATGCCCGAGGTATTCGGACCGATCACGCGCACATTGCCCTCGCGAGCGGCCTCGAGCAGTTCCTTTTCGAGCTGGATGCCTTCCGCTCGTCCGGTTTCACGAAAGCCGCTGGCCAGCACCACCGCACCCTTGATGCCCTTCCTGCCGCACTCGCGCAACAGGCCGGGCACGCTGGTCGCCGGCGTGCAGATCAGCGCCAGGTCGGCCGCTTCCGGCAGGGCCTCGAGCGAGGGCAGCGTCTTGATGCCGAGGATCATGTCGGCCTTCGGATTGATCGGATAGATGGTGCCCTTGTAGCCGTCCTTGATCAGCCCGACCATCGCTTTGTAGCCCCGCTTGGTGGGGTCGGCCGAGGCGCCGACGATGGCGATCGAGTCCGGCGCCAGGAAATCGTGCAGCGGGCTCGGCTCGGTGAAGCCTTTCAGGATCCAGGTCATTTCACTCCCCCTTGAATACCGGACTGCGCTTCTCGGCGAAGGCATCGACGCCTTCCTGCCAGTCGCGCGTCGTGCCGACGAAAGTCATGCCTTCGAGTTCCGCCGTCAGGCAGGCCTCGAGCGTGCGCTCGGCCGACATGTTCAGTTGTTCCTTGGCGAGCTGCATCGAGAAGGGCGCCTTGGTCGCGACCTTGAGGGCGAACTCGCGGGCCGACTCGACAAAACCGTCGGCCGGGAACACCCGGTTGGCGAGCCCGATCCTGACTGCCTCGTCGCCGCCGACGCGTTCGCCGAGGAACACCAGTTCGCGCGCCTTGGCGAGCCCGACCAGGCGCGGCAGCAGCCAGGTGACGCCGCCACCGAGAAAATTGCCGATGCTGATCTCGGGCAATCCGATCTGAGCGTTGTCGGCCATCAGCAGGAAGTCCGACGCCAGCGCCATCTCGGCACCGGCGCCCAGCGCGAACCCATTGACCGCAGCGATCACCGGCTTCTTCAGCTGCAGCAGGCGCTTGCACACCACCTGCTCGCCGTGCAGGTACTGACGACGGTCGAACGCGGTACGTCCGGCCTTGTGCTCCTTGAGGTCGGCGCCGACACAGAATGCACGGCCTTCGCCGGTGATCATCACCACGCGCGCGTCGACGTCCTGCTCGGCCTCGCTCAGCGCAGCGTTGAATTCCGCATATAGCTGGCCGGTCACTGCATTGAGCCGGTGTGGACGATTGAAACGGATCTCGGCGACACCTCCGGCGACGCCGTACAGGATGGTTTCATAGGTCATCTGGAATCTCCTCCTGCCTATATTTTTAGGCACCCGCGGCCGCCAACGCAAAGCTTCGCATTTGGGGTCAGGTCTAGAACCGTATCATTTGTCGCGGATTGGTACTAGGCTTGAGTGCATGAGCAGACCACTTCGCATCGAGTACGAAGGCGCGCACTACCACGTGACGACGCGGGGTGACCGGCGCGAGCGGATCTACGACGACGACCGCGACCGAGAGCGCTTTCTCGAGCTGCTGGGTCGGGTGGTCGAGGATTTCAACTGGCTCTGCCACGCCTATTGTCTGATGGACAATCACTACCATCTGCTGATCGCGACCCCGGATGGCAATCTGGCCAAGGGCATGAGGCAGCTCAATGGCGTCTATACGCAGGCGAGCAATCGCCGGCATGGCCGCAGCGGCCATCTCTTTCAGGGTCGCTACAAGGCGATTCTGGTCGATGCCGATGCCTACCTGCTCGAGCTGTCGCGCTACGTCGTGCTCAACCCGGTGCGGGCAGGAATCGTGGCCCAGCCCGATGACTGGCCCTGGAGCAGTCATCGCGCGGTGCTGGGTATTGCGCCACGCCCGCCCTGGCTGTCGGTCGATGCGCTACTGGCTCACTTCGCGCGACGGCGATCCACGGCAATCAAGCGCTATGCGCGTTTTGTAGACGAAGGGCTCGGCTCGCCGTCGATTTGGCGGCAACTGCGGCGGCAGGTGTTTCTCGGGGATTCGGCGTTCGTCGAGCGGATCAGAGCCGAGCACATCGGCGATGTCGATGACGTGAACATCCCCGCCGCCCAGCGGCGCCGTGAGGCGCCATCGCTCGCCGTCTTCGCTGCGAAGCGCGACGATCGTGACGGGGCGATGGTGGCGGCATACGCCACCGGCGAATACAGCTACATGCAGATCGCCGAGGCCTTCGGCGTGCATTTCACGACCGTCGGGCGGGTCGTGCGGGCGGCAAGGCGTTGAGCAAGCTAGCGGTGGCTTCCGGGCGGTTCCGATCAGTCGCCGGTTCGCTTTGCTGCGTCCGCAATGGCCGCGGTCAAAGGAATTGATGATGTATTGGTTCTAGCGTTCCGTTCGATCGATGACGTTACATTGACGTTCGTGCTTGGCGAGAATCGAATCTGCCGTCGCGCAAGCTTCAACCGAGAACCAAGCGCGCAGGCGCGCCGGCTGGGCATGGCAGCGATCACCTGCGGGGCGAACCGCAGGATCCTGCTTACCCTGTTGCAGCGGGGAGGCCAATGGGGGACCCTTCAATGCCGGCAACGCACGCGACCCGTCGATCAGTCGCGACAGGTCCCTGCACGCCAGGCGCAAACGCGCTGCCTATCGCTTGCCGACAGCCGGAACCGGATGAAGCGGACGCCGTCGATCGATACCTCACCGTCGCGGCGAAAGCCCATTCGACCCAGGCCAGCGGTTCGCGTCCGGCTCGCGGGCAGCCGCGCGGTGACGGATTCGACGCCGAGTTCCTCGAAACCGATCCGCAGGATCTCGCGACAGATGGGCAGCCCGAGCCCCCAGTAGTGGGGTGACATCACCAGCGCGAGATCGGCGTCGTCGCCCTCCCGCTGCAGCCCGCCCCATCCGGCGAAGTGCCCGTCGACCATGATTGCCCAGGGGCCATGGCCGTGACGATCCCACTGGGCCTCCTTGTCTGCGAGCCAGCGCCCGCACGCCTCGGCGTCGAAGGTCCCGGTCGCGAGTGGCAGATGGCGAAGAACCTTCGCATCGCGGTGGAGCGCCAGGATCTCGTCCACGGCAATCTCGCGCAGTTGTGTGAAGCGGAACTTCAAGTCGGTGTCTCCATCATTCGATGCGGGATCCTGATGCCGAAAGCCGGCGCGCAACCCCTGATGAAAGGACGATCGAAGGCATCTGGAACTTACGGCGAATGCGTAGACTGGCGAGGCCCGCGCGGCCGGTGTCGTTGCCATCACGCGCCGACGATTCGCTGCCCGCAATTCGTCTGTGGCGCTGTTGCCAGGTCCGAATGTGACAACCGCCGGCCGTCGTCGCACCCGACGACGCGGTGCGCCGCTTGGGGATCAGTCCGGGATCGACCGGGCGAGGTATAGCTCGGGATGCACGAGCGCGACCGGCGAGGTCGGCGTGGCCTCGTGACCGCCGGCGCGCAAAATGTCCGAAACCTTGTCGCAACTCGCGAACAGCAGGATGTTCTGGCGGTACCAGAACGGGATCTTTCGGTCGTTCCAGATCTTGCTGCGCACGACGTCCAGCGTGACATGTCCGCGGTCGGCGAACATCGAGGCCCAGTAGTCCGGCCACTGCTCATTGACGTGGCCGACGCCGCCCTGGAACGGTATCGCGGCCGAGAACAGCACGAAATCGGACGCTCCGACCAACGCGTCGACAAATCGGCCCGCCCCGCTCTCGGGGATGTGCTCGGCGACTTCGAGGCTGATCGCGAGATCGTATCGTCGTCGATGGACGATCGCCTGCTCGAAATCCGCGACCTGGAAGTCCTGGCGCGCAATCTGCAGCAGCGCCGGGTCGACCCAAGGTCCGTCGACGCCATGGACGTCGGTCGCTCCGTATTCCCGGAGCACTGCCAGCCAGGTGCCGACGCCGCAGCCGAGATCGATCGCCGAGTGCACCGGTGGCAGCAGCTCGAGCACGATCGACAGCACGGTCCGCGCCGCATGGAGCGTCTGACGGTGGCGATCCGCATAGAAGTCGTGCGGGTATCTGAAATCCATCGCAATCTCCGGCGAATGGCTGCGGCGGGCGCCGGCACGCTCGCAGCCGGTCCGTTCGACGCGCCGGGATCGGGTCTGCCGCGTGCCCGGCCCTGTTCCCTGGATCGTAGAGAGCGGGCGGGCGCGACGCAACGTTGGGCCTCAGCGCGGCTCGGCCGGGGCGCGATCGATGGCCCCCAGTGCGGGCGCCCGTGTAAGCACGAGTCGCTGGCGGCGACCAATGATCGGGAGCGGTCAGGCAATCGCCGTATCCTTCGACCACCATCGGAGTCGCGGACGGCCGTCGATGGCCGCGGCTGTCCGCAGGAGGAGAGCTGCAATGACCCCGAAACAGCAACGCAGACCATCGAACGTGGCATCCACGGTGGCGGCCTGTGTCCTCGCCGTGGCGCTCGGCGGCTGTGCGTCAATGGCGGACAAGCCGTTGGCCGATGGCCCGGCGCGCCCGATCGGTACCCGCATGGGCCTGCCGATTCCGCCGTGCGACACCTGCGCCCCGGCCCTGCCGTCCCCGACGGCGCGGTCCTGCACCGAGGCCTGCCTCGGCTTGTGCTGCGGCAGCTGAGCGGGAGGTCTGTCGACGCGGCGGGTACTCCGGGCCGGCGCGACGCATTGTGGCTGACGGCACCGCATCGAGCTCGCCCGTCGACTCGATGGCGTCGCACGGGTGGTGGCGGTCCGCCTCGTACGATGCCGAGGCACGACGTCCGCGTCCAATGCTTCGGGAACAGCGCGAAGTTCCCCTCGACGGAGTCACGGCAATGGTGGGCGTCGGCGATCGGGTCCGTGCGCTCGGTCAGCCCGATCGGCATTCCGTGGCCCCGACCGGCTGGAACGACTCCGCGCTCGCATCGCGTTGCGGTACTTTCGCCCGATCGAGCGCGGCGCGCCTCGATCCCGAGGCTTCGCTATAGTGCGGAGCTTTCGTCGTTGCGGCGAGCCAACCTGCACGGGCTGATGCTGAACGTCCTGATTCCGCTCGCCACGATCGTCGTCGCCGGCTATCTGGCATTCTCGCGCCGGCTCGCGGGTTCTGCCGAGTGGCAGGCGACCGTGACACCGCTGGCCTCGATCATGGGTAGTGGGTTCCTGATCAGCGCCCCCCTGCTCGGCGGCCTGGTGGGCGAGCTGGCGATTGCCTGCATGGCTGTGCTGCTGTTGCTGGCCTATGGTGTCGGTGCGGTAATCCGCTTCAATATCCGTCATTTCGAGCCGATCGAGCACGCCGGGGCCGGACCGGCCCAGCGGGTGGCGTTTCTTGCGCGGATCGTGCTCGCTGGTGCCTACTTCATTTCCGTCACCTACTATCTGCAGTTGCTGTCCGCCTTCCTGCTCAACTTCGCGGGCGTCGGCGGCCGTACGCCGGCTTCGGCGGTGACGACCCTGCTGCTGCTGTCGATCGGCGGCGTCGGCAGCTGGCGCGGGCTTGACCGGCTCGAGCGGCTCGAGACCTACGCCGTAAGCCTCAATCTGGGCATGATCAGCGCACTGCTGCTGGCGCTGGCGATCCACAACATCGGCCTGGTGGTCGATGGCCGCTGGCAGTTGCCGGGGCTGGGGGCGGGCCTCGACCTGAACGACGCCCGCGTGCTGCTCGGCCTGCTGATCGTGGTACAAGGCTTCGAGACCTCGCGCTACCTCGGCGACAGCCACCCGGCTGAGCTCCGCATCCGCAGCATGCGCACCGCCCAGCTGGTCTCGTCGGCAATCTACCTCGCCTTCATCGGTCTGGCCACGGTGCTGTTCCACGGCGGCCTTGGCGCCGACGTCACGGCGGTGATCGGCATGGTGGCCCCGGTCGCTGCCGTGCTGCCGATCCTGCTCACCGTCGCCGCGATCGGCAGTCAGTTCAGCGCGGCGGTGGCCGACACCGTCGGCGCGGGCGGATTGATCGAGGATCTCAGTCGGCGCCAGGTGCCGGTGCGCGGTGCCTACCTGCTGATCCTGGTGGTGACCATCGGCATCACCTGGATGACCCACGTCAACGCAATCATCGCCTACGCTTCCAGGGCATTCGCGCTGTTCTACCTGCTGCAATGCGCGGTCGCGCTGATCGTCGCGTGGCAGATGCCGGCGCTGCCCCGTCGGCGGCTCCGGCTGATGGCATTCTCGGCGATTGCGCTGTCGTGTGCGCTGGTCTTCGCCTTCGGTCTCCCGGCCGAGTGACCCGGGCGGTTCGAACCGCGTCCGCCACGCTGGGCACCCAGTCTTGGCCGTCGGTGAACTCGGGCGCGAATTCTGGCCGTGGATGGCGCCGTCCGCCACCGGCCGGGGCGCAGGTCAAGTGAAGCGCTGCACCTGTCATCGGTGACGCGAGGCATAGGCGATGGCGTCGTCGGCCCGCACTCTGAAGGTGCAGGCCAGCGAGCCTGCGACCTGACGATACCAATCCCTGGCCTCGAGGAAATCCAAAATGCATACCAACAGATTCACCCGCAATACGTTTCGAGCCTGCGCGCTGCTGATCGCCATGTCGCTTTGCGCGGGCGCCGCCACGGCTGCCGAACGCAGCCTGACTGCCCCCGCCACAGACGTGCCGCAGTGCCCGGACCAGGGGCCGATCGTGGTCGAACCCTGCGCCGTGGACGAGACGCTGATCCTCTTCGACCAGCCCGTCTATGACGACGACGGCCTGTTCGTGGTGTGTACCGAGAAGGTGCCGTATTGCGTTCCATCCGGCCTCGAGCCAGAAGGCGACAAGCCGGCAGCGGGCAGAACCACGATGCTGAAGATGCTTGGTGACTACCAGCGCGACGGCCACCGATTGTCGCCTGCGCTCGAAGAGCTGGCGCGCCGGTCCAAGACGCGCGATCCGCTGGCCGACACCACGATCACCTGCAATGACGACACGCATATCTGCACCTGCGTCTCCGACGCCGATGGTGACTGCGAGGCGAAGCTGGCCGCGATCTGCGATAGCGCGGAACCCTTCGGCTCCAACGGCGGCGTCGGGACCGACTGCCCAACCGTGGACGACTGACCGGGCGATGGCGACGGCGGCGGCGAGCGCGACATCGTGGCGCACGCCGTTCGTCGGAATCGAGCCAGCGGCATGAACCCGGCCCGGCGTCAGCGCTGACCTACCCGGAGAACCGGCCTGATCGATGCCGTTGCCCGCCGGCCAGACCCGCCCCACGGAATGCAGGAGATCCGACATGAAGACAAGCGCCACCATTCTCGCCTCGGCATTGTTGTCGCTGGCTGCGTCGACGGCGCAGGCACAGTTTCAGCGTAACGTCTACGTCAATGGCCAGCACCTGAACGCGGCCCAATTGGCCGTGCTGCAGCAGATGCATTGCGCCTGGATTCCGGACGGGGCCTACTGGATCAACACCCGAAGCGGGGCCTGGGGCTACGCTGGCAACGGCCGCGTGCAGGGCTACGTCGGCGATCCCTGCCGACGGGGCGGCGGCGGGCGGCGCAAGAGTCTCAGTGAGCGGGGCTTGCTGTATACCCCGGGCGACCTCAACTTCCGTTGAGCCGTCGCTGCACCGCAGACTGGGCCGCACGCGCGGTACCGCAAACGAATCAGCCTGCGGCTCGATTCATCAGGACCGGGCAGGTCCGCTCGACTGGTCACCCGCTGCGACCGCCGGCATCGCCGGGCCGCCGAATCGGCTGCGAGCCCCCGGTACCTCGCATGAATTCGGTCCGGCGTTGATCTCCGGCGGCCCGATCAGGCACACTGGCTTGGCCAGCACCCGCGTGCACCGTCAATCACCGCAGGAATCCGATGCTCGAGCAAGCCGAACCGACCGACCTCGAATTCGCCCGTATGGCCTTCGCCGTCGATGGCTTCAAGGTTCGCTGCCACCCGAACGTCGATGCCGCGATGGCCGAGCGACTGATCGAGCGCGGTCTCGCCGATCTGCACGACGGCTTCGATGAATTCGTCCCGGGCGAGGCCCATCGCTGCCTTCGTCCGACCCAATACGGCTTCGACCTGATCCTGGGGCGCATCGACCCGTAAGCGCGCCCATCGCGTGCCGGTCGCGCCCGGCAGCGGCGACGGGGCTTGCCCGGAGGCGGTCTCTCGTGCGCGACGCCCCGGGGCGGCAGTGCGACCCGCAGCGTGTCGTCAGCCCGGCGGCAACCGCAGCGCCGAGACCCGGAAATCCGCGATCCCGACGTCCCCGCCTTCCTCGTATACTGCCACTGCCCGCAGCCGCTGCCCCTCGCACATCGTGCTGATCGAGGTGCCGGTCTCGGGCGCATAGACGATGCCGTGCATCGAGCATCGCAGGTAGCGCCCGCTCGGATCGAATACCAGGTCCTGCTCGCAATCGAGCGGTCGGGGCATATGGACGCAACGATTGACGTAAGCGTAGGCTTTGCCACCAAAGCGGATCAGCAGGCATTCCTCGTCACGTCCTTCGAAGCGGATCGAAAACTTGAGATGACAACCCTCGGCGAGGGCCGATCCGGCACAAAGCCGGTAACGGGGTGGCGCTAAGTTCAATGACTTTCTCCAGGGTTTTGATGCCGTCCGCGCCTGCGGCCGGCATCATCCGTCGTCTGCACCCGTGCTCGGCGACGGCGGGGTTCCCTGCGTCATCCCGGTCGCGGGCATTCGCTTTCCGCCGAGGCCCGCCGGCATCGGGCGCGCGCTCGGTGCGGAGACGAGCAAATTGCTTGCCATTGCAGTGACGGCATGCGGTCCGCCTCGAGTTCGCGCCGGCCTGGCAGTTCCGAACTGGCGCCGTCCATGCGCCGAAATTCCTGCGAGTCGGGTCGGCATGCGCGAAAGGGGGCCTCTTGTGCGCGCACGCGCGAACGAGCGATAGCGGTACGGCGAGCCGCTTTCGGCGCTCGGTCGCCAAGCAAATCGGCGACAATGCAGCGCGCATCCCGTACCCGGCTCGGGCGGATGCGGTTCGTCGACACGGATACGGGAGGAAACCATGCAGGTCCGACGTGCGCTGGTATGGATCGCGCTGCTGCTTGTCGGATGCGGCGGAGGTGGCGGCGGTGACGGCGGCATTGACGACACCAGTAGCGGCGACGCGTCGGCGCAGACCGGAGACCAGGGCGATGTGCCGGTCGACGGGAGCCCGGCGAACGTGTTCCGTCCGGCGCTCGGCGCGCGTTGGCAATGGCAATTGCTCGGCACCGTCAATACCGGATACGACGTCGACATCTATGACGTCGATCTGTTCGACACTCCGGTCGAACTGATCGGCCAGCTCCACCAGGCGGGTCGGAAGGTGATCTGCTATTTCTCGGCGGGCTCGTTCGAGGGCTGGCGGCCGGATGCCGCGGCGTTTGCCGACACGGTGAAGGGCAAGCCACTGGAAGGCTTTGCCGACGAACGTTGGCTCGACATCCGCTCGGCCGACGTGGCCGCGATCATGCGATCGCGACTCGACCTGGCGGTGCAGAAAGGCTGTGACGGTGTCGAACCGGACAACGTCGATGGCTATGCCAACGACACCGGCTTTGCCCTCGGCGCCGCGCAACAGCTCGATTACAACCGCATGCTCGCGGGCGAAGCCCACCTGCGCGGCCTGGCGGTGGGGCTGAAGAACGATCTCGACCAGATCGTGCAACTGGTCGACGATTTCGACTTCGCGGTCAACGAACAATGCTTCGAATTCAACGAGTGCGACCGGCTGATGCCCTTCGTCGCGCAACAGAAGCCGGTCCTGAACGCCGAATACCTGCAGCGCTATGTCGATGACGTGGCGGCGCGGGCGGCATTGTGCGAAGCGGCACACAGCGCACAATTCAGCACGCTGGTACTGCCGCTCGATCTCGACGACACGTTTCGGTTTGCTTGCTGAGTACCTGGCGGGTCGATCGGGGGCGGCAAGCGGGCGGGTCGTGTTCTGGGCTCAGCCACGCCGACTCGATGGCCTGCAACCTGCTGTAGGTCGAAAGCCGCTCGGCGCGCGCGGCCTGAGGTGGGGTACGTGAAAATGCCTGAGTGCTTGGTGCGCAGAGAACGCGTCAGGGGATTCTGGCGGATCGATCAAGCGGACGCGTCGTCGCCATCTGTTTGACTTGTCGCAGAAGCCCGCCGAAGGTCGCGTCGTCCGGGCCGGGCGATACGCCAAAAAGCACGCCGCCCGGCGGACCGGGCGGCGTGCTGGGCAGTGGAGCCGCGGCGCTTACTTGTAGACGCCGATCTCGACCGTCTGCTTGGCGCGCGAGCCGCGGTTGGTCTGCTCGACCTGGTTGTTGTTGGCATTGACGCGGGCGCTGCCGATCAGCGGGCCGTCCATGAAGCCGAT
>JAGRFY010000151.1 GCA_020445765.1 Rhodocyclaceae bacterium | reverse complement strand
GCTCGGCCATCGCGCCGAGATCGGCGGCGACGCCAAGCTTGTCGGCCAGCGCCCGAGCCAGGGCAGGGCCGCCGGGCGGGCACAAGGTGACCGGCGCACTGCCTTCGGCGAGTGCCGCCGCGGCGCCGCCGCAGCCCGGATATCCGCACTGCCCGCATTGACTGCCCGGCAGCATCGCCTCGATCTCCGACACCGTCTCGGGCGGTTCGACATGGAATCGGCGGGCCGCGAATCCGAGAATCAAGCCCAGGCCGGCGGCGATCAGAGTCAGGCTGGTGACGGCTATCAGCATGTCTTGCTCCGTGTCAGTCCAGCCGCAGGCCGGAAAATCCCATGAAGGCGAGCGACAGCAGGCCCGCAGTGACCAGCGCGATCGGCGCACCGGCGAAACTGGCGGGCACCGTCGCCAGTTCGAGGCGCTCGCGCACACCGGCGAACATCGCCATCACCAACGTGAAGCCGGCTGCCGAGCCGACGCCATAGTGCAGGGCATGCAGGAAATCGCTGCCCTCCTGGACGTTCAGCAACGCGACGCCCAGAACCGCGCAGTTGGTCGTGATCAGCGGCAGGTAGATGCCCAGCACCTGATGCAGCTCGGGGCTGAACTTGCGCATGGCAAGCTCGACGAACTGGACCGCGGCGGCGATCACCAGGATGAAGCTGACGATGCGCAGGTAGCCGAGGCCGAAGGGCTGGAGCAGCCACTGTTCGAGCATCCAGCTCGCAGCCGACGCCAGGGTCAGCACGAAGGTGGTCGCCAAGCCCATGCCAATCGCAGCGTCGAGCTTCTTCGACACCCCGAGAAAGGGACACAGCCCGAGAAACTTGACCAGCACGACGTTGTTGACCAGCGCCGTCGTCAACAGCAGGACCAGAAATTCGCTCATGACGCTTCCATCTGCAGTTCGGGATCTCGACTGCACTGGGGCATGAAGCGTGCCATGGCCCGAGAAGGGCTCGCTGCAGCATCGGGCGTCGCCCGCAGGTCTTTGAATCAAAAGGCCGCGTATCGATGGGGGCGGCCAACAAGGCGTGGCCTGTGGTGTGTGAAACGACACTTCCGCAGGCGGGCTTGTCGCGTTTGCGACAGCTTGCACGGCGCTCGACCCGGCGGCACACGCGATGCACCGCAGCGGTGCCGGCTGGGCAGCCGGTCACTCCTGCAACAAAACTTTAAATAGGTTCCATATGTATAGGAAATGAAACGATTAATAGTTCCTATCAGACCGCAAGCGATGTGCCTTCAAGGCCGCTTCGGGCGGCGGCCCAATTCTTGCGTGGTGCACTGCAACGACCCGTGGGCCAGAGACGCCGACATCGGCAGGAGAAGGCAGCATGGAAAGACCGGACTGTTTCGTGCCAGCCCAGTCATGCATGACGCTGGAGGAAGTGGTTGCCCGCCTCGAGCGCTGCACGCCCGAGGAGGTCGTCGGCGTCGTCGAAGGCCTGCTGGCAAGCGGCCACGGCCTGCCGCCACGGGTCTTCGTCGAAACCACCGATCAATCGTCGGTGGCGATCTCGATCACCGATGCCAAGGCCAACATCCTCTACGCCAACCGCGCCTTCCAGGACGTCACCGGCTACGCGCCGTCCGAGGTCATCGGTCGCAACGAATCCCTGCTGTCCTATCGCACGACGCCGGTCGAGATCTACGGTGACATGTGGTCGCAACTGTCGAACCATCGTCCATGGCACGGACGCCTCGTCAACCGGCGCAAGGACGGCAGCCGCTATCTCGCCGAGCTGACGATCTCGCCGATTCTCGATGGCAACGGCGACAACGCCTACTTCGTCGGGATCCATCGCGATGTCACCGGGATGTACCGCCTGCAGCAACAGGTGGCCGGGCAGAAGGCATTGATCGAGACCGTGATCGACCTGACGCCGGTCGCGACCGTCGTCGTCGACGTCGACTGCAAGGTGCTGCTGGACAATCACGAATACAAGAAGCTGCACAGCCTGTTCGGCGGGGTGGAGCCGGCGAAGGCCGTGCTGGGATCGCTGTTTCCACCGCGCGGCACGCGCATCGAGTTGCCGGCCGGGGGCTTCGCCGCCCAGGAATTCGTCGTCGAACGCAGCGGCGGTCCGATCCGCTGGTTTTCGTGCTCGGGCACCTGGTTCGACGAAGCCGATCCCAATTCCGATAATTTCTTCGAACCCGCCAGGCGCAGCTACATGCTGTTGGTGATGGAGGAAATCACCGAGCACAAGCGACGACAGGAGGAGCAACGGATCGGCGCGCTGCGCATGCTGCTGGCCGAAGGTGAACTCAAGCAAAGCCTGCGCGAGACCATCAATGGCGCGATCTATCAGTTGCAGGAGCCGGTCAATCTGGTCGATGCCGCGCTGAAGCTGCTCGAACGGCGGGGCAGCAACGACCCGGTGGCGCTGACCGGCGTGCTGCGTGAAGCACTCCAGGCCGGGCAGCGGGCGATCGCGCGCCTGCAGGAGAACATTCCGCCGGAATCGCAGGAATCGACCGCACCGCTCAACCTGAACGAAATCCTGCGCGACGTGCTGTCGGTATCGACTTCGGCGTTGCTCGCCGCGGGCGTGTCGGTAGCCTGGCGACCGGCGGCGGTATTGCCGGCGATCCCGGGCCGGGCGACGGCGCTGCGCACGATGTTCAAGCAATTGGTCGACAATGCGCTCGCCGCGATGGTCAGCGCGCGATCGCCGCAGCGGGAACTGCGGGTCATCACCGAAGTGGTGCCCGATGGCGTCCGCGTGCTGATCGAGGACACCGGGCCCGGTATCGCCGAAGCCTTCCGGCACAAGATCTTCGAACCGTTCTACCGCATCGGTCGTCCCGGCGGGCGCCATGCCGGCATGGGCCTGGCCCTGGTTCAGGAAGTGGTGGCACGGCACTCGGGGCTGATCCGGGTCGATCCCGCCTATGGCGATGGTTGTCGCTTCGAGGTGTTCTTTCCGAGCGGGCCACGGGAGTTCGAGTGATGCACGGCCACTCCGCGCTCGCCCCCCACGGAACACACGAGCACGAGCTTCAGCGTGCGCTCGATACCCTGTACGAGGTCGGGCGGGTGCTTTCGCGATCGCTCGATCTGCGCGAGACCATGAGTGGCATGCTTCGGGCGATGGAATTGGGCGGCCTGTACGGCGGCCTGATCGGACTGGTCGACGCCGATACCGGCGACATCGTGGTCGAAGTCGCGATGGGTCTCGACGTCCGTCGCCCGATTCGCTATCGCAGCGGCGAGGGGGTGCTCGGTCGCGTCGTCGACAGCGGATGCGAATTACTGCTGCCGGTGATCGACGGCGAGGCGGAATTCCTACACCGCACCGGCCTCTACGACCCGGGTGGCGCCTTCATTGCGCAGCCGGTACGCACTGCCGATGGCCTGGTCGGCGTGCTCGCCTGCCAGCCCGAAGACGGAGGGCCCGGCGCGCTCGAGGAGAAGGCCCACCTGGTACGGATGATCGCCCAGTTGCTCGGCCAGGCCGTGCAACTGGCGTGGCGGATCCGCGAGGAGAAGGCCGACCTGGAGCAGGAGCGCGACGGCCTTCGGCGCGCCGTGCGAAACCAGTACGGATTCGAGAACATCATCGGCCACTCGTCGCGGATGCAGCGGATCTTCGAACAGGTGCGACAGGTCGGCAAGTGGAACACCACGGTGCTGATCCGCGGCGAAACCGGCACCGGCAAGGAGCTGATCGCCCACGCCATCCACTACAACTCGCCGCGCGCGGACGGTCCGTTCGTCAAGCTGAACTGCGCGGCGCTGCCCGAGAACCTGCTCGAGTCCGAACTCTTCGGCCACGAGAAGGGCGCCTTCACCGGTGCCATCAGCCAGCGCAAGGGACGATTCGAACAGGCCAATGGCGGCTCGCTGTTCCTCGACGAGATCGGCGAGGTTTCGGCCGCGTTCCAGGCCAAGCTGCTGCGCGTGCTTCAGGAAGGCGAACTCGAACGGGTGGGCGGCATGCGCACGATCCAGGTGGACGTGCGTCTGGTCGCCGCCACCCACCGCGATCTGGAAAAAGCTGTCGAGCTCGGCGACTTCCGGGAGGACCTCTACTATAGGCTCAATGTCATGCCGATCCACCTGCCGCCGCTGCGCGACCGCATCGAGGACCTGCCGGACATCGCGCGCTTCCTGGTCGCCAAGATCGGGCGACAGCAGGGGCGGGAACTGCTGATCGACGACGAGGCACTGCGCGTGCTCACCCACTACGACTGGCCCGGCAACGTGCGCGAACTCGAAAACTGCCTCGAGCGCGCTGCGGTGATGTGCGCCGACGCCACGATCTGCCGTGACGACGTGCTCGAACTCGGGCTCGAGGAGCGCATATCGGAGCCCCGGGCAAGCAGCGTCATTCGCTCATCGGTTCGTCTCGACGACCCAAACCTGGACGAGCGGGAACGGGTCATCGCAGCGCTCGAGCAGGCAGGCTGGGTGCAGGCGAAGGCGGCGCGCCTGCTCAACATGACGCCCCGCCAGATCGCCTACCGCATCCAGACCCTGAACATCCGCGTCAAGCAGTTCTGATCCGGTCGGCGACTCACGGCGCACGCTTGTAGCCGTCGATCATCGCCCGGACCAGATTCTCCCGCTGATGCACGCTCTCGTAGATCGCCGCCGCGACGTGCACCACGACGGCCGTCAGCGCCAATTCCGCCGCGAGCTCGTGGAGCTCCTCGAGGGTGTCGTTGCCCCAGCCGAAATCGGTGGTCATCAACCAGCCGGAAAATCCGATGAAGATGATCATCGACAACAGGAACAGGATCATCACCGCGGCCGCCGGATTGTGTCCGAGATAGCGGGGCTCCTTTCCGCGCAGGGCCTGGCGGGCGTACTCGCGGAAACCCGCCGGCGACGGGACGAAGTCGGAAAAGCGGGCGTGGCCACCGCCGACGAATCCCCAGACGATGCGAATCGCCACCAGTCCGAGTGCCACGTAACCGGCCCATTGGTGCAGCGACTCGGCGTCGTCCGAGCTGAGCCAGGCGGTCGCGAAGCAGGCCACCAGCGACCAGTGGAAGATTCGCACCGGCAGATCCCAGACCCGGATTCGACCGCTCCCTGGCTCGATCATCGCCGAGGTCCTCAACTCGTCTTGCGGCGCACTTCGCTGCCGTCCACCGGGTTGTAGTAGATCTCGACCCGGTCGCCGCGCTTGTCGTGGCCGTAGATCTCGTAGCAGTTGCCGTCGGTGACCTTGAACTTCTTGATGGCATAGCCGGCGTCGTAGATGCGTTGCTGCATCTGCTCCGGCGTCATCCAGGCCGTGCGCGGCTCCTGAGTACAGTTCGGGCCGGCTATTGCCGCCGTGGTGCCGACCGCGGCGCTGGCGATGATCAGACTGCGGATGGTTTGCTTGGCATTCATCGGTGATTCCTCTCGAAGGTTTGAAGGTGATGCTGCAGCACGGCCGAGAATGCGCGTGCCGCATTAACCCGGGCTTAACCCCCGATGCCGGATGGTTTCCGGATGTAAGGCGTCGCCGCGCCTCGTCTGTCGCGTAGACGACAGTCGGATGTCCGACATGTGGCTGCCCACGGCGCCGGATAGAGGTGCCAAGCGATTGATATTCAAGGACGGACGACCTTCGGCACGGCACTTGCGCTGTGGAGTCACCAGGCAAATCGAGGATGCCCTCCATGGAACTACCAGTGATCGGACAGATGCCGGCCGAATCTGCCGGCGGCGGCTGCAGCGCGAGCTCCTGTGGCTCCAGCGGCGAGCAGCTCTCCCACCTTCCAGACGCGATCCGCGCCAAGGTGCAGGACCATCCCTGTTACTCCGAGGATGCGCATCACTACTTCGCGCGGATGCATGTAGCCGTCGCACCTGCCTGCAACATCCAGTGCCACTACTGCAATCGCAAGTACGATTGCTCCAACGAGTCACGCCCCGGCGTCGTATCCGAACTGCTGACGCCCGACCAGGCGGTATTGAAGACCAAGGCGGTGGCCGCTGCGATTCCGCAGATGAGCGTACTCGGCATCGCCGGCCCGGGCGATCCGCTGGCCAATCCGCAAAGGACCTTCGAAACCTTCCGCCGGCTGTCGGCCGAGGCGCCCGACATCAAGCTGTGCGTATCGACCAATGGCCTGGCGCTGCCCGAGTCGGTCGAGGAGCTGGCCCGCCACAACATCGACCACGTCACCATCACGATCAACTGTCTCGATCCGGAGATCGGCGCCAGGATCTATCCGTGGATCTTCTGGCAGAACAAGCGGGTGTTCGGCGTCGAGGCCGCGCGCATCCTGATCGAGCAACAGCAGAAAGGTCTCGAGATGCTGACCGCGCGCGGCATCCTGGTGAAGGTCAATTCGGTGATGATCCCGGGCATCAACGACCAGCACCTGAAGGAAGTGTCGCAGGTGGTCAAGGCCAAGGGCGCCTTCCTCCACAACGTGATGCCGCTGATCGCCGAAGCGGAGCACGGCACCTTCTACGGTCTGACCGGCCAGCGCGGCCCCACCGCCGACGAACTCCAGGATCTGCAGGACGCCTGTGCCGGCGACATGAACATGATGCGCCACTGCCGCCAGTGCCGCGCCGACGCCGTCGGCCTGCTCGGCGAGGACCGGGGCGAGGAATTCACCCTCGACAAGATCGCCGAGATGGACATCGACTACGACAAGGCGATGCAGGTGCGCGCCGAAGTCCGGGCTGGGATCACTGCCGAGCTCAACGCCAGGCGCGCCGAGCGCCAACAGGCGGCGGCCCCCGTCCTTCGGAACGATCTGCGCCCGATCCGGATCGCCGTCGCCAGCAGTGGCCAGGGCCTGGTGAACCAGCACTTCGGCCACGCCCGCGAATTCCTGGTGTACGAAGCATCGAGCGCCGGTGTGCGCTTCCTCGCACCGCGCAAGACAGACCTCTACTGCGCCGGCGACGACACCTGTGGCGACGCGGAATCGGTGCTCGACCGAACCATCGCGGCGTTGTCGGACTGCGAGGTCGTGCTGTGCTCGAAGATCGGTTTCGAGCCCTGGGGCCGCCTCGAGGAGGCCGGCATCACGCCGAACGGCGAGCACGCGATGGAAGAGATCGAAGCGGCCTGCGCTGCCGTATATGACGAGCTCGCCGCCAGCGGCGTTTTGGCCATCGCCAGCGGCAAGAACGACCGCGCCGCCTGAACCACTGCCCGCATATCGGGAGGAGTCCGAAATGGCATTCGAAATCGTCGAATCCTGTGTGAACTGCTGGGCCTGCGAGCCCCTTTGCCCGAACCAGGCGATCGTCGAGGCACGGCCGCATTTCCGGATCATCGCCGAGCGCTGCACCGAGTGCATCGGCGACCACGACGATGCCCAGTGCGCGAGCATCTGCCCGATCGAGGGCGCGATCGTCGACGAGTACGGCGAACCGCTGAATCCACCGGGCTCGCTGACCGGCATCCCGATGGCGATGGCGCTGTCCCTGCTCGAGAAGGCCAGGCTCGCCGGGGGCTCCACCGCGGAACCCAGCACATGAGCGCGCAATGGACCTTCGGCATCGCTTGGCGAGGCCTGCCGCCGACCGGCGCGACCATGCTGCGATCGCGCGTCGTCCGCGCGGTCGGCCGACAAGGGAGGGGGCCTCGGTGCGCACCGTGACCTTCTGGCAGAAGCCGGGCTGCGCCGGCAACGCGCGGCAACGGGCCTTGATCGAACGGGCCGGCCACCGGGTAGAACTGCGCGACCTGGCCGCCGAACCATGGACGGCCGACCGCCTGCTCGCCTTTCTCGATCCGCTGCCGGTGGCCGATTGGTTCAACCGCGCGGCGCCCCGCGTCAAGTGCGGCGAGGTCCGGCCCGAACGACTTGACCGGGGCGCGGCATTGGCCTTGCTGCTGTCCGATCCGCTGCTGATCCGCCGCCCGTTGATGCGGCGCGACGACGGCGCCTGCATGGTCGGCTTCGAGCCGGCCGCGATCGCGGCGTGGATCGGCATGCCAGACGGCACGGTCGAAGTCGGCGAGGGCTGCGCCTCGGCAATGCCGTGCCCGCCGCAGGAGGAACCGACATGAGCCATCCCTCCGTCGTGGCGCCCGGCAGGCCGGTCGAACTCGCCGAAGGTGTGCATTGGATCGGCGCCCTCGATCCGGCGATGCGCCGCTTCGACATCATCCTGAACACCGCCAACGGCACCAGCTACAACGCCTATGCGGTGCGCGGCGAGCGCGGCGTCGCGGTCATCGACACCGTCAAGATCGAGTTCGCCGACGAATTCTTCGCCCGTCTCGAATGCGTCTGTCGCTACGACGAGATCCGGGTGATCGTGCTCAACCACCTCGAACCAGACCACTCCGGCGCACTGCCCGAGTTGATGCGGCGGGCGCCGAATGCGGAACTGGTGCTGTCGCAGCGAGCGCCGTCGATCCTGAAGGCGCTGGTACGCGAACTCGGCACCGAGCCCGACTACACGCCGGTCGGCGATGGCGACTTCGTCGATCTCGGCGGCCGCAGACTGGCCTTCGTGAACACGCCCTACCTGCACTGGCCCGATACCCAGTGCACCTGGCTCGAGGACCAAGCCATGCTGTTTTCGGGCGACGTCTTCGGCTGCCATTTCTGCGACGACCGGCTGTGGAACGACCGGGTGGGCGACTTCCGCTTCTCGTTCGACTACTACTACCAGCACATCATGCGGCCCTTCCGCAGTTTTGTGCTGGAGGCCTTGGACAAACTGGAGACGCTGGCGCCCCGCGTCATCCTGCCGGCGCACGGTCCTCTGCTGCGCTCGCGGCCGCGCGACTACATGGCCCGCTACCGGCGCCTGGCGACACCGGAACTCGGCAGCGGCGGCGACGAGCGCACGCTGCTGGTGTTCTACGTCTCCGCCTACGGCAATACCGCGCGCATGGCACGGGCGTTGGCCGAGGGTGCCGAGCAGGTCAGTCGCCTGCGGGTGTCGCTGTACGACCTGCAGATGAGCGACGTCGGGCAGTTCGTCGACCTGATCGAGGAAGCCGACGGTCTTGCCTTCGGCTCGCCGACGCTCAATGCCGACGCGGTCAAGCCGGTCTGGGACCTGCTGTCGTCGCTGACCCTGGTTTCGGTCAAGGGCAAGTTCGGCGCGGCGTTCGGCTCCTATGGCTGGAGCGGCGAGGCGGTCGGCATGATCGAGGATCGCATGCGCGGACTCAAGATGCGGGTGCCGGTCAAGGGCCTGAAGGTCAAGCTCAATCCCACCGAGGACGACCTCGAGCGTTGTCGCGCACTCGGGCGCGAACTCGGTGCCCATCTCACCGGCACCGCCAAGCGGCGCGTTGTCGACATCGCCGAACTGGCCTGAACACGAACATCGACCCTGGAGAACGATCATGCCCAAAGCGAGCGTCACGTTCGAAGACATCGGCGTCACCGTCACCGTGCCGGCCGGCACGCGCCTGATCGAGGTTTCCGAGAAGGTCGGTGCCGGCATCACCTACGGCTGCCGCGAAGGCGAGTGCGGCACCTGCATGATGAAGATCGTCGCCGGTTCCGAGAATCTCGCCCAACCTTCGGTGCTCGAGCACCAGGTGCTATCCGACAATCTGGCGCCACGCGCCGCCCGACTGGCCTGTCAAGCCCAGGTGCTGGGGGGCGAGATCGTGGTGCGTCCAGGTTGACCTTCTACACGCTTTCATCACACGCACGGAGTCACATCATGCCGAACATCACGTTCACCAGCCCGGAACACCGCGACAAGACCGTCTATGCGCCGGCGGGCAGCCACAAGGACACGATCCTCAAGGTGGCCAAGGCCAATCGCGTCCCGATCGAATTCTCCTGCGAGGACGGCGAATGCGGCACCTGCCTCGTCAAGGTGACGGTGATCGACGCCCACAAGGAGAAGCACGCGGGCCACCTGACGCCCAAGGAGCGCACCGTGCTGAAGGAGTTGAAGAAGATCACGCAGCAGGATCTCGACCAGATGGACGTCACCGACATCGCCCCTGACTACCGCCTGGCTTGCCAATGCATCGTTCGCGACGAGGACATCCTGGTCGAGTACGGCACCGGCGAACTTTCGTGACCGGACGGGTGGCGCCTCGGCGCCACCCGAACAAGCGACGGAGGCCATCGAAATGACCGACATCAGCGAAGCCGATCGCATGCGCAGGCAGGCCGACGCGCCGCGGCGCACGATGACTGCACACCTGCTGGCGCGCGCTGCGGGCAGACCGAACAGCCATACGCTGGCGTCTCTGCTGGCCGGATGGGCGCTCGGCAAGGGTTGCCTGCCGGCCGACTTCGGACTGGGTCGTGACGGCTTCGAAGGCCTGCTCAGAATCCATTTCCCCGACCTCGCCTGGCGTCTGCCCGAGGGCTTGCCGGCCGCGCCATCGGACGCGGTCACCCGCGCGCTCGAACTCGACGATCTGGTGGCACTGCTGCTGCGTCATGCCGATGCTTCGATTGCCGGCTCGCGGTCGATGGCGACCGTGGTCGCACAGGGCTGCCTCGGGTCGGACCATCTCTGGCAGGACCTGGGGCTGGCTTCGCGCAAGGAACTGTCGCAACTGATGCAGTGCAATTTCCCGGCTCTTGCGGCGCGCAACAGCCGCGACATGAAGTGGAAGAAGTTCCTCTACCGCCTGCTTTGCGAAGAAGAGGGCCTGCTGATCTGCCGTTCGCCGAGTTGCGACCTGTGCGGCGAGTTCGAGCACTGTTTCGGTCCGGAAGACTGAACGCCCTGCCGCGACGTCGAAGCGCGCTCGACATCAGGGAAAACCGGCATGGCCAGGGCATGGCCAGGCGCTATCCTCGACGACATGGACTGCAAGTCGACATCGCCGGATCGCTACCGGATCCGCACGGGCAGGGCGGAGGATCTGGACGCACTTCGGGCGAAACTCGACGAGGCGATCCGTCCGGCACTGGTCGAACCGGGTTGCAGACCGCTGAGCGGTCATGACAGCGCCTGCATCGTGGCCAGTGTCGAGGCGGCTTTCGCCCAGGCCCTGCGCGACCGGCGCCAGAATGTCCTGGTCGGAGAACTGCACGGCCTCGCCTGTGGCTTTTCCATCGTCGACCACTCCGACCCGGTGCCGGACCTGCGCTGGATCGTGGTGCTGCCGGAACACGTCGGTGGCGGACTGGCGCAGGCCCTGATGGATGCGGCCGTCCGCCTTTGTCCGCCAAACGCCCCCCTGTCAGTCGTGGTGTCCGCCGGCAATCGCCGCGCAATCCACTTCTTCCGGCGAAATCACTTCGTCGAAAAGTCGGCCGGTTCGCGTCTCCGCAGCATCGTGCGCATGCGCCGACAGCCCGTCTGACGTGGGTGCCACGCCGTCAGGGTCAACCGCCGCGCAGATGTGTCGCGAGCGCCGAATCCATCGTCGCCAGATGATTGGCGAACCAGTCCGCCAGCCCGTCCTCGACGAAGGCACGCGCCATCGCCGGCCGGCCCTTGGCGACCGCCTGCTGGAAGCGCCGCAGGTCGGCGAGCAGCCGCGCATGTTCGGCGGCATGCTCGGCCAGCGACGGGCATCCGGTCTCCCGCATGTCCCGTTCCTCGGCGGCGAAATGTCCTTCGGTGTGCACCACCAGCGCCTGCAGCCGTTCGGCGAACAGGCTGCTCGGGCAGTCCTCGAGCCGACGCGCCAGTTGTAGAAACTCCTGATGGATGACATCCATATGCTCGACGCCGACCGAGTGGCGCGCCGCATCCCAGCTGAACGGACTCATGATTCTGCTCCAGACATCTCGTATCAGAGTGTGTCCCGGCTTTCACATAAGTTCAATCGCCGGCCCGATCAGGGCGCTGAAGACCCTCTCGGCAGCGGCCCACTGTCGCACTGACCGTCGATTTCGGTGGAACGCGCGTGAGAGCGTAGAATCTGGTCGAATTGAGCGGCCAATCGAGTGAAAGCCGAGATGTCGAACTCCGGGCAGTCCAGCGGCGTCGAGGAGCCGCGTCGGCATTCGATCGGCGCGGGCGTACTCGCGCTCGCGGCCTTTGTCGTGCTCGCCGCACTGAGCCTCGGCTTGGTCGACTACCGCGAAGCTCGCGAGATCGCGATTCGTCGGGCCGATGCAGCCGAACTCGGGCAGGCCCACCTGCATCTGCTCGGCGATCGACTCGACGCCGGCGTCCCGGCGACCCAGGCACTCGCGGCGCTGGTGCAGCAGGCCGGTGACCGTCGTTTCGAGCAATTCGCCGGCTATGGCGCTTCACTGCTCGCGCAGTTTCCAGCCGCGGCTGCACTGCAGCTGGCGCCGGCCGGCATCGTCGCCCAGACCGTACCGCCTGCTGTCGGCGAAGTGGCCATCGGCCGCGATCTGCTGCATGACGAAGTGGTCGGGCCTTGGGCCATGCAGGCGCTGCAAAGCCGTCATCTGGTGCTGGCCGGCCCGGTCGACAACTCGGCCGGCGGGCGAATCCTGCTGGCATTGCAGCCGGTATTCATGGCCTCCGACCCGAATTCCGGAGGCTTCTGGGGCTTCGCCTGCGCACTGCTTCCGGTCGGTAACCTGCTTGCGGGCACCGGCTTCGATCGAATACCCGAACGCGGCTTCGACTATGCGCTGTGGCGTCGAGGCGCCACTACGGATGCGCGTACGCTGATCGCGTCGAGCGGTGCCGCGATCCCGCAGCAAGCGGTCGAGCTCGGTATCGGACCACCGGGCAACCAGTGGATGCTCAGCCTTCGCCCCACCGCAGGCTGGATGTCGGCGGCGGAAACCTGGACGCCGCGGCTACTCGCCGTGCTCGGCAGTGCCGTGGTCGCGTTCCTGCTCTTCTTCCTGCGGCGCAGGCCGGAACTTCTGCAATGGCAGCTCGCGGACACCCGGCGCAAGCTCGCGGACAGTCGCGATACCTGTCGGACGCTGGTCCGGAGCATTCCCGGCCTGGCCTGGATGAAGGACTGCGATGGTCGGTTCCTCGCCTGCAACCAGGGCTTCGAGCGGCTCGCAGGCTTGCAGGCCGAGGAACTGATCGGGCGCACCGACGACGTGCTGGTCGGTTCCAGCCTTCGGGAACTTTGCGCGCAGGACCGCGAGGCCCATTCGACCGGTCGAACCTGCGGGGGCGAGCGCTGGCTCGGCCTGTCCGCCGATGGCCGCCGCCGCTGCGTGCGCATCGTCTGCACGCCGATGCTCGGGCGATATCGTGAGCACTGCGGCGTGCTGTGCGTGGCCAACGACGTCACCGACCTGCACCGCACGTCCGATGAACTGCGCGCCAGCGAGGCCCGGCTGGCGGCGGCCCAGAGGGTGGCCGCAATCGGCAGCTGGGAACGCAATCTCGATACGGGCGAAATCTACTGGTCGGATGAAATCTACCGACTGCTCGACCTCGATCCGGCGCGGGTCGAACCCCACTATGATTCCTTCCTGCGCGCGATCCATCCCGATGACCGCGACTGGGTCCATAGCACCTATCGCGAGGCTCAGCGCAAGTTCGCGCCGCTGCAACTCCAGTTGCGGATTCCGCTCCCCGGCGGGCACGTGCGTCACGTCGAGATGCGTGCCGAGATCGCCAGGCCGGAAGGCGACGGCGACCATCGCATCTTCGGCACGCTGCAGGACATCACAGCCCGGGTCGATGCCCAGGACCGCATCCGCCGACAGCAGGCGATGACGCGGGCCATGCTGTCGGCGATGCCGGTCGGCGTGGCCGTCACCGATGCCGCCGGCCGCCTGCGCGAGTTCAACGCAGCCGCTTCCGAATTGCTGTTGAGCGAGCCGCAGTCGATGATCGGCAAGCGCCTCGGCGAGCTCGGTCTCCGTTTCATCGGCGAGAACGGCAAACCGCTGCCGTCGGAAGCACTGGCCGACAGCATCGCGCTCACCGCCAGCGAGCCCTCGGGCGAGATCGAATGCCGCGTCGCCCGAGGCGCTCAGGCCAACGACCTGGCAATGAGTGCGGTCCCGGTCTCGGGTGAGGACATGGGCGTTGTGATCGCCCTGGTCAGCCTGAAGGCTCGACGGGAGGCAGAGTACGCACTGCGTGAACACGCCGATCACATCGAAGCGCTCAACCGGCGTTTCGGGGTCGCCGCGGCGGCCGCCGGCATCGGCGTCTGGGACTACGATCTGGCAAGCCAGCGCTTCTCCTGGGACGAGGCCATGCTTCATCTGCATGGCATCGACAGCCATCGCTTCGACGGCTCGCTGGCAGCGTGGCTCGAACGGATCGAACCCGGTGATCGCGCACGGCTCGCGATGGCACTCGAGCAGGCGCGCGGCGGTGACGACGACATGGTCGTCGATTACCGCTCGGTACGACGGGGCGGCGACACCCATTACCTGAGGGTGTGTGCACGCATCGAGTGCGACGACAAGGGCGGTGTCCGGCGACTGACCGGTGTCTGCCTCGACATGACCACGCTGAAGCGCAGCGAGCAGATCCTGATCCAGGAGCGTCGCCGCTATCGCGATCTGGTGGATTCGACCGACGGTATCGTCTGGGAGGCCGAGGCCGACACCGGCCGCTTCACCTTCGTCAGCCGCCATGCCGAACGGTTGCTCGGCTACCCCATCGAGGCCTGGTACGCGAACGAGTTCTGGGCCGAGCACCTGCACCCAGAGGATCGCGAGTGGGCGACCGAGTTCCGCTCGAAGATGGCTGCCGGCGGTGAAGCCCACGAAGTCGAGTATCGGATGGTGTCTCGCGACGGCAGGCACGTTTGGCTGCGGGACATCGTCACCGTGGTCAGCGCAGCCGGTCGGAATCGGTGGTTGCGAGGCGTCATGGTGGACGTCGGCGAGTCGCGTCGCATTGCGACCGCACTCGAGCGCAGTCGGGAGCAGCTGCGCCTGGCCATCGAAGGCGCCGGCATCGGCCTGTGGGACTGGGACATCGCCAGTGGCGCGCTCGAGTTCGGCGGCCTGGGCCTGCCTATGCTGGGCTACGACGAAGGTGCGCAGGCACCGAATTTCGACGCCTGGGAACGACTGATCCACGCCGATGATCTGAAGGCGGTGCGCGAGCGCCTGGTCGCCCATCTGCAGGGCCACAGCGAGCGCTTCGTCAGCGAGCACCGGCTGCGCCACCGGGAGTCCGGTTGCTGGATCTGGGTGCACGCCCTCGGACAGGTGGTCAGGCGTGACGAGGCCGGGCTGCCACAGCGCCTGGTCGGCATCCAGCTCGACGTCTCGGAACGCCGGCTTGCCGAAGAGCGTGCGCACAGTGCCCAGGTGCAGATCGAGCGCTTGTCCGCCCGCAACGCACTGCTGCTCAATTCGGCCGGAGAAGGGATCTTCGGGGTCGATCTCGACGGCCGCTGCATCTTCATCAATCCGATGGCTCTCGAACTGCTGGGCCTGACCGAAAACGAGGCCATCGACTGCGTCGTGGCCGACCTGTTCGAACATCAGGATGCCGACGGTCGCCGTTACGATCCCGGACAGTGCCCGATTCTGCTGACCCTGGCTGATGGTGTCACCCGCCAGCTCGAGGACATCCTCGTGCAGCGCGATGGCAGGCGGCGTGCCGTACGCATGACGGTCACCGAAATCCGCGAGGAGCACCGGCGCATCGGTGTCGAGGTGGTGTTCCAGGACATCTCCGCGCGACGCGCGATGGAACGCGAACTGGAACGGCTGGCGACCACCGATCCGCTGACGGGCGTCACCAACCGCCGCCAGTTCATCGACCGCTGCGAGCAGGAACTGGTCCGGCACAAGCGTTTCGAGCATCCGGTCAGCCTGCTGATGATCGACGTCGATCACTTCAAGCGGATCAACGACACCCATGGTCATGCAATTGGCGACGCGGTGCTGATCCACCTGTGTGCGCTGGCTGGTGAACAGTTGCGACGGACCGACGTGTTTGCGCGGCTCGGCGGGGAAGAGTTCGCATTCCTGCTGACCGGCAGCGACCTCGACGGTGCGATGGAGTTCGCCGCGCGCTTCTGCCGCCAGGTCGAGGCACGGCCGGCAGCGACCGAAGCCGGCAGGATCGCGTTGACCATCAGCATCGGCGCAGCCCAGGCGTCGCGGCGCGATCGCAGCGCCGACGACCTGTTGCGACGTGCGGACACGGCGCTCTATCGCGCCAAGCAGGGCGGCCGCAACCGGGTCGAAGCAGAAGCGATCTAAGCCGTCGTTGCCTGTCGCCGGCAATCACGCTGGACGCAGAAGGCGACTTCCATCCGTCGATCGTCGCGACACTTGGACGTATTCCCCTGGCCGGCGCTGCCGTCACTGGCACCGACGGCCGACCCGCCACGATCTCGCCTGCACACCGGGCCGCCCGCGCCTTTGTCACTAGGTCGACAAAGCTTGCCGCCATTGTCGCATGTCGAACTCCGAAAACGCCACCTCGAGCGAGGAAAATAGCTTGTAAAAACAATATACATGGAGAGTTTTCGGGTGGATGGCACAGGCATTGCGAAACGATGGTCGGGACAGCAGATTTCCCTCCATCAAACGCCTGATCAAGGAGAAATGACCATGGCTCTTCGTCAATGTGCCATCTACGGCAAGGGCGGTATCGGCAAATCCACGACCACCCAGAACCTGGTCGCCGCGCTGGCCGAGGCCGGCAAGAAAGTGATGATCGTCGGCTGCGATCCGAAGGCGGATTCGACCCGCCTGATCCTTCACAGCAAGGCCCAGACCACGGTGATGCACCTGGCCGCCGAGGCCGGTTCGGTCGAAGACCTGGAACTCGAAGACGTGCTGTCGGTTGGCTACGGTGGCGTGAAGTGCGTCGAGTCCGGCGGCCCGGAGCCCGGCGTCGGCTGTGCCGGCCGCGGCGTCATCACCGCCATCAACTTCCTCGAGGAAGAGGGCGCCTACGACGAGGACCTCGACTTCGTCTTCTACGACGTGCTGGGTGACGTCGTGTGCGGCGGCTTCGCGATGCCGATCCGCGAGAACAAGGCGCAGGAGATCTACATCGTCTGCTCCGGCGAGATGATGGCGATGTACGCCGCCAACAACATCTCCAAGGGCATCGTCAAGTATGCCAACTCGGGTGGCGTGCGACTGGCCGGCCTGATCTGCAACAGCCGCAACACCGACCGCGAGGACGAACTGATCGAGGCCCTGGCTGCCCGTCTCGGCACCCAGATGATCCATTTCGTGCCGCGTGACAACGTCGTGCAGCACGCCGAGATCCGTCGCATGACCGTCATCGAGTACGACCCCAAGGCCAAGCAGGCGGACGAATACCGCGCACTTGCCCAGAAGGTCATCGACAACAGGCTGATGGTGATTCCGACGCCACTCGAGATGGACGATCTCGAGGATCTGCTGATGGAGTTCGGGATCATGGAAGTCGAGGACGAGTCGATCGTCGGCAAGACCGCCGAGGAACTCGCCGCCACCGCCTGATCCGGCGGCGGCGCCCGCGCCCGCCCTTGCGCGGCCGGCATCACCGTGCCGGCCGCTGGCAAATCGATACATGTCGTCCACGGATGGGTGGCGACGTGAAAGGAGTTTGAAATGGCTGCGCTCACGCGTGAAGACACCGAGGCCCTGATCACCGAGGTGCTCGAGGTTTATCCGGAAAAGGCCAGAAAGGACCGCAAGAAGCATCTCGCGGTCAATGACCCGGCCGTCGAACAGTCGAAGAAGTGCATCACCTCCAACCGCAAGTCGCTGCCCGGCGTCATGACGATCCGTGGCTGTGCCTATGCCGGCTCGAAAGGCGTGGTGTGGGGTCCGATCAAGGACATGGTGCACATCTCCCACGGACCGGTCGGCTGTGGCCAGTATTCCCGTGCCGGACGCCGCAATTACTACGTTGGCATCACCGGTGTGAATACCTTCGGCGACATGAACTTCACCTCCGATTTCCAGGAGAAGGACATCGTTTTCGGGGGCGACAAGAAGCTCGCCAAGCTGATCGAGGAAATCGAGATGCTGTTCCCGATGAGCAAGGGTGTCACGGTGCAGTCGGAGTGCCCGATCGGTCTGATCGGAGACGACATCGAAGCGGTTTCGAAGAAATCCGCGGTTGCCCTCGACAAGCCCGTGGTGCCGGTGCGATGCGAAGGTTTCCGCGGCGTATCCCAGTCCCTCGGCCACCATATCGCCAACGACGCGGTGCGTGACTGGGTGCTCGGCAACCGCGATGGCAAGTCGTTCGAGAGCACGCCGTACGATGTCACCATCATCGGCGACTACAACATCGGCGGTGACGCCTGGTCCTCGCGCATCCTGCTCGAAGAGATGGGCCTGCGGGTGATCGCGCAATGGTCCGGCGACGGCACCCTGGCCGAAATGGAGAACACCCCGAAGGCCAAGCTCAACCTGCTGCACTGCTACCGCTCGATGAACTACATCAGCCGGCACATGGAAGAGAAATACGGCATCCCCTGGCTCGAGTACAACTTCTTCGGGCCGACCAAGATCGCCGAATCGCTGCGCGCCATCGCCGCCCATTTCGACGACACCATCAAGGAAGGTGCCGAGCGCGTGATCAGTAAGTACCAGCCGATGATGGACGCGGTCATCGCCGAGTACCGCCCGCGGCTCGAAGGCAAGCGGGTGATGCTGTATGTCGGCGGCCTGCGCCCCCGTCACATCATCGGCGCCTACGAGGATCTCGGCATGGAAGTGGTCGGCACCGGCTACGAGTTTGCCCACAACGACGACTACGACCGCACGATGAAGGAGATGGGCGACGCCACGCTGCTCTACGACGACGTCACCGGTTTCGAATTCGAGGAGTTCGTCAAGCGGGTCAAGCCCGACCTGATCGGTTCGGGCATCAAGG
>JAGRFY010000005.1:50794-68483 GCA_020445765.1 Rhodocyclaceae bacterium | reverse complement strand
AGAATCCCGTAATTGTAGCCGAAAGCGGCTTGAATTTTGACACCTCGGTGCAGCGCAGCAATCGGCCACCTCGGCTGCCTGTTCGCGACCCCGTCCGGCTCCCGTTCACCTTTAATGCGCAGGAAACCTTCAACTCCCCGGAAACGCTGCCGTAAACTGCTGCGACTCGACTAAAATAGGCAGCAACTTGTCCAGGAAAGACACCAATCGCGGCCTCCATCCTGCCGGTCCGGCAGCCAAGCGCAGGCTGCTTGCGCCACTGGCTCTGAGCGCCGCCATCCTGCACGTGACAGGTGCATGGGCATTGGGCCTCGGCGATGTCGTCGAACAATCCGCAATCGGCCAGGGTCTTCGCGTCAAGATCCGGTTGATCGGCGCCGGGGACAACCTCGATCCCACCTGCCTGCGCCTCGCCCCGGCAGCGACCCACGATCTTCCCTGGGTTCGGGATGCCCGCCTGGCGATCGAGCGCCAGCTGACCGGCGCGTTCCTGGTGGTCTCGCACACCCAGCCGGTTTATCACCCGATCCTGATGCTCGGTGTCGCCGCCGGTTGCGAAGGCGGTATCCGGCGTGAGTACACGCTGCTGCTGCCTGCCAATTCAGCGCTCGCGGTCGGCCGCGACCAGGCCCGGCCGGCGGCAGTCGACACGGCGGGGAGCCCAGCGGAAATTGTGGCTGGCCCGTCACTGAACGAACTTGCGCGACAGGCGTTCCCGTCAGACCGCAACGCGCGCCGCCGCTTCATCGCCGCTGCCCGCAAGCGCGAACCGGCGCTGTTCCCGGATGGCGCCTCGCTCCAGGCACCGCTGCCGGCCGATGCCGACCTCGATATCGAAGCACTGACGCGAATCGCACGGCGCGCGCCAAAGCCACGCCCGGCAGCCGCAACGCAGGCCGTCCGCACGCCAACGCCGAGACCGGCACCCGAGCCGAAGCCCGCGGCCACCGCCAGACCGGAGCCCGCGGCCACCGCCAGACCGGAGCCCGCGACCAAGCCGCAGGCCGCGCCACGACCTGCGCCGGAACCTGAGACGGTCACGCTGGCAGCCGCGCCGCGGCGCGGCGGCGGCATGGCCGTCGCCGATCGGCTGGTGCTGTTCGGCGGCGACCCGGAAACCCATCTGAAACTGAGTTTCTCACTGTCGGATCCCGGTCGCACCAGCACCACGTCCGAAGCCCAGCGTCAGCGCCTGCGGGAAGAGCAGCGGCTGACCATGGCCCTCGACGAAAAGATCATGACGCAGATGGAAATCGTCGCGAGGATCCGTGAGCTGGAGGCCCTGCAGGCGCAACTCGCCGCTGAATCGCAGCGTCTTGATCAACTGGCAGACAAGGTGGGCATCACGGCGCCGACGCTGGTCGAAGCCCCGGCCGCAGTCGCCGAGGCACCCAAGACCTCGGTACCGAAAGTCGAAGCCAGCTCGCCCGCCAGCGCCGAACCGCCGCCACCGGAAGAAGACGCCGACCAAGCCTGGCCGAACTGGCTGCTGCCGGCCGCAGCCGGCCTCGCGGCTGCCTTGCTCGCGCTGCTGGTGATGCTGCGCCGCCGGCGCGACGACCACGACGACGCGCTGGAGCAGGCGTTCGATTCGGACGAACCGTCTCAATACGAGCCGGCACCGGTCGACGCGGTGCCGACCGAGGTTGCGTCGGTGGCCGACGAGGGCAGCCGCGGCAGCACCGGGGTGGACTTCCCCCTCGGAGACGGCGAGGCCGATGAAGCGTCTCCCGGGCACGACCTGGACCTGGACGCCGTCAGCGACGAAGCGCCCAGCGTTGATTTCGCACCACTCGACTGGACACCGCCGGCAGAGGATCTGTCGACCAGCGCCGCGGCAACCATCGTCACCGAAGAAGAACTCGGCGAGGAACACGAATCCGCGGTCGAACTGGCCGACATCATGATGTCCTTCGGCCGCATCCAGGGTGCGGCGCAGACCCTCGCCGATTTCATCCGCCACAACCCGAAGCAGGGTGTCGCGCCGTGGATCAAGCTGCTCGATGTCTATAAGGCTGGCGACATGCGCGGCGAATTCGACGCGCTGACACGCCAACTCAACGCAACCTTCAACGTCAAGGTGGTGGCGTGGGACGAATTCGACATGGCGCGACTGGCCCAGGACACCCTCGAATCGATGCCCCACATCGTCGAGCGCCTCAAGGCGATCTGGGCGACGCGCGACGCCCAGATCTATCTCCACACCTTGCTGCGCGATAATCGTGACGGTACCCGCCAGGGCTTTCCGATCGCCGTCGTCGACGAGATCCTGTGTCTGCTCAGCGTTCTCAACGAGTTGGTCGGCCATTTCAAGCAGCGGCCCGGCGACTTCGCCGACGACCCAGACCTGTCGAACCACGGCGCCGACGATGGCGAGGCACCGGCCGGCAAGACCTCGGCGGACCCGATCGACATGGCGCCGCTGGACATGGATCCGCTGGAACTGGATCCGAAGTAGGCCGCGAGCGCCGGGCCTCAGACCGGATTGAACAGATCCACGAACCGTGTCTCGAGCCCGCATTCGTCCGCTAGGTGGCGGCTCAGGGCCATGATGCCGTAGCGCTCGGTGGCATGGTGACCCGCCGCGACGTAGGGCACACCGGACTCGCGCGCCAGATGCGTCGTCTGTTCTGAAATTTCGCCGGAGACATAAAGATCGGCGCCCGCGCGTATCGCATCTTCGAAAAGGCCCTGCGCGCCCCCGGTGCACCACGCGACCCTGGCCACCTGCCGTTCCGGATCGCCGACCAGCAGCGCCTCGCGACCGAGACGTGCGGTGATCGCGCGGCACAGCGAGGCTGCGTTCACCGGCACCCCAAGGCTAGCCAGCCAGCCGAGATCCTGGTCGCCGAAGCAGGCCTGTCCCGCCCACCCCATCAGCCGCCCCAGCTGCGCGTTGTTGCCGAGCACGGGATGCATGTCGAGCGGCAAATGGTAGGCGAACAGATTGATGTCATGACCGAGCAGGGTGCCGATCCGACGGCGGCGAATGCCCTTCAGGCAGGGGTCCTCGCCCTTCCAGAAATAGCCGTGGTGGACCACGATCGCATCATATCCGTCGGCGACTGCCAGATCGACCAGTTGCTGGCTGGCGGTAACGCCACACAGCACGCGGCGCACCGGGCTCCTGCCTTCCACTTGCAAACCGTTTGGGCAATAATCCCGCGCACGCTCGACCGCCAGCAGTTCGCCAAGATGCCGTTCCAGCTCATCCCTGTGCATGTCTCACCTTCCTGCAGAATTCCGCGCTGTGTCCGCGGCGTCGAACCATGCGCCGCCTGTGGCTGATCTTCGCACAGGCGGTCACGATCAGCGTCGCAGCGCTGTTCGTCGTCTCTAGCCTGCGGCCCGACTGGCTCGCCACCGAGTCGAACGGCAGCGCGCCGACCATCGTCCAGTTGCGCGAGGCGGCGCCGGCACCAGCGCCGGCGGCCGCAAGCACCGCGACCCGCGCCTCCTACGCCGACGCCGCCGCACGCGTGCTGCCGTCGGTGGTGTTCATCGCCACCAGCAAGGATGTTCGCACACCGCGCAACCCGCTGCTCGACGACCCGATATTCCGCCATTTCTTCGGTGACCGGCTCGACAACCGTCCGGAACGACGTTCGTCCGGGCTCGGCTCCGGCGTCATCGTCAGTGGCGATGGCTACATCCTGACCAACAATCACGTCGTCGAGTCGGCCGATGACATCGAGGTGTCGCTCAACGACGGACGCACCTTCCACGCGACCGAAGTCGGCCGCGACCCGGAATCCGACCTGGCGGTGCTGCGCATCGGTTCCGACGCCCCATTGCCGGCGATCACCTTCGCACAGCCGGATTCGCTGTCGGTCGGCGACGTCGTGCTGGCGATCGGCAACCCCTTCGGCGTCGGACAGACGGTGACGATGGGGATCGTTTCGGCATTGGGGCGCTCCGAGCTCGGCATCAACACCTTCGAGAACTTCATCCAGACCGACGCTGCGATCAATCCGGGCAATTCCGGCGGCGCACTGATCGACACCGACGGGCATCTGGTCGGGATCAACGCCGCAATCTTTTCGCGTTCCGGCGGATCCCTCGGCATCGGTTTCGCGATCCCGACCTCGCTGGCCCGCGAGGTGATGGAGCAGATCATCCGCAACGGCGCGGTCACTCGAGGCTGGATCGGTGTCGAAATTCAGGATATGACACCCGAACTGGCGGAGTCTTTCGGGCTGGCCGACGATCGCGGGGCACTGATCGCCGGCGTCGTCCGGGGCGGCCCGGCTGACGATGCCGGCATGCGACCCGGCGACGTGCTGCTGGCGATAGACGGCCGCACGATCGGTGGGCCGCGCGAGATGCTCGACATCATCTCGCGGCTGCAGCCGGGCAGCCACAATGGCTTCCATGTCCGTCGCAGTGGCCGCGAGTTCGACCTCGCGGTGGTCATCGGCACCCGTCCCGCCCGCGCGACCGCACGCATCGAGTGATGCCGGAGCCGACGGTCAGGCGTCGTCGCCGGTACCGGGCACCACGGCGTCGCGGCGTCCCTGCGGCGTCACTGCGCGGGCAATGACGATGCCGAGTTCGTAGAGCAGCCACATCGGCAGGGCCAGCATGAACTGCGAGATGACGTCGGGCGGCGTGATGACGGCGGCGACGACAAAGGCGCCGACGACGACGTAGGGCCGACCCTTTCTGAGCGATTCGATGTCGACGACACCGATCCGGGTCAGCAGCACGACGATGACCGGCACCTCGAACGTCAGGCCGAAGGCCAGGAACATCGTCATCACGAAGGACAGGTATTCCTCGATGTCCGGCGCCAGATTGATGCTCTGGGGCGCGAACTCGGCAATGAACTTGAAGACCCAGCCGAACACGATGAAATAGCAGAAGGCCATGCCGAGCAGGAACAGTACGGTGCTGCCGAGCACCAGCGGCAGGGCGAGACGCTTCTCATGGGCATACAGCCCCGGTGCGACGAAGGCCCAGGCCTGGTACAGCACGACCGGCAGGCAAATCACGAAGGCAACCATCAAGGTAACCTTGATCGGCACGAAGAACGGGGTGACGACGCCGGTGGCGATCATCCGGGTGCCCGCCGGCAAGGTGTGCAGCATCGGCTGCGCGAGGAGGTCGTAGATGTCACCCGCCCAGAAGCTCAACAGGGCAAACACCGCCAGCACGGTCGCGACCGCCCGCACCAGCCGGCTGCGCAGTTCGATCAGGTGGGAAAGAAAGGTTTCCTGCACGTGGTAGCGAACGGGTCAGGTCGATTGGCCCGGGCCGCGATCCTTGTCCAGGCCCAGTTCCAATTGCGGTCCGGATGCCGTCTCGACGCCGGACGGCGATGACGGGGCCGCACGATCGGCTGCCGCCCGCGCCTCGGCAAGCTGCGCCTCGAGCTCGGCGATGCTGGCCCGCGCATCCGCGGTGCTTCGATCGAGCGAAGACTTCACTTCGGAGACCTCCTCGCGCAGCGTGGTCTCGAACTCACGGGCCGAATCCTGCATCTCGGTCTTCAGCTTCTTCAGTTCGTCGAGCTGGATCTCGCGGCGGATGTCGGACTTGACGTCCGACACGTAACGCTGCACTCGCCCGAGAATGTGCCCGACCGTGCGCGCGACCCTGGGCAGGCGCTCGGGGCCGATCACGATCAGCGCCACCAGGCTGATCAGCATCAGTTCGGAAAAGCCGATGTCGAACATGGTCGCGACCGGGGCAGGACGGCTGCCGCCGCCCGTTCCTCAGGAGTGGGTCTTCTGCTTGGCCTCGCCGTCGATGGTCTGGCCGCTGCCGCCGTCGGACAGCTTGCCGGGCTCCTCGTCCGCGGCTTCCTTCATGCCCTGCTTGAATCCCTTCACCGCACCGCCAAGGTCCTGGCCGATGTTGCGCAGCTTCTTGGTGCCGAACACCAGCATCACGATGACCAGCACGATCAGCCAATGCCAGATGCTAAACGAACCCATGGCTCTCTCCTCAATTGCGTTTCAACATCGGCCCGACAGGTTCCGGCCCGCCGACGATGTGCATGTGCAGGTGCATCACTTCCTGGCCGCCGATCGGGCCGGTATTGATGATCACCCGGAAGCCTTCCGGGCTGCCCTGCTCCGCCGCGATCCGCCCGGCCACGCCCAGCATCCGGCCCAACACGCCCTGATCGTCCGGCCCGGCTTCGGCCAGCGACACGATGTGCCGACGCGGGACCACAAGGATATGGACCGGCCGCTGCGGCTGGATATCCGGGAAGGCGAGGATTTCGTCGTCCTCATAGACGGTCTTGGCCGGGATTTCGCCCGCGGCGATCTTGCAGAATATGCAGTCGGACACGTCGCGCTCCTCAGTTCGTGCCGCGGGATTTCTTCTCGTCGATACCGGACACTCCCTCGCGGCGGCGGAATTCGGCAAGGATGTCGTCAACGCCAAGGCCGAAATGGGAAAGCAGCACCATCGAATGAAACCAGACGTCGGTCACTTCCCACACCAGATGCAGACGGTCGCCGTCCTTGGCCGCCATGATGGTCTCGGCCGCCTCCTCGGCGAGCTTCTTGCAGATGGTGTCGGTGCCCTTGGCATAGAGCCCGGAAACGTAGGACGAATCCGGATCGGCGGCCTTGCGCTCGGCGAGGGTCGTCGAGACCCGGTGCAATACTTCGATATCGATCATCTGTAGATTTCCTTTGGGTCCTTGAGGACCGGCTCGACCGCCTCCCAGCGTCCATCGTCGAGCAGTTTGTGGAAGAAGCAACTGCGCCGGCCGGTATGACAGGCAATGCCGCCAACCTGCTCGATCTTCAGCAATACCACATCGGCATCGCAGTCGACGCGGATCTCGCGCACCCGCTGCACGTGCCCCGACTCCTCGCCCTTGAACCAGAGCTTGCGCCGCGACCGCGACCAATACACCGCCTCGCCGCTCTCGGCGGTGCGCTCCAGCGCCTCCCGGTTCATCCACGCGAACATCAGCACCTCACCGGACTCGGCGTCCTGGGCGATCGCAGGTACCAGCCCCTGCTCGTCCCATTTCACCTCGTTGAGCCACTTGTGGGCCGTGTTCACAGCCGTACCTCGATCCCGCGGGCCTGCATCAGTTGCTTGGCCTCCCGCACCGTGTGTTCGCCGAAGTGGAAGATGCTGGCTGCCAGCACCGCGTCGGCACGGCCCTCCGAGACGCCGTCCGCGAGGTGGGACAGGTTGCCGACACCGCCGCTGGCGATCACCGGGATCCTGACCGCATCCGCCACCGCCCGCGTCAGTCCGAGGTCGAATCCGTTCTTGGTGCCGTCCCGGTCCATGCTGGTGAGCAGGATCTCGCCCGCACCGAGTGCTTCGACCCTGCGTGCCCAGTCCACGGCGTCGAGGCCGGTGGGCCGGCGCCCGCCATGGGTAAACACTTCCCAACGCCCGGTCTCCACCTGCTTGGCGTCGATCGCCACGACGATGCACTGGCTGCCGACCTTGGCGCTGGCATCGGCGACGACCTGCGGATTGTCGACGGCCGCAGTATTGATGCTGACCTTGTCGGCGCCGGCGTTGAGCAGCCGTCGCACGTCCTCGACCGTACGCACGCCGCCGCCGACGGTCAATGGAATGAAGACCTGCTCGGCAACCTGCTCGACGACGTGCAGGATGATGTCGCGCGCATCCGAACTGGCGGTGATGTCGAGAAAGGTGATCTCGTCCGCGCCCTGCTCGTCATAGCGCCGCGCGACCTCGACCGGATCGCCGGCATCGCGCAACTCGACGAAATTCACGCCCTTGACGACACGGCCGGCATTGACGTCGAGACAGGGGATGATGCGCTTGGCGAGCATGGATCGCGCTCAGCCGCCGAGCTCGTCGGCCCGCGCCTGCGCGGCGGCGAAATCGAGGGTGCCCTGATAGATTGCACGCCCGGTGATCGCGGCTTCGATGCCCTCACCTTCCACGGCACAGAGGGCATCGATATCGGCCATGCTCGCAATGCCGCCGCTGGCAATCACCGGTATCCGCAGCGCCCGTGCCAGCTTCACCGTGGCCTCGACATTGACGCCGGTGAGCATGCCGTCGCGGCCGATGTCGGTGTAGATGATGCCCTCGACGCCGTAATCCTCGTACTTCTGAGCGAGGTCGACGACGTCGTGACCGGTCATCTTGGACCAGCCATCGGTGGCCACCTTGCCATCCTTGGCATCGAGTCCAACGATGATGTGGCCGCCGAAGGCGGTGCAGGCATCCTGCAGGAAACCGGGATTCTTGACGGCCGCGGTGCCGACGATGACATAGCTGATGCCGTCGTCGAGGTAGCGCTCGATGATGTCGAGATCGCGAATGCCACCGCCGAGCTGCACCGGAACCTCGTCGCCGACCTCGGCGACGATCGCCTTGATCACCGCCTCGTTCTTCGGCTTGCCGGCGAACGCGCCGTTCAGGTCCACCAGATGGAGTCGCCGGGCACCGGCATTGACCCAGTGGCGGGCCATCGCCACCGGGTCCTCGGAAAATACGGTGACATCGTCCATTTCGCCCTGTTTCAGGCGAACACACTGGCCGTCCTTGAGATCGATGGCGGGAATCAGGAGCATTGCGGGAAACCGGGTGACGAAGTTCGGGAAATGCGCGCCACGAGGCGCTCAGGGTTGCCAGGCGAGAAAATTGCGCAATATCTGCAGACCGGCGTCGGCGCTCTTCTCGGGATGGAATTGGACCGCAAAGATATTAGCCCTAGCCACCGCACTGGTAAAGAGCAGCCCGTAGCCGGTGACGCCGGCCGCCAGGTCGGCATCGCGCGGGTCGACGTAGTAGCTGTGCACGAAGTAGAAGCGGGCGTCGTCCTCGATTCCTGACCACAGCGGATGGGGCTTGACCTGGCGCACGCGATTCCAGCCCATGTGCGGGACCTTCAGGCGGCTGCCGTCGGCAGCATGCATCGCCGCGTCTGGAAAGCGGCGCACCTCGCCAGCGAACACGCCCAGCCCGCGCACGTCGCCTTCCTGGCTGTGTTCGAACAGCATCTGCTGACCGATGCAGATGCCGAGAAACGGCTTGTTCGACGCGGCATCGACCACGGCGGCATGCAGGCCGCGCCGATCCAGTTCGCGCATGCAGTCCGGCATCGCGCCCTGCCCCGGGAACACCACCCGGTCGGATGCCGACACCACGGCCGGATCGGAGGTCACGCGGACGTCGCATCCGGTGCCGGCGACGTGTGCCACCGCCTTCTCCACCGAGCGCAGATTTCCCATCCCGTAGTCGATGACGGCGACCCTGTTCATGCTGAATTGATCATCCAAAAACTGTCGCTGAGAAGCAACACGCTACAGCGTGCCCTTGGTCGAAGGAATGCTGTCCGCCAGCCGGGCATCGGGCGCGACCGCCATCCGCAGCGCCCGGCCGAAGGCCTTGAACAGGGTCTCGCACTGGTGGTGCGCATTGCGGCCGCGCAGGTTGTCGGCGTGCAGCGTCACCAGCGCATGATTGACGAAACCCTGGAAGAACTCGAAGACCAGCTGGGTGTCGAGCCCGCCGATCGCAGCCGCCGTGAAATCGACGTCGAACACCAGTCCAGGCCGCCCGGACAGATCGACGACGACCCGCGACAGCGCCTCGTCGAGCGGAACATAGGCGTGGCCGTAACGGGTCAGCCCCTTCTTGTCACCGACCGCCCGGGCGAAGGCCTGCCCGATCGCGATGCCGACGTCCTCGACCGTATGGTGTCCGTCGATGTGCAGGTCGCCGCGGGCCTCGACCTCGAGATCGAACGCGCCATGGCGGGCGATCTGGTCGAGCATGTGGTCGAAGAAGCCGATCCCCGTCTCGAGCGAGGAGACACCTGTCCCGTCCAGTTCGAGCTTCACCCGGATCTGGGTCTCCAGCGTGTTGCGGGTGATTTCGGCTTGCCTCATGGACCTGCGCACGGAGGTGACCGTACGGATTGCTGTATGGCCCGCCATGATAGCATTTCGGCTGAAGCGCGATCATCGCGCACGCCCCTCCGTGAGTCCCGAGATGAGCCGATACTGGAGCGCCGTCGTACACGGCCTGACACCCTACGTTCCGGGTGAGCAGCCCAAGGTGGACGGGCTGGTCAAACTCAATACCAACGAGTGCCCTTACCCGCCGTCGCCGCGGGTGGTGGCGGCCATCCGCGACGAGCTCGGCGACGACGGCGCCCGCCTGCGACTGTATCCGGATCCCGAGAGCGAAGGCCTGAAGGCGGCGATCGCCGAACGACATCGCCTGCAGCCGAACGAAGTGTTCGTCGGCAACGGATCGGACGAAGTGCTGGCCCATGTCTTCATGGGTCTGCTCGCTCAGCCGCAGCCGATCCTGTTTCCCGACATCACCTACAGCTTCTACCCGGTCTACTGCGCCCTTTACGGCATCGACTACCGCGAAGTGCCGTTGACCGCGGATTACGAGATCCGCCCGGAAGATTACGCCGCGGTCAATGGCGGCATCATCTTTCCGAATCCCAACGCGCCGACCGGCCGAATCCTGGCCCTCGATGCAATCGAGCGCATCGTCGCAGGCAATCCCGATTCGGTGGTCGTCGTCGATGAGGCCTACGTCGACTTTGGCGGCCGCTCGGCCGCCGCGCTGGTGCCCGAGCATGAAAACCTGGTGGTCGTGCATACCTTGTCCAAGTCGCGCTCGCTGGCCGGCATGCGGGTGGGCTACGCACTCGCCCAGCCGGCGCTGATCGAAGGGCTGCAACGGGTCAAGAACAGCTTCAACTCGTATCCGCTCGATCGCCTGGCGCAGCGGGCTGCGACTGCCGCAATCGAGGACGAGGACTGGTTTCGGCAGTGCTGCCGGCGCGTCGTCGCGACGCGCGAGCGGGTCAGCAGCGCACTGGCAGGACTCGGCTTCGAGGTGCTGCCGTCATCGGCCAATTTCATCTTCGCCCGCCATCCCGCTCACAGCGGCGCGAGCCTGGCCGCGGCCTTGCGCAGCCGCAGAATCATCGTGCGCCATTTCGCGCGGCCGCGCGTCGAGGATTTTCTGCGGATCACGATCGGCACCGACGAAGACTGCGACGCGCTGCTCGCCGCGCTCGACGACATGGCCCTCACCTGAGCCACCGGCCGGCGCCGCGCTAGACGCCTGCCGTCAGTCGCCTATTCGCCGGCGAGCAGACGACGGACGTCTGCGACGATCCGCGCCGGCTGCTCGCCGTGCTTGTAGTACAGGCGCAGCCGTCCCGCGGGATCGAAAAGATAGAGCCCGGCAGAGTGGTCCACGGTATAGCGATCGCCCGAGACGTCGCCGGACTTGCGGTAGAACACGCGAAAATCCTTGGTGACCTTTTCGGTTTCGTCGGGCGTCCCGTACAGGCCGATGAACCGGGCATCGAACAGCGGCATGTATTCGGCCAGCAGCGCCGGTGTATCGCGCTCCGGGTCGACGGTGATGAACACCACCTGCAGCCGCCCGGCATCCTGGCCGAGCATCTCCATCACCGCCGCCATCTGCGCCAGGGTGGTCGGACACACGTCGGGGCATTGGGTATATCCGAAGAACACCGCCACCGCACGCCCGGCAAAATCGGAGAGGCTGCGCCGGTGTCCCTCGCTGTCGGTCAGAGAAAAGCCCTGGGCGTAATCGGCGCCGGTGATGTCGGTGCCGTTGAAAGCCGGTTTCGACGCATCGTCGCCGCAGCCGAACAACAGGCTCGCCGCAAGCATCGCCGCCAGGCAACGACCGATCATCGTGGCTGCCCCGAACCCTGCGGCACCGCCGCCCGAACTGACCATCAGAGCGGCAGGTAATGATCGACCAGCAGCACTGCGAACAGCGCTGCGAGATAGACGATCGAGAAGCGGAACGTGCGCCGGGCCAGGGCGTCACTGTAATTCCGCCACATCGACCACGCCCGCCTCAGGAACATCGCCCCCAGCACGACCGCGCCGGCCAGATACACGAAGCCGCTCATGCGGGTGGCAAACGGCAACAGCGTGACGCCGAACAACGCCAGCGTGTAGAGCAGGATCGACAGCCGGGTGAATTCCGGCCCATGGGTCACCGGCAGCATCGGCAGCCCGGCGCGGGCATAGTCGGCCGTGCGATACAGCGCCAGCGACCAGAAGTGGGGCGGCGTCCAGGCGAAGATGATCAGGAACAGCAGCAGCGCATCGGCACTGACCTCGCCACTCACCGCCGCCCAGCCGAGCACCGGCGGCATGGCACCGGAGGCGCCGCCAATGACGATGTTCTGCGGCGTACGGGGCTTGAGCAGGACCGTGTAGATCACCGCATAGCCGACGAAGGTCGCGAATGTCAGCCACATCGTCAGCGGGTTCACCGCCTGGTGCAGGACGAGCAGGCCGAATCCGCCGAGAATGACGGCGAACAGCAGCGTTTCGCCCGAGCCCAGCTCGCCCCGGGGCAGCGGCCGCGCGCTGGTGCGCGCCATGCGGGCATCGAGTCCCTGCTCGATCAGGCAGTTGATCGCCGCAGCCGCACCGGCGACGCAAGCGATGCCGACGGTGGCGAAGAACACCAGCGGTGCCGGCGGCAACCCTTGCGGCACCGCGAGAAACATGCCGATGACCGCGCAAAAGACGATCAGGCTGTTCACCCGCGGCTTGGTCATCACATAGAAGCTCCTCAGCTTCTGAAGGCCGGACCTTCCGTCAAGCGTAAGCGTTCGCATTGCTGCTCCCCCGAACCGGCCGCAACGCAGGGTCGCGCACCAGCGTGTGATTGATTGCCACCAGCACCAGCAGCAGAAGTGCCGCGCCGGCATTGTGGGCCACCGCCAGCGGCAGCGGCAGACTGAGCAGGACATTGGCGACGCCGAGCCCGAGTTGCAGGCCGAGCGCCAGCGTCAGCACCACCGCGTGGCCGCGCACTGCGCGATGGCGCGCCAGCAGGCCGGCCAGCAGCAGCAGATAGCTGCCGGCGACCAGTGCACCCACGCGATGGGTCCAGTGGATCGCGGTCAATGCCTGTTGCGACAGCAGGCCCCCGTCGGCATCCATGCCCAGTTCACGCACCACGTGGAAGGCATTGGCGAAATCCGTTTCGGGCAGCCACGAGCCGTGACAGCGCGGCAAGTCCTGGCAGGCCAGTGCCGCATAGTTGGTGCTGGTCCATCCGCCGAGCGCGATCTGTACCGCCAGCAGCAGCAAGCCGAGACGAGTTGCGGCGAGCAGACCGGTCGGCACCACGTGGCGCTCGCGTTGACACACCCTCAGGGCCAGCCAGACGAGCAGACCGAGCGTCGTCAGCCCGCCCAGCAGATGCCCGGTGACGATCGCCGGCTTCAGCAGCAGGGTCACCGTCCATTTGCCGAGCAGGCCCTGAAACACCACGACGCCGACCAGCGAGGTCGCGACCACCGGCGCGCTGCCGGGCTCGCGCCGCTTGCGCCAGGACTGGATCGCAATGGCGATGATCAGCAATCCCAGGCTCGCCGCGAGATAGCGGTGAATCATCTCCTTCCACGCCTTGGGCGCACTGACCGGCCCTCCGGGTTGCAGCGCCTCGGCCTCCCGGATCTGCGACGCGGCGTGGGCCGGCGTCGGGTGGCCGTAGCAACCGGGCCAGTCGGGGCATCCCAGGCCGGCATCCGACAGTCGTACGTAGGCACCGAACACGACCACAACCAAGGTCAGGCCGAGTGCCGCGAGGATCATTCGTCTGAGTGCTTTCATCCGGTTCGCGAATACTTCAACAAGCGCGCCAGATCGCGGATCATCCGTTTCGGATCCGGATCGACGGGAAATTTCATCATCAGGTTGCCGAGCGGGTCTAGCAGCATGACGCGGTCCACGACGGGCATTTGCGTCAGCGCTGCGGCATCGACGTCGGCCACGATCAGGCCCTCGTGCCGGGTCAGCAACGAGTCCGCGACCGGCGTGCCATTCGCCCGCAGCCACAGCCGCTCCACCCGGTCCATATGTTCGCCTTGCGCCGTACGGACCTGCCTCATGTAGTAGAGCGCCTGCTCGCAGCGGCTGTCGCACGCACCTTCGCTGGCATAGACCAGCGTCCAGCGCCCCCGGATCTCGGGCACCTCGGCGGCCACCGGGGCCGGCATCGGCGTCAGCGGGATCAATTCGCCGTAATTGACCTGATCGGCCGGACGCCAGAAATAGTACGCCACGTACGATGCAATCACCGGCAGCGTGCACACCACGGCCAGCAACAGCAGCGTCCTGCGGCCGTTATGCCGGGTTGCCATGCCGCATCCTGCGCCAGCCGAAGTAGCCCGTCAGGCCGGCCGCCAAGGTCGCCAGACCGAACCACTGGAAAGCATAGCCCTGATGTCGTTCGATACCCGCATCGGGGCGCGGCCAGTCGCGCACCAGATCGTCCCCCGCCTCGTCGGTCTGCAACAGAATCCACGCGGTCAGCGGCCGGGCCAGCAGCGCAGAAATCTCCTGCACGACCAGATTCTGACGCAGCCGGCTGTCGGCGGCATCCGCTGCGAGGCGGAAGGGGTCGGCTTCGGGCTCGCGCACCTGACCGCGCACTTCGACCGTACCCGTCGGCGGCGGCGCCACCTGTGGAAATTGCCGGCGGTCACCGTCGGCGGCAAGCCAGCCGCGATTGACGAGCACGGTGCGCCCGTCGTCCAGCGCGAACGGGGCGACGACGTGGTAGCCGGCCTGGCGCTGATGGGTGCGGTTGTCGATCAACACCGGCGGCACCGCGAGCCAATGCCCTCGCAGCGCCACCCGGCGCCAGGTCCGGGGCTGCTCTCCCGCCGCCAGGGTCTGCGCCGGCAGGCCCGCCCACTGCTCGATCCGATGCTGCAGTTCGGTCTTCTCGCCTGCTCGGCGCAGCTGCCACTGACCGAGCATGACCCCGGCCAGGGCAACTGCGATGCCGGCCACGAAGGGCAGCAGCGAGGCCATGCCCTGGACCCGGCTCACCGGATTGCTCCTGCTGTATTCGCGACGCGGAGGGGGTTAGACTGGGCACCGCCCTGTCGGAGAGCACCCGTGAAAATCGTCGTCATCCTGCTGCTACTGCTGATCGTACTGAGCCTTGGCTCTGCACTCGTGTTTCTGCTGCGCGACCGCGGTACCGGCACGCGCACGGTGCGCGCGCTGGCCCTGCGGGTCGGCCTGTCGATATTCCTGTTCATCCTGCTGATGGCCGGCTACGCGTCCGGCCTGATCACCCACCGGCTATAGCCAATAGACGACGACGAACAGGAACAGCCAGACCACATCGACGAAGTGCCAGTACCAGGCGGCGGCCTCGAAGGCGAAATGACGGTGCGGCGTGAAATGGCCGGCGACCGAGCGGAACAGCATCACCGTCAGCATGATCGCGCCGATCGTCACATGCAGGCCGTGGAAGCCGGTCAACATGAAGAAGGTCGAACCATAAATGCCGGTCGTGAGTTTGAGGTTCATCGCGCCGTAGGCGTGCGCGTATTCGTAAGCCTGGAAGCCCAGGAAGATCACGCCGAGCAGGATGGTCAGCGCCAGGCCGTTGATCAGTTGACCGCGCTTCTCCTTCAGCAGACCCCAGTGGGCCCAGGTCAGTGTCGCCCCGGAAGTCAGCAGGATCAGCGTGTTGAGCGCCGGGATGCCCCAGGCCTCCATCGGCGTGAAGGCCTCCTCGACGATCGGTCCGGCATTCGGCCAAGTCGGCTCGAAACCCGGCCACAGCAAGGCATTGTCAGCGTCACCAAGCCACGGCAGGCCGATCGAACGGACGTAGAAGAGCGCGCCGAAGAACGCTGCGAAGAACATCACTTCCGAGAAGATGAACCAGCCCATCGACCAACGGAAGCTCTTGTCCACCTTGCGGCCGTAGCTGCCGCCTTCGGATTCACGCACGACCTGCCCGAACCAGCCAAAGAGCATATAGACCAGTACCAGGAAACCGGCAAGCACCATCCAGTTTCCGGGCGACACGCCGTTCAGCCACATCACGGCACCGCTGCCCATCAGCAGCAGCGCAATCGAGCCGAAGATCGGAAACTTCGACGGCTCCGGAACAAAATAATGGTCGGAAGCGTGGCCCATCTTGATGTCTCCCCAAATTTCAGCTTTCAGGCCGGACGGACCGCCGTCCGGCACATTGAACCGACAAAGTTCGCAGCCGCGCTCAGGTGGGCACGACCCACTTGACCACGGCCACCAGCACCAGCACGAAGATCAACCCGCCCAGCAATCCGGCGACGACGACCGCGCGCGGATCCAGCGAGCGCGCGTCGTCCTGGTAGTCCTTGCGCTTGCGGATGCCGACGAAGGACCACAGCACGGCCCGCATGGTGGCCAGGAACCCGGCGCGCGAATCGGCCATCACCCGGCGCCCCCGCGAGCCGCGGCGACATCCGCCTGGGTGCCCGCGACCTCGAAGAAGGTATAGGACAACGTCATCGTATTGACGTCATCGGGCAGATCGGCATCGACCACGAACACCACCGGCATGACACGCCGCTCGCGCGCCTCGAGGGTCTGTCGCGAGAAGCAGAAGCAGTCGAGCTTGCGGACGTGGGCACCGGCGATGCGCGGCCCGTAGCTCGGGATCGCCTGCCCCGCGATCGCGTAATCGCGGTTGTTCACGACCTCGAAGGCAACCTGGACGAGCTCGCCGGGGTGGACCGTCACCGAGCGCTGGAGCGGGCGGAACTGCCAGGCCAGATCGTGCAGATTGGTGTCGAATTCGATCGTCACGGTCCGCGTGGCGTCGACCTGGGTATTGACCACCGCGTCGTCGCGGCGGCCGATATCGTTGATGCCGGCCACCTCGCAGATCTTCTCGTAGAACGGCACGAGGGCGAAGCCGAAGCCGAACATTGCGATCGCACCGACCGCCAGCCGCACCAGCAGTGCTCGATTCTCGCTCGCCTGACTCATAGGCCGAACAGTGCCACCTTGACCATGATGCCGAGGAAGAAGACGCCGGCGACGGTCAGCAATACCAGCGCGGTACGCAGATTTCGGCGCTTCGACGGCTCGGCTGCCATGTCCATTCTCAACGCACCACCGGTGCTTCTTCGAAGGTATGGTGCGGGGCCGGCGACGGCACCGTCCATTCGAGGCCTTCCGCGGCCTCCCAGCTGCGAGCCGCAGCCCGCTCGCCGCCCCGCGCGCACTTGACGATGGCGAGCACGAACAGCAGCTGCGAGAAGCCGAAGCCGAACGCACCGATGGTCGCGATCGCATTGAAATCGGCAAATTGCAGGCTGTAGTCGGGAATCCGGCGCGGCATGCCTGCCAGCCCGAGGAAGTGCATCGGGAAGAAGGCGAGGTTGAAGAACACGATCGAGCACCAGAAGTGCCACTTGCCGATCTTCTCCGAGGGCATGTGGCCGGTCCACTTCGGCAGCCAGTAATAGGTGCCGGCGAACAATGCGAACAGCGAGCCGGCGACCAGCACGTAGTGGAAATGAGCAACGACGTAATAGGTGTCCTGGACCTGGATGTCGATCGGCGCGATTGCGCAGATCAGGCCGGTGAAGCCCCCCATCGTGAACACGAAGATGAAGCCCACCGCGAACAGCATCGGCGTCTCGAAGGTCATCGAGCCCTTCCACATCGTCGCCACCCAGTTGAACACCTTCACCCCGGTCGGGACCGCGATCAGCATCGTCGCGTACATGAAGAACAGCTGGGTCGCCGCCGGCATGCCGGTGGTGAACATGTGATGGGCCCAGACCACGAACGACAGGATCGCGATCGATGCGGTGGCGTAGACCATCGAGGCATAGCCGAACAAGGGCTTGCGGGCGAAGGTCGGGATGATCTGGCTGACGATGCCGAAGGCCGGCAGG
>JAGRFY010000005.1:20857-50750 GCA_020445765.1 Rhodocyclaceae bacterium | reverse complement strand
GTGCTGGAACAGCACCGGATCACCACCGCCGGCCGCATTGAAGAAGGCCGTGCCGAAGTGACGATCGGTGAGGATCATCGTCACCGCTCCGGCCAGCACCGGCATCACCGCAATCAGAAGATAGGCCGTGATCAGCCAGGTCCAGACGAACAGCGGCATCTTCATCATCGTCATGCCCGGCGCCCGCATGTTGAGGATCGTGACGACGATGTTGATCGCACCCATGATCGAACTGGCACCCATGATGTGGACCGCGAAGATCGCCATGTCCATGCCCATGCCCATCTGCACCGACAGCGGCGCATACAGGGTCCAGCCGGCGGCAGTGGCGCCGCCCGGCACCAGGAAGGAGCCGACCAGCAGCAGCGCTGCCGGCGGCAGCAACCAGAAGCTCCAGTTGTTCATGCGGGCGAAGGCCATGTCGGACGCGCCGATCATCAGCGGGATCTGCCAGTTCGCGAATCCGACGAAGGCCGGCATGATCGCGCCGAAGACCATGACCAGCCCGTGCATCGTCGTGAGCTGGTTGAAGAATTCCGGCTGGACCACCTGCAGTCCCGGCTGGAACAGCTCGGCGCGGATGGTCAGCGCCATCACGCCCCCGGCGAAGAACATGATCAGGGCGAACACCAGGTACATGGTCCCGATGTCCTTGTGGTTGGTCGTGGTGATCCAGCGCATCAGGCCGGTGGGGCCGTGGTGATGGCCGTGCAACTGGTCCGGGGTTACGGCTGCCATACTGCCTCCTGAGGGCGATTGACCGGGTGCAGATTAAAGAGATTCAGTTCGCCGCGCGGGCCGCACCGATCTCGGAGGGTGCAATCATTTCGCCCGTGCTGTTGCTCCAGGCGTTGCGGGTATAGGTGATCACTGCGGCGAGGTCGGTGTCCGACAACTGCTTGCCGAACGCCGCCATCGCGGTACCCGGACGACCGTTGAGCACGGTCGCGATCTGATCGCCTTTCGGTCCGAGCACGATCGCCGCGCCGTCGAGCGGCGGAAACGCGGGCGGCATGCCCTTGCCGTCGGCCTGATGGCAGGCAGCGCAGTTGGCGGAGAACACTTCCTGGCCACGCGCGGCCAGTTCCTGGAGCGTCCATTGCCGCGCCGGATCCTCGACGGTAGCGGCGACCCGGGCATGCTGCTCGGCCACCCAGGCGCTGTATTCCGCCTCGGTCACGACGTGCACTTCGATCGGCATGAAGCCGTGGTCCTTGCCGCACAGCTCGGCGCAGTTGCCACGATAGACACCGACCTTGTCGGCGCGGAACCAGGTATCGCGGATGAAACCCGGGATCGCATCCTGCTTGACGCCGAAGGCCGGAACCCACCAGGCGTGAATGACGTCGTTGGCGGTCAGCAGGACGCGGATCTTCTTGCCGACCGGCACCACAACCGGGTTATCGACTTCGAGCAGATAGTGTTCGCCCTTGTCGGCGCGACCGTCGATCTGCTCCTGCGGCGTCGACAGCGCCGACACGAACCGAATGCCCTCGCCCTCTCCCTTGAGGTAGTCGTAACCCCATTTCCACTGGTAGCCGGTCGCCTTGATCGTGATATCGGGATCGGAGGTGTCCTTCATCGCGATCACGGTGCGCGTCGCCGGGTAGGCCATGCCGAGCAGGATCAGCACCGGCACGATGGTCCACACGATCTCGACCGTGGTGTTCTCGTGAAAATTGGCCGCGATCGCCCCACGCGACTTGCGGTGGGCGTAGACCGACCAGAACATCACGCCGAACACGGCAACGAAGATCAGCAAACAGATCAGCAGCATCAGCGTGTGCATGTCGTAGATCTGCTCGGCGATCTCGGTCACCGGTGCCTGAAGATTGATTTCGCCGGCGGACGCGGCAGACGCGCCGAGAAAGGTCAGAACGAATACCGCGAGACGAGCACGAACGCTCATGCACAACCTCCAACCATATTTGTGCGGGGACGCAAAGCACGGGGAGCCGCCGGTGTCCCCGCATCGCCGTTGCCGGCAAATTCGGGGTACGGCAGACCGGAATGCACGCTTGCGCCGGAAGCGACCCATCAGGGAACCCATATGCGCACCTTGCGCCGCGCGGCGTTCCGTGAATTCCGTCGGATCATGCCACACCCGTTTTGCGCGTCGCAAGGCGAATTTTGATAAAAATCAGATTAGTGCAGCGCAAAATCGTGTATGCAGCCAAGACAAGGGGCTATTAGGGAGCCCGGGCCCCGGTTGGTTGCAGGTGCACAATCGGATCACGCCGCCAGTCGGCGCCGCAGCCAGCCGATCGGCCATGCCAGCAGCGGCAGTCGCGCGAGCAACTGGCCGGTCGCATCCCAATGATCGTGATGGCACGCCACGCGGCCGTCGCGATCGAACAGGAGCCGGCTCATGCCTTCGATCGCGACGGCCTCGCCACCCCGCCGGAAGCGGAACTCGAGCCGCCATGACAGGGCCGCCCGCGATCCGTTCTCGTAGTCTTCGAGCACGATGAAGCGCGCACCGTCGGTACGCGCGAACAGGTCGATGAATATGCGCTGGATCGCCTGCACGCCGCAGACGTCGTTGAAGGGATCACGGAATCGGGCGTCGCTGCGGTACAGGCGCGCGATCTCGCCGACCGATTCCGGCGTCATCGATTCGTAGAAGACGATCAGCCGGTTCAGGCGCGGACTCACAAGCCCGTGCTCCGACGCACCAGCGGGAAGTACCAGCGATACGGCAACAGCCGAAGCAGTTTGAGCACGCGCGTGAATCGCTTCGGGAAGTGGATCTCGAACTCGCCGGATGCAAGTCCGGCAACGATTTCGTCGGCCGCCGCGTCTGCGCTGATCAGCGCCGGCATGGGGAAATCGTTGCCGGCGGTCAACGGCGTGTCCACGAATCCCGGGTCGACCAGCCAGACGCCGAGACCGCGCGGTGCCAGGTCGAGGTAGAGGATTTCCGCCAGATTGATCAATGCCGCCTTGCCCGGGCCGTATTCGACCGCCTGCGGCAGACCGCCGTAGCCGGCGACACTGGCCACCAGCACGAGGCCACCGCTGCCTGCTTCCAGCATGGACGGCAGGACCGCGCTGACGCCGTCGAACACGGCCAGTTGATTGACCGTCAAAGTCGCACGCGCGGACTCTGCGGTCATCTCCCAACTGCGCCTCGGATGGAAGGTGCCGACACAGAAGACGACCAGATCCGCACTGCCCCACTCGGCGCGCAATTCATCCCACGCCGATGCCAGTCGGCCGCATTCGGTGACGTCGATCGGGAGCACTCGGGCGCCGCCGCAACGCGCGGCCACCGCGTGCAGTCGCGCCTCGCGGCGCGCGCTGATCGCGACCCGTGCGCCCGCCGCCGCCAGTCGCTCGGCCAGGGCGGCCCCGATGCCGGACGATGCGCCGATCAGCCAGACACGCTTGTCGCGCCAGTTGCGGATGCGGGGATTGAGGAACGCCACGACGTCAGTCCCGTCGCACCATGGTCAGGGTCACCTCGCCGAGCCGGATGCCGAACTTGCGCATGACCGAGCGGTTGATCAGCACGCGTTCATCGATCAGGAACATCCAGTCGTCGAAGCTGACGTCGTATTCCCGTCCGTCGACCGGCAGCCGCAGCACGTAACGCCAGCGCAAGGCGTTGCCGGCGGTCTCGCCAAAGGCAACGCCGACGACATCGTCGGCACGACCACGGTAGTGGCCCCCGCCGAGCGCCTCGATCCGCCATACACGTTGCTGGCGGCTGCCGTCGCTGTAGACGAAGCGCTCGTCGAGCACCCCGTGACCGTCCGACCACCGCCCCTCGATGGTCACGCGAAAGCGCTTGACGACTGCCCCCGAGCGATCCTGGAATAGGCCCCAGGCATCGACCGTACCGTCGAAATAGCGACTGAGCTCGAGTGTCGGCTGTTCGCCGGCATGGTGGCCGACATCGACCGAACCGCAGGCGCCGAGACTGGTGAGCCCTGCAAGCAGGATGGCCGAACGCTTCATCTTCGTCCGTCTTCGAAACAGGACTGCCAACGCCAAAGCAGTGCCAGAGCGACCAGCTTCAGGGCGACCGGGAGCGCGGCATAGACCACGGCCAGGACGCGGACGGCATCGGCATCGCCGACGCCCGGCCGGTAGCCGAAGAGCGCGAGAATCGGCAGTGCAAGCCCGGCGGCGATTGCCAGATTGGCCTTGTTGATCAGGTTCCACAACCCGAACCAGGTCGCGCCCGCGGTCTCTTGCCGTCGTCGCGCCAGCAGATCGGCCAGCATCGCCGGAGGAATTGCGAGATCCGCCCCGAGCGCCAGGCCTGACAGCGCGCAGATCAGCCCGAACGCCCATACCTGCCCTGCCGACAGCGACCCAGCCCATGCAAAGACCACCAGCGTGACCGCCATCGCTGTCGCCCATGCCCGCGGCTTGCCCCAGCGCCTGGCCGCACGCACCCAGATCGGCAAGCCTGCCGCGCCCGAAACGAAGTAGATGGCCAGAAGCACGCCCGCGGCCTGCTCCGCCTGCAGGACATCCGAGACATAGAACATCACCGTCGCGGACGGAACGGCCGCCGCGATGCCACCGACAGCGAACAGGACCAGAAGACGCCGCATCGCCGCATCCGACAGCGCCGCGTGCCATCCGCGCCATGGTGGTTGGCTGGCAGGTGCGAGCTCGGGCGGTTGCGGTGCGAAGCCGACGCTGAGCGCCGCGCACAACACCGCCAGCGGGCCGAACGCCCACGCCGTCGCCGCCAAGCCCTCGCGCAGGTCGGCCCCGAGCCAACCCGGCAGCGCAGCCGCCAGAACGACGCCGACGAGGCCGAAGCCCTCGCGCGCCGCCGCCGCCCGTTGCCGCCCGTCGGCGCTGTCAGCCAGTTCGGCCCCCCAGGCCTGGAAGTTGATCGTCGCCACGGAGTAGCCCAGGGTCGCGACCAGCACACTGCCGAACAGCCAACCGGGGCCAGCGCCGTCGGGCGGTCTCAGCACCAGCCACAGGCCGAGCGCCAGCAACGGCAAGCCGGCCAGGCAAAACAGCCGCCGCTTGGGCAGCCGGTCGCTCGCCCAGCCGATCAGTGGATCGGTCAAGGCGTCTGCCAGGCGCGAGATCAGCAGCACCGACCCGATCGCAGCCAGCGGCACACCGAACGATTCGGCGTACAGTTTCGGTACCTGCACGTAGATCTGCAGCGCAGCGAATGCCAGCGGCAGGCCGAGCAGCCCGTACGCCAAGAGGCTTGCCGCCGGGGGCACGCCGCGACTTGCCGGCAGGGCCTGATCAGTCGTCACCGGACAGACCCAGCAGGCGCGCGCGCAATCCGGGGCTGCGAGTTCGCGGATCCAGCCAGATCGAAAAGAAATGGCGCGCGAGCCGCTCGTCGTCGATGCGACGTATCTGGTCGTCATTTCGGTAGAAGGTGACGCCGACGCCTGGCGAGAAGATGCCGGTCAGCCGATCACCTTCGCCAACGTCGTCGAATGCCTGCTCGAGTTCACCACACCAGCGCACCAGGCTGTCGCGTTCGGGCTCGAACAGGCGCTCGATCTCTTTCAGGCTGGCGTCGACCAGTTCACCGCGGCTGAACGATCTCGAATAGCGCAGGGCAAGCGCGAACGGGCGCTGCCAGCTCCAGCGCCGATCGTCGATCCAGAGTGCCGCATCGTAGAGCTTGAAGCCCCACCAGCGCGCTTCGCCCTGCCCACTCTGCCGCCACGTGGGGTGTTCCGCCAGCGACCCCGGCAGTTCCACGGCAAAGGTGTCGGACGACGCCAGCGCGCACCAGGCCAGAGCGAGCGCCGGCAGGGCCGCGCTATGTCGCACGGCGCAATTCGAACTGATGGACATCGAGGTCGCCGGTCCGGAAGCCCGCCTCGCAATAGGCCAGGTAGAAGTGCCACAGGCGCCGGAACCGGACATCGAAGCCACGCTGTTCGTGGGCCTCCGGATGGTCGTCGAAGGCCCGCCGCCAGCGCGCCAGTGTGTTCGCATAGTGCGGACCGAACGCAAAGTCGTCGGCCACTGCAAAACCCGCCCGGTTGGCCGAGCGCCGGAACGCCTGGGCGCTCGGCAGCATGCCGCCCGGAAAGATGTAGCGCTGGATGAAATCGGTGCCGCGGCGATATGCGGGAAACAGCGCGTCAGCGATCGTGATCGACTGCACCAGCGCCTTGCCGCCGGGCTTGAGCAGTCTGCCGAGCTGGCCGAACCACACCGGCCAGTAACGCTCGCCCACCGCCTCGAACATCTCGACCGAAATGATGTGGTCGAAGCTGCCGCGAGCAGCACGGTAGTCGCACAGTTCGAACTGCGCCAGATCCGCGACGCCGGCACGGCGCGCCCGCCGCCGTGCATAGTCGAGTTGCTCGCGCGACAGCGTCAGGCCGAGCACACGACAACCGAACTCGGCGGCCGCCACTTCGGCAAAGCCGCCCCAGCCACAGCCGATTTCGAGAATGGTTTGCCCGGGGCGCGGTTGCAGGCAGTGGAGGATCCTGCGGTACTTGCGCAACTGAGCGTCGGCCAGCGACTCCGATGGCTGTTCGAAAAGGGCGCTCGAATAGGTCATCGTGCGATCCAGCCATGACGCGTAGAAGGCGTTGCCGAGGTCGTAGTGGGCGGCGATGTTGCGCCTCGCGCCACGGCGGCTGTTGGCTCGCAGGCGATGGTGCAACCAGTGTCGGACGAGCGCCATTGGCCGACCGTAGATCGCCCGCTTGAGCACGGCCCGATTGCGGGACAGCAGGCCGATCAGGGCGACCGGATCGTCGCTGTCCCACAAACCGTCGACGAAGGTCTCGCCGAACGCGATGTCGCCAGCACCAAGGATACGCACGAGCGCGGCGTCGTCGTGAATTCGCCATTCGGCGACCTCCTCGCCATGTCCGAGCAGCCTCGACGGCCTTCCCGGAAGACTGAGGCTGATCGCCCCCCCCTCCAGTGCGGAGAGCAGTTCGACGGCGCGAGCGCTGGCGCCGGACAGGGGGGTTGAGCGGCGCCGATCGGTACCACACCCGACGGTCGGTGCCGGACCGAATCGAGGCGCCCTGATCGACTGCTGTGCGATGCTCATCTCGTGATCTCCTCGATCGGTGGCCGGGGCTTTGCGAACACCGGCAGCCTTCGCCGCCACAAGCGAAGGGCCTGCCAGTGGATACGGCTGGTGACGGCCAGCGTCATCAGCGGATAGGTCAGCAACCAGCGCCACATCGTGCGTCCGTCGAGTGGCGCCAGACGACCGCCGATCCGTGTCTCGAGCCGTGTCACGCCGCCATCGAGGTAGTCGATGGCGAGCCACTCGGCGCGGCCGCCGACATGAAACCGGAAGCGGTAGCGCCCGCTGACCGGGAAGAACGGCGACACGTGAAAGCACTTGTCCACGTGCAGCGAATCGCCGCCGCAAATCGGTCGAAGGTCGTCGTGATGCACGAGATAGGCATGGGATTCGCCGAATGTGTTGTTGACTTCGGCGAGAACGGCCCGCAGCGCACCGCCACGGTCGTGACAGAACCAGAAGCTGACCGGATTGAAGACATGCCCGAAGATGCGGGGGAAAGTCTGAATCACGATCTCGCCATTGCAGACGTCGCCGAGCCGACGCTGCGCCAGCAGGGCTCGCACCCACGTCGCCAGGTCGGTCCCGTCGCGCGCGCCGTGGTCCTCGCTGCGAAAGCTGAAGACATGGCGGCGATCGATCCCGAGCAGCGGCACACGGATGTCGTGCATCCGATCGAGCGGCAGTCGCAGGCATGCGACCGGATAGACGAAACGGTGGTGCAGCGGATGCAGGCGCCGATGCATCACGGCACCGAACATCACCCCGGGAGCCATCTGCGGCGCCACGTCAGGCCCGCTCCAGCCCGCGTGCGTCGACCCGCCACGGCACCGAAACGCCGAGCGAGTTGGCGACCGCGATGGCGGATCGCACACCATCCTCGTGAAATCCGTAGCCAGTCCACGCGCCCGCGTACCAGACGTGCCCGCGGCCCTGGATCTCCGCCAAGCGGCTTTGCGCGGTGACCGCAGCGGCGTCGAACACCGGGTGCGCGTAGTCGAAGCGCCCCAGCACGTGACGGTCTGCCGGCGCACGCCAGGGGTTGAGCGTGACCACCACCGGCATATCGAACGGCAGCGGCTGCAGCCGGTTGATCAGGTACGAGACCGAAACCGGTGCGTGACCGGATCGCTTCGGCCCTGCCAGGTAGTTCCAGGCGGACCATGCCGCCCGGCGACGAGGCAGCAGGTCGACGTCGGTGTGAAGCCACGCCGTGTTCGGCTGGTAGGCGATCGCCGACAGCACGCTTCGCTCGTCGGCGTCGGCACCGCCGCCGAGAATCCGCAGGGCCTGATCGCTGTGACACGCCAGCACCACCTCGTCGTAGCGCTCGGCGCCGCGATCCGAGAACAGCCAGACACCTTGCCGTTCCCGCAGCAGATCATGCACCGAGGTCGACAGGTGCAGCCGGTCGACGCCCGCCGTCAGCCGGCGCAGGTATTCCCGACCGCCTCCGCGTACGGTCAGCCACTGCGGTCGATCGAAGACCTGCAGCAGGCCATGGTTGTTGCAGAAGCGGACGAAGCTGCGCAACGGAAATTCGAGCATCCGGCTCGTCGGGCAGGACCAGATCGCAGCCGCCATCGGCAGCAGGTACCAGTCGCGGAAGGCATGGCCGAAACGATTGCCCTGCAGGTAGTCGCCGAGGGACAACTCGCCGGCGGCATCGTCATGGTCGATCTCGCGGGCAGCGGCATTGAACCTCACGATATCGCGCAGCATGGCGAGGAAGGCTGGGCGGGCAAGGTTGCGGCGCTGGGCGAAGACGCCGGCGAGGGAACTGCCCGACCATTCGAGTTCGGGCTCGCGAATGCTCACCGAGAAGCTCATGTCGGACGCATCGGCGTCGACCCCGAGCCAGGCGAACAGGGCGCACAGCTGGGGGTAGGTACGGCGGTTGAACACCAGGAACCCGGTATCCACCGGGTGCCGCAGGCCGCCGACATCGACATCGACGGTATTGGTGTGTCCGCCGACCCGGTCGCCAGATTCGTAGACGGTCACGTCGAATCGACGCGCCAGCAGCCAGCCACACAAGAGGCCCGACACGCCGCTGCCGACGACCGCCACGCGACGCCTGCAGGCGGTCGGCGGACCAGCGGACAATCGATCCCGTTTCATGCCCGGCTCCCGGATCGCGCGGGCAAAGTGGCAGCCGGCTTCGATCGCATCACGGGCGCTCGGCCAGCAGATCTTCGAGGGCAGCGACCAGAGCGGGATCCCCGGGGGGAACGGCGCTCCCGAAGCTGTGCACGGTATTTCCGCGCCTTCCGACCAGGTACTTGTGGAAATTCCAGCGGGGCGGCTCGCCGCTCAGGCGAGCGAGATCGACGAACAGCGCATTGGCATCGTCGCCGATCACCCGGGACTTCGAGAACATTGGGAACTGCACGCCGTACGTGGTGCGACAGAATTCGGCGATCTCGTCGTCGCGACCCGGCTCCTGGCGACCGAAATCGTTCGACGGAAAGCCGAGCACGACCAGGCCGCGCGCGCCATAGCGCCGCTGCAATGCCTCGAGCCCGCCGTACTGGTCGGTGTAGCCGCAGAAACTCGCAGTATTGACCACCAGCAAGACCTTGCCGGCGTACTCGCACAGGGAACGCTCGTCGCCTCGTTGCAGGCTCTGAAACGAGCGATCGAGTATTTCCGGACAGTCGCCGTCCGCCTGCACCGGCAGCGACGCGAACATCGGCACCGAGGCCGCGATCACACAGGCGATCGCTCGCGCTGCCGACGCCCGTCTGCCAGGTGCGGGGTGTCTCGCCGCGGTCTGACGTCCGCAGGCAGGGGTCGTCAAGCGCTCGCCGATGCTCATCGCCGCCTCCCGTCCGCAATCGGCACAGGCAGGCTCAGTCGGTGCAGCAACACGCGGAACTCCACGCGTCGCATCTCGCGAATGTCCAGGACAGAGTCGACGACCGGCGCTCCAGCGACGATCGCGCACGATGGAGGCCTGGCTGCCCCCGAATCGATCAGAGCCGCCGTTGCAGTGCAGGCTGCCGTCAGGCAGGACAGGCCGAGGAACATGGCGTGAGCGCGCACTGTTTGTCCTGGACAAAGTTGGAAGGTGTTTGTACATTAAGGAACAACTTCGCAGCCGTCAAGTGTTTGTCCTGGACAAAATATAGAAGCCTATTCGATGACCAAGCCCAGCCATTCGATCGACGCCGTCGAAAGAGACGTCGGCCTCACCAAGGACGTCCTTCGCAAATGGGAACGGCGCTACGGCTTTCCGTCGCCTGGCCGGGACTGCCACGGCGATCGGGTCTATTCCGACGACGAGATTCTTCGACTGAGATTGATCAAGCGCCTGATCGATCAGGGGCGGCGCCCTGGCGCCCTGGTGGCGCTCGATCGCGCGCAACTCGAGCAGTTGCTCGAATCGGCGGGCGACGTGGCGCCCTCGCAATGCCCGATTGCAGCGGATGTCGCCCGCCTGCTGCGTGACCGGCGCGTGCCCGAATTGCGCACGACGCTGAACCAACTGCTGCTGCGGCAGGGATTGCGACATTTCGTGCAAGACACCATCGCGCCGCTCAACGTCGCGATCGGCGAGGCGTGGTTGCGCGGTGACATCGAGATCGCCGAAGAACACCTGTACACCGAGCAGATCCAGACCGTCCTGCGAAGCGCGATCGCGATGCAGACGGGTGCAGGGGCGTCGCCACGCATCCTGCTGACGACCCTGCCGGACGAACTGCACGCGCTCGGCCTGTTGATGGTCGAGGCGATGCTGGTCTGCGAAGGCGCGACCTGCATCGCCCTAGGCACCCAGACCCCGGCCGCCGACCTTGGGGCGATCGGCGAAGGCAACGCCTTCGACGTGCTCGCGCTGTCCTTCAGTTCGGCCTTCCCACGCCGTCGCGCGGTGGACGGCCTGATCGCGCTGCGCACCCGGCTTCCGGCATCGATACCGATCTGGGTCGGTGGTTCGGGAATCAGCGGATATCGGCCAACGGTCGACGGCATCACGGTATTCCGGAATCTCGATTCGATCGTGCCGGCGCTTCAGCAGTGGCGCAGCCGCGGCCTGTCCTAGCGTGCCGGGTTAGAATTCGCGGTTGGACAGCTGGACATCGAGATGACCGAGGCACCCGAATTCGAGAAACGCATCTGTGCCCCGGCGCAATTCTCCGCGGCCGTCGGTCGCTTGCCGCGTCCGCTGGTGTTCACCAACGGCTGCTTCGACGTGCTGCATCGCGGGCACGTCACCTATCTGGCGCAGGCCCGCGCCCTCGGCGCCGCGCTGGTGGTCGCCGTCAATAGCGACGATTCGGTGAGGCGACTGGGCAAGGGGGCCGACCGACCGGTCAACGGGCTGGCGGATCGTGCCGCGCTGCTGGCGGCACTGGCGAGCGTAGACCTGGTGACCTGGTTCGAGGAGGACACGCCGATCGCCCGAATTCTCGAGTGTCGGCCCGACGTTCTGGTCAAGGGCGGTGACTGGCGCCCCGAGGACATCGTCGGTGCCCGGGAAGTCACCGCCTGGGGCGGCAGGGTCGAATCGATTCCATTCCTGCACCAGCGTTCGACGACCACCCTGCTGGATCGTATCCGGGCGCCCCGCTGAGTTTGTGCATGTAACTAAAGACCCTGCTGGCGGCGCCGTTAATGGCCGCAATGGCTGGCTTTCCTCCGAGAATGCGGCGACCGCAAGGATCGGCGCGTGACCTGACTGCGGCGCTGTTCGCATTCTGGCTTGCGGCGTTCGCGCCGGCCGCCCTGGCACAGGCATCAGCCCTGCAGGACAGCAAGCGGGTGCTGCTGGTCTATTCCTACGATCCGTCATTTCCGACTTCCTCCAAGATCCTGAGCGGCGTGCGCGCGGTTCTGAACGCGCCGGGACTGCTGCTCGATCAGGAATTTCTCGACGCCCGACACCTGGTCGGCGAAACCGGACGCAAGCACTACCGCGACTGGCTGGCCTTCAAGCTATCCATCCGCCGCCCCTACGACGCCGTGATCGTCGCCGACGATGCCGCATTCGAGCTGGCCACCCAGGAGCGCGAGATGTTCGGCAATGCGCCGACCGTATTCATCGGGGTCAACAACGTCCGCGCAGCGCAACGCCAGTCCGGGCACACCGGCATCACAGGGGTGGTCGAGCACGTCTCGATCACCGAGACGGTCCGCATGGCCAGAGACCTGCAACCGGAACTGAAGCGCCTGTGGGTGATCAGCGATGCCAGCCCAGGTGGGCGGGGCGACCTCGCGACGCTGCGCACCGAGCAGAACGCCTTTGGCGGGATTGCCGTCGAGCAACTGCTGCTGACCGAAATGAGCTGGCGCGAACTGGCAGCGAAGCTGCGCGACCTCGGTACCGGCGACGCCGTTCTGCTGCTGGCCGCCTACCTTGACCGCGAGCGGGCGCCCAAGCGATTCGAGGAATCGCTGGCGCTGTTGCGCGAGAACACCGCGGTTCCGATCTACCACCTGTGGGAGCATGGTATCGGCGACGGCCTGCTGGGCGGCTACGTGATGAGCCATCGCGTCCATGCCGTCGAGGCCGCACGTCGGGTACTCGACATCTGGCGCGGCATCCCGGCCGAGCGCATGCCGGTGCTCGAAGCCAGTCCGAACCTCCCGATCGTGCATCTGCCGACTCTGCGACGCTTTCATCTCGATCCCGCCGATTTGCCGCCAAATACCGAATTGCTCGGTCGTGAGCCCGGCCTGATCGAGCGCTATCCGCTGCAGGTGGCTGCCGCCCTCGCGGCGATGTCGCTGATGGGCCTGCTGCTGTCCCTGCTCGCGCGCAAGGACCGGGAAAGTCGCCAGCTCCTCGCGAAATCGACGCGCGGCGAAGCGATGCTGAGGACCCTGCTCGACGCCACGGCCGATTCGATCTTCTTCAAGGCCGAAGACGGGCGGATCCTGGCCTGCAACAGCGCCTGCGCGGCAGCGCTCGGCCGCGCGGCGGAAGACGTCGTCGGGCGGCGCGCCTCGGAATTGTTGCCGCGCGAACTGGCCGAGAGCATGGAACGCCATGACCGCAGGGTGATGGAACAGGGCGAGAGCGTGCGCTATCGCCAGACCCTGCCGCTGGCGGACGGCACCGAAATCCTCTACGACACGCTGAAGTCGCCGGTACGCAATGTCGACGGACAGCGCCTCGGGCTGGTCGGTGTCGCCCGCGACGTCACCGCCGATCAGCAACGCATGCACCGCCTGCAACTGGCCGAGGAGGTGTTCATGAACACCTCCGAGGGCATCATGGTCACCGACCCCGACGGCGTCATCGAACGCATCAATCCGGCATTCACCACGATCACCGAGTTCACGCCGGAGGACATGGTCGGGCAGCGCCCGAGCCTGCTGGCCTCGGGCCGGCAGGACCGGGCCTTCTATCAGAATCTGTGGCAGAACCTGGCCGATTGCGGACAGTGGCAGGGCGAGATCTGGAATCGACGCAGATCGGGCGAGCTGTTCCCGGAGTGGCTCAACATCTCCGCGGTGAAGGATGCGGCCGGCAAGCTGATCCACTACGTCGGAATCTTTTCCGACATCTCGTTGATCAAGTCGCACGAGGCCAAGCTCGAGCACATGGCACACCACGACGCGCTCACCGACCTGCCGAACCGCGTCCTGCTGGTGGACAGGCTCGAACTGGCACTGCGCCGCGCGCGCCGCGACCAGCACATGGTCGGCCTGGTGTTCATCGATCTGGACAACTTCAAGGACATCAACGACTCCCACGGTCACCTGGTCGGCGACCAGGTGCTCAAGTCGGTCGCGGTGCGGATCGGTTCGGCGCTACGCGACGGCGACACCGTCGCCCGCCTCGGCGGTGACGAGTTCATCGTGCTGATCGAACAACTCGACTCGCCCGATGTCGCGCACCATCTGACCAGCCGCATCTTCGGCGCCCTGGCGAAGCCGCTGCTGGTCGGCGGCCACGAGTTCTATGTCGGCGCCAGCGTCGGCATCAGCACCTTCCCGAGCGACGGCGAAGACAGCGGCGAACTGATCCGCAATGCGGATACCGCGATGTACCAGGCCAAGAAGAGCGGCAGGAATACCGTAAAGGCCTATTCCGCCGATCAGACCGATCAGGTGCGGCAGCGCGCGGCGATGGAAAATGCCCTGCGACGAGCCCTCACCTGCGGCGCCATCCATGTCGCCTACCAGCCGCAATTCAGCTTCGGCGGAGAATCTCTGGTCGGCATCGAGGCGCTCGCGCGCTGGCACGACGCCGAACTCGGTGAGGTCCCACCCTCCGAGTTCATTCCGCTTGCCGAAGCCGTCGGGCTGATCGTTCCGCTGGGTGAATTCATCCTGCGACGCGTGTGCGAGCAGGTCGTCGCCTGGCAGTTGCAGGGCCTTGCCCTGCCCAGGGTCGCCGTCAACGTATCGGGCCATCAGCTCAGGCGACCGGGCTTCGTGTCGGAGCTGCGGGCGATCCTCGACGAGACCGGCTGCCGGGCCGAAGGACTGGAGATCGAAGTCACCGAATCCGACATGCTGGACCGGGCCGAGGACTCGATCGCCACTCTGTCAGAGATCCGCCATCTGGGGGTCTCGGTTTCGATGGACGACTTCGGCACCGGCTACTCGTCACTGAGCTACCTGAAGAAGCTTCCGATCCAGACCATCAAGATCGACCGCAGCTTCATCGACGGACTGCCCGGGGACGACAACGACCGCGCGATCGTCGACGCGATCGTCGCCCTGGGCCGAACCCTGAAACTGCGGGTTCTGGCCGAGGGCGTCGAAACCGAGGCGCAGGCGGGTTTCCTCGGTGCCCATGGCTGCGTCGACATGCAGGGCTTCCTCTACAGCCGGCCGGTCGCGCCAGACGACATCGCGCGCATGCTCGCGACCGAAACCACCTGACGCAGGCCGGCGGCAGTGAGCTCGACGCCAATGCGGGCTAGAATTCGTGGACTTCCACCAGATCACGGACAGCCATGAAAATCGCCAACGACGTCACCGAACTGATCGGCAACACGCCACTGGTCAGGCTCAACCGGCTCGCCGGCAGCGCGCACGCGACGGTGGCGCTGAAGCTCGAGTTCTTCAACCCGGCCCACAGCGTCAAGGACCGCATCGCCGCCGCGATGATCGACGCCGCCGAGCGGGACGGCAAGATCAAGCCCGATACGATCGTGCTCGAGCCGACCTCGGGCAATACCGGTATCGGTCTGGCCATGGTCTGCGCCGCCCGCGGCTACAAATGCGCGTTCACGATGCCCGAGACGATGAGCCGGGAACGGCGTCTGCTGCTGAAGGCCTACGGCGCCGAACTGATCCTGACGCCGGGCCCCGACGGCATGGGCGGTGCCATCGCCAAGGCACGCGAACTGGCCGAATCCGACCCGCGCTACTTCATTCCGCAGCAGTTCGAGAATCCCGCCAATCCCGAGATCCATCGCACGACCACTGCCGAGGAGATCTGGCGCGACACCGACGGCCAGGTCGACATCGTGGTTTCGGGTGTGGGCACCGGCGGCACGGTGACCGGTGTCGGCGAAGTGCTTAAGGCACGCAAGCCGGGCGTACGCATCGTCGCCGTCGAACCGGACGCCAGTCCGATACTGTCGGGTGGCCAGAAGGGCCCGCATCCGATCCAGGGGATCGGCGCAGGCTTCGTACCGCCGATCCTGAATACCGCGATCTACGACGCAGTGACCCGAGTCAAGAACGACGACGCCTTCGACACGGCCCGCAGGCTGGCCGCCGAGGAAGGACTGATGGTCGGCATCTCATCGGGCGCCGCGGTCTGGGCGGCGTTGCAGGAGGCGACCGATCCGGCCAATGCCGGCAAGCTGATCGTGGTGATCATCCCTTCCTTCGGCGAGCGCTACCTGAGTACGGCACTCTACAGTCACCTCGAGGCCTGACTCCGAACGTCGACGGAATCGCTGGCGGCCGGCGCACCGGCCGCGAACCGGCGGCGGATGTCGGCCGGGCTCGCGACAGCGTAGCCGAGGTCGTCGAGGACCCGTTTCAGACGGGCCACCTGCTCGGCATTGTCGCGCAGCGGCGTGCCGTCCGCCCGCAGCAGGTTGTTTTCGAATCCGACCCGGCAATGGCCGCCCGACAGCGCGGCCTGCACCACACAGGCCAGTTCCTGCGGGCCGAAAGCGCACACACCCCAGATCCATGACCTGGGCATGTGCCGCAGAAAGGCGCCGACATCGACCGGGTGGCTGAGGCTGCCGGCATATCGCCCCAGCACCATCAGCACGTCTGGACTGGCCTGGGGCAACCATCCGGCCTCCCACCAGCGTGCCAGCGCCTGCAGCTGTTCGGCGTTATAGACGATGTACTGAGGCGTGGTACCACCCGACGCGACCTCGCCGAGGAAATCCCGAACGCGGGAGGTCTGGGTCTCGTCGTCCGGATCGAGCAGCTCCTGCAAATTGAGGGAGATCATCTCGGGGCGCAGCGCCCGCTGCACCGCGATCACGTCATCCGGCGAGTACAGGCCGGCACGCTCGGTCGACGGCTGGACGATGATGTCGCTGGCCGCAGCGATGGCGGAAACGACTTCGCGGTAGCGCGCCGGATCGAGGCTGTGCCGCCCGTCCGCCTCACGCACGTGGAGGTGGAATATCGATGCCCCCGCCTGCCGGCAGGCAATCGCCTCGGCAACGATCTCGCCGGTCGCCAGCGGGATCGCCGCGTGATGCTGCTTCTGCCTGCGCGCACCGGTCGGCGCCACCGTGATCGCGACCGGATGCGTCATCTGCGCTTGCTCCGGACAGGACGACGGCCGGCGCACGTCGGCCGAGCCGGTGCCCCGGCCGGCCGGCACGCCATGCGGCTCCGTGTCACGGAGACGATCACCCGACCTGGGTGTCGAGCCCGGCCTCGGCCATCTCCGCCGCCCGCAGCATCGCCTTCGCCTTGTTCTGGGTTTCCTGCCATTCAGCGTCCGGATCGGAGTCGGCGACGATGCCGGCGCCCGCCTGTACGTGGATCATGCCGTCCTTGAGCACCGCCGTGCGGATGTTGATCGCAAGGTCCATGTCGCCGTGAAAGCCGATGTAGCCGGTGGCGCCGGCATAGATGCCCCGCTTGGTGGGCTCGAGTTCGTCGATGATCTCCATCGCCCGCACCTTCGGCGCCCCCGAGACCGTGCCCGCCGGAAAAGTCGCCCTCAGCACCGCCAGCGCGTCGAGCCCGTCACGAAGCTGACCTTCGACGTTGGAAACGATGTGCATGACGTGGGAATAACGCTCGATGATGAACCGGTCGGTCACCTTGACGCTGCCGATCCGGGCCACACGGCCGCAGTCGTTGCGGCCCAGATCGAGCAGTTGCAGATGCTCCGCGCATTCCTTTTCGTCCGACAGCAGGTCGCGCTCCAGTGCCAGGTCCTCGGCCATGTCGGCGCCGCGCTTGCGGGTGCCGGCGATCGGCCGCACGGTGACGGTCTGGTCCTCGAGACGCACCAGAATCTCGGGCGAGGCCCCGACCACGTGGAAGTCCTCGAAATTGAAGAAGAACATGTACGGCGACGGATTGAGCGAGCGGATCGCCCGATATAGCGCCAGCGGACTGGCCGCGAAGGGCTTGCTCATGCGCTGGGACAGCACCACCTGCATGACGTCGCCCTCGACGATGTATTCCTTGGCGCGTCGCACCGCCGCCTTGAAGGCCTCCTCGCCGAAGCCGGACACCGCGGTCCCGGGTTCGGTCGGCTGCTCGTCCGGAACCTCGACCGGCGCCCTGAGCTGAGCCAGCAGTTCGGCCAGCCGGCGCTTTGCACGCTTGAACGCACCGGGCACCTCCGGTTCGGCGTAGACCACCAGCGTCAGCTTGCCCGACAGGTTGTCGACGATCGCAATCTCTTCCGATAGCAGCAGCAGGATGTCGGGCGTACCCAGTTCGTCGGGCCGCATGCCGGCCGCCAGGCGCGGCTCGATGTAGCGCACGGTGTCGTAGCCGAAACAGCCCACCAGGCCGCCGGCGAACCGGGGCAGGTGGTCGCGCGGCGGCACCTTGATCCGGGCCATGAACTCGGCAACGAAATTGAGCGGGTCGCCGTAATCGCGGCGCTCCACCAGCCGGTCGCCGGTCAGCAGCAGCGCCGAGCGCTGATAGACCTCGATGCGGGTCGGCGCGGCCAGACCGATCATCGAGTAGCGCCCGAAGCGCTCGCCGCCCTGCACCGACTCCAGCAGGTAGCTGTAGGGCCGGTTGGCCAACTTCAGGTAGATCGACAGCGGCGTATCGAGATCGGCAAAGGTCTCGAGGGTGACCGGAATTCGGTTATAGCCCTGCGCCGCAAGGCGCTGGAATTCGGATTCAAGCATGGGCGCTCCACAAAGTGCCAGTATTCGAGAGAGTCGTCGGGCGGGAATCCGCCCGCTGCGTCGGTTCTAGCGACCCCGCCATGGCCGCCAGCCGCAGCCCGTTCCGCAGCGGGTGCTGACCGTACGCTCTTCGCTCGACATTGCCTCGTGGTTCATCCCTGACTTCCTCACCCTCGGACCGCCGCATCGATCAACGGCAGGATCTCGGTCATCGAGGATAGCAGAGCATCGCACGGGATGCTGTCGACCGCGCGCCCTTCACTGTAGCCGTAGCGCATCAGCACGACCGGCATGCCGGCAGCCTGTGCCGCCTCGGCGTCGTTGGCGGAATCGCCGACCATCAGCGCGCGGCCGACGGGAACGCCGAGCAGTTGGCAGGCGTGTCGCACCGTCGCCGGATCCGGCTTCTTGACGCTCAGCGTGTCGCCGGACACCACCGCATCGAAATGCGCCGCGATGCCCATGCGCGTCAGCAGCGGCAAGGTGAAGGCACCGGCCTTGTTGGTCACGCAGGCACGCTTCAGACCCATCAGGGCGAGCGCGTCGAGGGTTTCGACGACGCCGTCGTAGATCCGGGTCCGTGCGCCGTTGACGGCTGTGTAGTGGCGCTTGAAGACCTCGACCGCGTCGGTGATCTCGGCCTCGTCTGCGCTCGCGTTCTCGGTCATGCAACGCCGCACCAGATGCGGAATGCCCTTGCCGACGAAGCTGTGGATCTCGGACAGCGGCCGCACCGGGCGACCGAGTTCGGCCAGCATGCGATTGGCGCCCTCGGCCAGATCGGGAATGGTGTCGAGCAGCGTGCCGTCGAGATCGAACAACACCGCGGAAACCGTGAACCGGGGCTCAGCCACCGCCGGCTCCGGCCCGCAGCGCGGCGATCACACTGTCATAGCGATGGGGGTCGTCGTCACGCCCTGCGCCGAACACCGCCGAGCCGGCAACGAAGGTGTCGGCGCCGGCCGCGGCGATTTCGCCGATGTTGTCGACCTTCACGCCGCCGTCGATCTCGAGCAGTATCCGCCGCCCGGATTCCCGCTCGAAGGCATCGATCTTCTGCCGGGCTTCACGCAGCTTGGCCAGCGTGCCGGGGATGAACTTCTGCCCGCCGAAGCCCGGATTGACGCTCATCAGCAGCACCACGTCGAGCTTGTCCATGACATGGTCCATCCACGTCAGTGGCGTGGCCGGATTGAATACCAGGCCCGCCTTGCATCCCTGCTCGCGGATCAGACCGAGACTGCGATCGACGTGCTCCGACGCCTCCGGGTGAAAGGTGATCACATCGGCACCGGCCTTGGCGAAATCGGGGATGATCCGGTCGACCGGGCGTACCATCAGATGAACGTCGATCGGCGCCTCGGTGCATGGGCGGATCGCTTCGCAGACCAGCGGTCCGATCGTCAGGTTCGGCACGTAGTGGTTGTCCATCACGTCGAAATGAATCCAGTCGGCACCGGAAGCGACGACGTTCCTGACCTCCTCGCCGAGGCGGGAGAAGTCGGCGGACAGCAGACTCGGTGCGATCCGGCAGGCGCTGGTCATGGTCAACTCCGGCAGATTCGATCCGCCGATTCTACGCAGCTTGGCGGTGACGCCAAAGCGAAGCCGGCACCGGACTTGCCCTGCGGGCCCGCATCCGATTCAATTCAGCCCATCGACACTCCGAGCACAGCTGATGACGCAGGCGAACAGGCACGAGATCATGATCGAAGCGGTGGCCCAGTACCTGGAGGATGAATCCGACCCGGAACAGCAACGCTACGTCTTCGCCTACCACATCACGATCACCAACACCGGCACCGTCGCCGCCAAGCTGATCAGTCGCCACTGGATCATCACCGACGGCGACGGCGACGTCCAGGAGGTGCGCGGTCTCGGTGTCGTCGGCGAGCAGCCGGAACTGGCGCCGGGCGAGCGCTTCGAATACACCAGCGGCTGCGCCCTGACGACGTCGGTCGGAACGATGCAGGGCAGCTACCAGATGCGCGCCGCCGACGGCGCCCGCTTCGACGCGCCAATCCCGGCATTCACGCTGTCGATTCCGCGGATTCTCCACTGAACCCGGGCGGCGGCACCGGTCGTCGGCGACAATTCGCGACGGCATCGAGACGACGCGCCCGACACGACGCCCCGGGGTCGGCCCGGCGGGACCGCAGGTCGCCGCGTGGAGAGGCACCGCATGGCAGGTAGAAGATGTCCTTACGCGCCAGCTACACGCTGATCGCTCCCTTCTACGATCGCGTGCTCGCGGCCGTGACGCGCGGTGCTCGTGCGCAGAGTCTGGCGCACCTGGCGTCGCAACCGCCCCGTCGCGTGCTGCTGGCCGGCGTCGGCACCGGCCTCGACCTGCCCCATCTGCCGCCACAGCACGACTACGTCGGCATCGACCTGACCCGCGCGATGCTCGCGCGAAGCACGCGCCGCGCCGGAGAGCTGCGCTACCGTGCCATTCTGGGCGACGTCCAGGCGCTGCCGTTCGCCGACGCCAGCTTCGACTGTGCCGTGCTGCACCTGATCCTGGCGGTCGTGCCGGATCCACACCGCTGCCTCGAGGAGGTCTTGCGGGTCGTTCGGCCGGACAGCGAGATCCTCGTCTTCGACAAGTTTCTGCGCCAGGGTCAGGCCGCGCCACTGCGCCGGCTGGCGAACCCCTTGTCGCGCCGTCTGGCGACCCGCCTCGATGTCGTCCTCGAGGACCTGCTGGTGGCGTCCGGCGCCGAAAAGACCTTCGACGAGGCCGCCCTGGCCGGCGGCTGGTTCCGTCGCGTGCGGATGCGTCGTCGCGAATCAGTGGGCGCGGCGGGAACGGCGGAACCGACGAAGCCGGGCCAGTGAATTCCAGCGCCAGATCACCAACACCAGCACGTAGCCGAGTATCGCCGAACCGACCGCCAGGATCAGCAGGCCGGTGGCCAGCGGCGCGCCGATGCCGGTGATCCAGTCGATGAAGCCACTGACCGATTCGGCCGCCACCTGCGCCTGCGCCTGGGCCTGCTCCGCGTTCTGCTGAATCGGCCCGGCGACCGGCTCCAGCACCGACTTGCCGATGCGGTGGGCCAGCACGTAGACAAACGGGAAGGTGAAGGGGTTGGTGACCAGGGTCGCCAGCGCGGCCACCGGTGGATTGGCTCTGAGGAACAGTGCCGCGATCACCGCGAAGACGATCTGCGCGACCGGAATCAGGAATCCGAAGAACAAGCCGAGCGCAACCCCACGGCCGACCGATTGGGCATCTAGTCGCCAGTTGCCGTGCTTCTCCAGCCAGCCGGCGATCGGCTTCAACATGCGATTGCGACGCAGCGAGTCGCGGGTCGGCAGGAAGCGACGGAGAGTCTTGCGCATGTGAAAGGTCCGGCCGGTTGCGGCCGGCAGCCGGCCTCAGCTCCTGTAGTCGGCGTTGATCTTCACGTAATCGTATGAAAAATCGCAGGTCCACAGCGTGGCACCTGCCGCGCCGCGCGCAAGATCGACTCGCACCGTGATCTCAGCCGACTTCATGATCGCCGCGCCGTCTTCCTCGCGGTAGCTCTCGGCCCTGCCGCCGTTCTCGGCGACCATTACCTCGCGCCCGTCCGCAGACAGCCAGACGCGGATTCGCTCGACGTCGAGATCGGCGATTCCGGCATAGCCGATGGCCGCGAGAATCCGCCCGAGATTCGGATCCGACGCAAAGAACGCCGTTTTGACCAGCGGCGAATGGGCGATTGCATAGCCGACCTTGCGGCATTCGTCGCGGCTGCCGCCCGATTCGATCCTCAGGCTGATGAACTTGGTGGCGCCTTCACCGTCGCGCACGATCGCCTGGGCGAGTTCGATCGCCAGCCCGGTGACCGCCTCGCTGAGCACCCTGTAGGCGTCGGTCCCCATGTCGGTGATTTCGGCGTGTCCTGCCTGTCCGGTCGCCATCAGGATGAAACTGTCGTTGGTCGAGGTGTCGCCGTCCACGGTGATGCTGTTGAAGCTCGCTTCGGTGGCCTCGCGCACCAGCACTTCGAGCACCTCTTGCGACACCCGTGCATCGGTCGCCATGAAGCCGAGCATGGTCGCCATGTTCGGCCGGATCATGCCGGCTCCCTTGGACATGCCGGTCAGGGTCACGGTGACGCCGTCGATCTGCACCTGACGTGACGCCGCCTTGGCGATCGTGTCGGTGGTCATGATCGCATGGGCGGCGGCGTGCCAGGCCTCGGCATCGAGGGCGGCGACGGCCTTGGGCAGGCCGGCGACCAGCCGCGTCATCGGCAGGTGCTCGAGGATCACACCGGTCGAGAACGGCAGCACCTGTTCGGGCAGGCATCCCATTTCCGCAGCAAGCGCTTCGCAACTGGCCCGTGCGTCGGCCAGTCCTCGCTCGCCGGTACCGGCGTTGGCGATGCCGGTATTGATCACCAGCGCTCGCACCTCGCCGGCAGCGAGATGTGCCCGGCACACCTGAACCGGGGCTGCGCAGAAGCGGTTGGTCGTGAACATGCCCGCCACCCGGGAACCGGCAGCGAGTTCGATCACGGTCAGGTCACGACGGCCGGGCTTGCGGATGCCGGCCTCTGCGATACCGAGCCTGACGCCGGCCACGGCGCGCAGACTCGATGCTTCGGGGGTGCTTAGATTGACGGGCATGGCTCACTCGGCAACTGGACTGCGTCGGACAGCTTCCGACGGCCGCCCATGATAGCGGATTCGGCGTGACGCCCGGTCAGCGCGGGCGTCCCTGCCCGACTGCGACCTGGGTCACCGCCATGCTCGCCTGTTGCGCGAAATGGAGCAGTCCCTGGTAGGCATCTTCGTCGATCGCGCCTGCGCGGCTGTCCACGTAGAACACGCCGACCGGACGGCCCGCAGCGCAGATCGGCACCAGGCACAGTGCGCCCTCGCCGACCACGCGGCGCAGGCGGTCGGCGCCGCCGCTCATCGAATCGCCGGCCGAGAGACGCACCGGGCGGGCCTGCTCGATCACGCAGCGAATGGCATCGCTCGCCGGCCCTGCCGCGACCGTGAACACGAAGCCCTGGGCCAGATGTTCGGCACCCTGACCGAGTGCAGCCTTGCCCACCAGCTGGCTGCGATTCGACGCGAGCAGCGCGAACAGCGCGCGCTCCAGCCCGAGCGTGCGATACAGTCCCTCCATCGCCAGGTGCAAGACGTCGTTCAGCGGCGCTCGCGCCGCGATCATCGCCGACAGTTCCCGCAGGATGCGGAGCTGAAGCTGGGGATCGGCAGCAGGCGACGCCGCTTCGGGCGCTTCCTCCTCGCGCACGCCCTTTTCGCCGAGCGGGATCAGCCGCGCCGCCTCGGAGGCACCGAAGCTGGTCGCCACCCGCGCCGCCTCTTCGGCCTGACCCTTGAGGTCCTCCAGCAGCTCGTGATCCGGCCGGCCAGCGAGGCTGGCAAGCGCGGCGACTGCTTCACGGGCCTCGCGCGAGTGCCATCCATGCTCGACCGCCGCGCACAGCCGGTGCGAACGCAACACCAGCTCGCCCGCACGCCCGCCCGAGGGATTGCCTTCGGCGACCGCCTGCACGAGTGATCCGAGGTGCCATTCACGAACCAGTCCGGCGGTCAGTTGACGGAGGCGGAAGCCGAGTACCCGATGCTGGGCCTGATCGGGATCGGTGCCGGGCTCGTCCAGCGCCTGGTCGAGCCGGGTTGCGAACTCCTCACCGAAGCACCAGAACGCCATCTCGCCGATGCGGGAAAGCAGTGCGGCAATGAAGATCTCCTCGGCGCGCCGCTCGCCGATCGACACGGCCAGGGCCCTTGCCTGGACCGCCGCATGGAAGCTGCGGGCCATCTCGTCGACCACCCGTCGGCGCACGCCGCTCGCCAGCAGCGCGTCCACCAGCGCAATGCCCAGCGCCATGTCGGCCACCGCATTGAAGCCGAGCACCACGATCGCCCGGCTGATTGTCGACACCGGCTGGCGCGTCGGGTTGTAGAAAGCGCTGTTGGCGAGCTTCAGCACCTTCGCGGTCATCGCCGCGTCCTGCAGGATCACCTGTGACAGGCGGGCAGCCGAGGCGCTCTCGTCGTCGGTGACACAGCGCACGCCTTCGACCGTGACGCCGAATGCCGGCATGTCCTGCTGGGCGAAGCGCTGTACCCAGCCCCCCGCGCCCTGTGGAGGCGCCGGCCGGGGCGCCTGCGGCACCTCGAATTGAAGATCGGAAATCATGCCAGCGTTATCGGCGCCAGGCACACGCCCTTGAGGATAAGGGCACCGTCGCGCGCCCGTCGGCGACGGGCCCTGGACGGCCGGGCAAGCCGGCTCAGCTCAGGCGGCCGTGGCAGTGCTTGTACTTCTTGCCGGAGCCGCAGGGGCAGGGATCGTTGCGACCGACCTTCTGGCCGGCATTGACCACCGGCTGCTGCCGGTCGGCGTCGGGGTTGGCAGTCGCCAGGGCCTCGTCGTAGTCGGCATGGTGGTACTGGACGTTGTGCATCTCGGGCGGCGGCTCGCTCTCGTCGAGTTGCTCCTCGGTGCGGATCTGGATCGTCATCAACAGCTTGGTGACCTCCGAGCGCACCAGATCGAGCAGGCTCTCGAACAGTTCGAACGCTTCCCGCTTGTATTCCTGCTTCGGGTTCTTCTGGGCGTAGCCTCGCAGATGAATGCCCTGGCGCAGGTGATCGAGCGCCGCCAGGTGCTCACGCCAGTGCGAATCGAGGCTCTGCAGCATGACGTTGCGCTCGAACTGGTGCCAGGCGTCGGCATTGACCAGCGCGATCTTCTCGGCGTAGGCCTGATCCGCGGCCTCGACGATCCGCTTGGCGATCTCGTCGTCGCCGAGCTGCGGCTCGGCCTCGATCCAGCCGGAGACCGGCAGGCGCAGACCGTACTCGGACTCGAGCGCCTGCTCGAGCGGGGGGATCTCCCACTGCTCCTCGACGCTTTCCTCGGGCACGTAGCGGCGGAAGGTGTCGTAGATGACGCCCTGGCGCATCGCGGTGATGGTCTCGGAGATGTCGTCCGCTTCCAGCAGTTCGTTGCGTTGCTGGTAGATCACCTTGCGCTGGTCGTTGGCGACGTCGTCGTATTCGAGCAACTGCTTGCGGATGTCGAAGTTGCGCTGCTCGACCTTGCGCTGGGCCGATTCGAGCGATCGCGTCACCATGCCGGCTTCGATCGCTTCGCCCTCGGGCATCTTCAGCCGCACCATGATCGCGTTCAGCCGCTCGCCGGCGAAGATCTTCATCAGCGGGTCTTCGAGCGACAGATAGAACCGGCTCGCGCCGGGGTCGCCCTGGCGACCCGAGCGGCCGCGCAGCTGGTTGTCGATGCGGCGGGACTCGTGGCGCTCGGTGCCGATGATCTTGAGCCCGCCGGCGTCGAGCACGCTCTGGTGCAGCTGCTTCCATTCGTCGCGAAGCCCCGCGATTCGCGCCGCCTTGTCCTCCTCGGGCACCGATTCGTCGTCGCGCAGGTTGGCGACCTCTCGCTCGACGTTGCCACCGAGAACAATGTCGGTACCACGGCCGGCCATGTTGGTGGCGATCGTCACCACCCCGGGCCTGCCCGCCTGAACGACGATCTGGGCCTCCTTCTCGTGCTGCTTGGCGTTCAGCACCTGATGCGGCACCTTGGCGACGTCGAGCATGCGCGAGAGCAGTTCGGAATTCTCGATCGAGGTGGTGCCGACCAGCACCGGCTGCCCGCGCTGGTGGCAATCCTTGATGTCGTCGAGAATCGCGGTGTACTTCTCCTTGGCCGTGCGATAGACGAGATCGTTCTGATCCTTGCGCACCATCGGCCGGTTTGTCGGTATGACGACCGTCTCGAGACCGTAGATCTGGTGGAATTCGTAGGCCTCGGTGTCGGCCGTACCGGTCATGCCGGCGAGTTTGCCGTACATCCGGAAGTAGTTCTGGAAGGTGATCGACGCCAGGGTCTGGTTCTCGGCCTGGATGCGGACACCTTCCTTCGCCTCGACGGCCTGGTGCAGGCCCTCCGACCACCGCCGGCCGGCCATCAGCCGGCCCGTGAATTCGTCGACGATCACAACCTCGTCGTGCTGCACGACGTATTGCTGATCCTTGTGGTAGAGCGAATGGGCCCGCAGCGCGGCATACAGATGGTGCATCAGCAGGATGTTGGCCGGCTCGTACAGGCTCGACCCCTCCGAGAGCATGCCCATCCGCGCCAGGATGTCCTCCGCATGCTCGTGTCCCTGCTCGGTCAGCAGCACCTGATGGCTCTTGAGGTCCACCGTATAGTCGCCCGGATCGGTGACGTCGTCGCCCTCGCCTTCCTGTTTCTTGAGCAGTGGCGGCACCGCGTTCATCTTCAGGTAGAGCTCGGTGTGATCCTCGGCCTGCCCGGAGATGATCAGCGGCGTACGCGCCTCGTCGATCAGGATCGAATCGACCTCGTCGACGATCGCGTAGTTGAGGCTCCGCTGCACCCGCTCGGCCTCGGAATAGACCATGTTGTCGCGCAGGTAGTCGAAGCCGAATTCGTTGTTGGTGCCGTAGGTGATGTCCGCCGAATAGGCCTGCTTCTTGATGTCGTGCGGCATCTGCGACAGGTTGCAGCCGACGGTCAGGCCCATGAAGTTGTAGATCCGCCCCATCCACTCGGCGTCGCGACTGGCGAGGTAGTCATTGACCGTGACGACGTGCACCCCCTTGCCGGACAGCGCATTGAGATAGACCGGCAGGGTGGCGGTCAGGGTCTTGCCCTCACCGGTGCGCATCTCGGCGATCTTGCCGTCGTGCAACACCATGCCGCCGATCATCTGGACGTCGAAGTGGCGCATGCCGTGGACCCGCTTGCCGGCCTCGCGAACCACCGCGAACGCTTCCGGCAACAAGGCGTCGAGCGATTCGCCGCCCGCCACGCGCTGCTTGAATTCGTCCGTCTTGGCCCGCAGTTCATCGTCCGAGAGTTTCTCGAACTCGGGTTCGAGGGCGTTGATCCGCTTGACGGTCTGGGCATACTTCCGGACCAGCCGGTCGTTGCGGCTGCCGAAGATCTTCTTGAGAAGGCCGGGAATCATGGGCGGGGAATCAGGGCGTTGCGGCAAAGCGCGGATAGTAGCATGGCCGGATGACCCAGGCCTTGCAGTTGGCTACCATGGTCGGATCGCCCAGTGAAGCCGACCATGGCCGCCCCACTCGATCGCTACCTCGACGACTCCGACACGCTGGCCGCCCTGCAGGCGCACGCCGCGCGTCTGGCGCGTATCGACGCCCTGTTTCGCGACGCTCTGCCACACCATCTCGTCAGCGCTTGTGCGGTCGCCAATCTGCGGGCGGGCAGTCTGGTCGTGCACGCGGAAAGCGGCGCCGCTGCGGCCAAGTTGCGGCAGGCGGTCCCCAGTCTGCTGGAAAGACTGGCGCAGGGCGGCGTCGCCGTCGACGACATCCGGATCAAGGTCAGGCCGCCGCGGGCGCGGCCGAAGCCCCGTCCGGCCATTCATCGCAGCATTTCGGCAGCGACGCTGCGCGACATCGATGCGTTCGCCGCCGGACTGCCGGCCGATTCGGCGCTGATCGCCCCGCTGCGGCGGCTGATCAAGCGCAGCGGCTGACGGCGGGCCGGCGTCGTCAGACGATCGGCATCAGAATACGTTCGAGCAGCAGCAAGGCGACGAACAGCACGACCGTGCCGACCGCGAAGCGCAGGATCCAGCGGAGATAGCGGCGATCGCCGGACAGCAGATACGCCACCAGCGACACGGCCGCGCCGATCAGGCATGCGACACCGAGAAACCTCAGGATCAGCACCGGTCGCCGACGGGAAGGATCAGGCCGGCTGCAGCTCCCACAGACGTGCAAGTTCCGGCGGCGCGACACCCGGCTGATCGAAGCTGACGATTTCCCACGCGCTCTCGTCTTCGAGCAGAACGCGCAGGATCTGGTTGTTCAGCGCGTGTCCGGCCTTGTGGGCGGTGTAGGACGCCAGCAACGGATGGCCGCAGAGATAGAGGTCACCGATCGCGTCGAGCACCTTGTGCTTGACGAATTCGTCGGCATAGCGGAGGCCATCGCCGTTCAGCACCCGGTATTCGTCCATCACGATCGCGTTGTCGAGGCTGCCGCCCTGGGCCAGGCCGTTGTCACGCAGGTATTCGACCTCCTGCATGAAGCCGAAGGTGCGGGCACGGGCAACGTCACGCACGTAGGCGTGTTCCGCGAAATCGATCGTTACGGTGGTCCCGGTGCGATCGATCGCCGGATGATTGAACTGGATCGCGAAACTCAGGCGGAAGCCGTTGTACGGATCGAGACGGACCCACTTGTCGTCCTCGACGTATTCCACCGGCTTCTTCACGCGCAGGAAGCGCTTCGGCGCCTTCTGCTCCTCGATGCCGGCCGACTGCAACAGAAAGACGAAGGGTGCTGCGCTGCCGTCGAGGATCGGGATCTCCGGTGCGTCCACATCGACGTACAGGTTGTCGATGCCGAGTCCGGACAGTGCCGACATCAGGTGCTCGACGGTGCCGATCTTGGCGCCGCCACTCTGAAGTCCGGAGCACATCCGGGTGTCGACCACGGCATAGGGGTCGCAGCCGAGCTCGACGGGCGGGTCGAGGTCGACGCGGCGGAACACGATGCCGGTATCGGGCGCGGCCGGCCGCAGCACCAGATTGACCTTGCGGCCACCGTGCAGACCGACGCCGGTAGTACGGACCAGGGACTTCAGCGTGCGTTGACGGATCATCGCTCACACCTCTCCAGAATGACTGCATGATAGCACATTTTGCTGCAGTGCAAAATAAGCAAGGGGCGCCACCGGCGGACCGGAGGCATCGTCCGCACGGGGCGCCCTGCGAGCCATTGGCCTGAGTCGTCGTCAGTCGGCCTGCTTGCGCAGGAAGGCCGGGATGTCGTAGGTGTCGACCCCGTTCGAACTCATCGCCTCGACTGCCGACCGGCGGCCGGTGCGGATCACCGCCGGCACGTCGAGATTGCCGAAATCGACGCTGCCGCTGGTCGGGCCATAGGTGCCGGTGCCGGCCACGACCTGCATCACCGGCTGCTTGTTGGACGCGCTCGGCAGCCCGAGGCCGGTGGCGACGACGGTGATCCGGATGCGGTCTTCCATCGACTCTTCGAACACCGTGCCGTACTTGACGAAGGCTTCCTGGGCAGCGAAGGCCTGAACCGTCCTGACCGCGTCGCGGACCTCGGACATCTTCAGCGAGCGGCTGGCGGTGATGTTGATCAGGACGCAGCGGGCGCCCGACAGCTCGGTGCCTTCCAGCAGCGGACTGACCGCGGCCTGCTCGGCGGCGATGCGGGCACGGTCCATGCCCTCGGCCTGGGCGGAGCCCATCATCGCCCGGCCCATCTCGGCCATCGCGGTACGCACGTCCTGGAAATCGACATTGACCAGGCCCGGCACGTTGATGATCTCGGCGATGCCGCCGACCGCGCTGCGCAACACGTTGTCGGCGGAACGGAAGCAGTCCTCGAAGCCGGCGTCGTCGCCGAACACTTCGAGCAGCTTGTCGTTGAGGACGACGATCAGCGAATCGACCTGCTTGGCCAGTTCCTCGACGCCGCTCTCGGCCACCCGCAGGCGATTCTCGAAGTCGAACGGCTTGGTCACCACGGCCACCGTCAGGATGCCGAGTTCCTTGGCGATCTCGGCGACCACCGGTGCCGCGCCGGTGCCGGTGCCGCC
>JAGRFY010000005.1:0-20843 GCA_020445765.1 Rhodocyclaceae bacterium | reverse complement strand
TGCCGGCGGTGATGAAGCACATGTGTGCGCCGTCCAGTGCGGCCGCGATCTCGTCGCGTGACTCCTGCGCCGCGGCCCGCCCGGCCTCCGGCTTGGAGCCGGCTCCGAGCCCGGTGGTGCCGAGCTGGACCTTGACCGGCGCCATGCTGCGCAACAGCGCCTGGGCATCGGTGTTGGCGCAGATGAAATCAACGCCCTGCACGCCCTCCCGAATCATGTGATCGACCGCATTGCCACCGGCTCCGCCCACGCCGACGACCTTGATGATCGTACCGGTTTCGACCTTCTCAACGATTTCAAACATTTGACTCGCCTCCTTCAGAAACTACCTTGCTGCTGGTTGGACCGCCCGCAGACGCCTGCTATTTAGTAGTTCAGACCAATACTACAACTAAATAACCGGCTCCGACAGCCGTTCATTCAAATTGGATCGACGATCGCGTCGATCCGCGTTCAGAAATTCTTCTCGAACCATCCCTTCAATCGCGAGAACAGATCCCGCACGTTTCTGGTCTCCCTCGCCTGCAAGCCCCGGCGCCGCTGCACCGCGCCCTCGAGCACCAGTCCCATGGCGGCGGCATATCGCGCCTGGCACACGACGTCGGCCAGTCCGCCTCCGTACAGCGGCACGCCGACCCGCACCGGCATGTGGAACACGTCCTCGCCGAGCTCGACCATGCCGGCCATGTCGGCAGAGCCGCCGGTCAGCACGATTCCGGACGACAGCAGTTCCTCGTAACCGCTGCGGCGCAGTTCGGCCTGCACCAGTTCGTAGATCTCGGAGACGCGCGGCTCGATGACGTCGGCCAGGGCCTGGCGCGACAGCTTGCGCGACGGACGGTCGCCGACCCCCGGCACCTCGATCATTTCCTCGGGATCGGCCAGCGTATGCATCGCGACGCCGTGGTGGATCTTGATCTCCTCGGCCTCCGCGGTCGGCGTGCGCAGCGCCATCGCGATGTCGTTGGTGATCTGGTCGCCGGCCACCGGCAGAACCGCGGTGTGGCGGATCGCGCCGCGGGTGAACACGGCGATGTCGGTGGTGCCGGCGCCAATGTCGACGAGGCAGACGCCGAGTTCCTTCTCGTCGTCGGACAGGGTCGCGTAGCTCGAGGCCAGTGGCTGCAGGATCAGGTCGACCACCTCGAGGCCGCAACGGCGCACGCACTTGATCACGTTCTGCGCGGCCGAGACCGCGCCGGTGACGATGTGCACCTTGGTCTCGAGCTTGACGCCGCTCATGCCGATCGGCTCGCGCACTCCGTCCTGGCCGTCGATGATGAACTCCTGGGTCAGGATGTGCAGGATCTGCTGGTCGGCAGGAATCGGCATCGCCCGCGCCACCTCGATCACCCGCTCGACATCGATCGGAGTCACCTCGCGATCCTTGATGGCGACCATGCCGTTCGAGTTGAAGCTGCGGATGTGGCTGCCGGCGATGCCGGTGAACACGTCGCGGATCTTGCAGTCCGCCATCACCTCGACTTCCTGCACGACCTTCGAGATGGCTTCGACGGTGGCCTCGATGTTGACCACGACACCGCGCTTCAGGCCGTTGGTCCCCTGGGTGCCGAGGCCGACCACGTTGAGGGTGCCGTCCGGCAGGGATTCGGCCACCATGCAGGTGATCTTCGACGTGCCGATGTCGAGTCCGACGATCAGTTCCTTCTGTTCCTTGCTCATTTGCTGCCCTTTGCGGGCTTCTCCTGCTGCGCCGTGCGCAGCGCATATCCACCGGGGTAGCGCAGGTCCGCCACCGCCACTTCGATTTCCGCCCGCTCCCGAACACCGGGGAAGGTGGCCACGAAATCCCGCAGGCGCCGATCGCTGGGCGCCGTCTCCTGGTCCCGGCCGAGCTGGATCACCAGCCCGCCGCCGAGCTTCAGCTGCCACGCCTCGCGCGCCGACAGCGTGACGTCGGTCAGCGGCTCGCCGAGCGGCGCGACCGCCTCGACCAGTGCACCAAAGCGGTTCAGCACGTAGCCGGCCGTTCCCTCGGGCCCCGAGAGCTTCGGCATCACGGCGTCGCTGGCGGCGACGAAGACCTCGCCCTGACGGTTCACGAGACGGGTCTCGCCACTGCCGTTGGGGCTCCAGTAGGCGACCGCCACATGCTCCTCGAGACGCAACTCGAGGCTGGCCGGCCAGCGCCGCCGAACTTCGGCGCGCCGGACCCACGGCAACTTTTCGAAGGTCTCCCGCACGCGATCGAGATCCACCGTGAAGAAGCCGCCATCGACCGCACTGCGCGCGGCGTATTCGAGCTGGGCCTCGGTGACCTGGGCGGGCGGTGTCAGCAACACGACCTCGTCGAGCGGGAACAAGGGCTGGCGCAGGAACCACGAGAAGGACGCGTAGGCCAGCGCCGTAGACCCGAACAGCAGACAGATGTCCGCGATCAGGTTGAGCATCGCCGGGTTGTGCCACAGGCCGCTGCGGCTGCCGCGGGCGCCGCGTACCGGAGAGCGGGAGGTGGTACCGGGCGCGGGCCGGCGGCGGGACTCAGCCAACGCGGGCCTCCTCGAGAATGCGCAGGCACAGTGCCCCGAATTCGAGGCCGGCCGCGCGCGCCGACATCGGCACCAGCGAATGACTGGTCATGCCCGGCGCGGTGTTCATCTCGAGCAGGGTGAAGCTGCCGTCCGCCCTGAGAATCAGGTCTGCCCGCCCCCAGCCGCGGCAGCCCAGCACCCGTGCGCACTGCAGCACCGCCTCGCGCATTTGCTGCTCGAGCGCATCCGGCAGACCGGCCGGGCAGAAATACTGGGTATCGTCGGTGAAATACTTGTGCTGGTAGTCGTAGTTGCCGTCGGGCGCGACGATGCGTACCAGCGGCAGCGCCTGGTCGCCGAGGAACGGACCGGTCAGTTCCTCGCCTTCGACGAACTCTTCCGCGAGCACCAGCCTGTCGTAGCGCGCCGCCAGTTCCCAGGCCGCCCTCAGATCCTCGGCGCGGGTGACCTTGGTGGCCCCCATGCTGCTGCCCTCGTGGACCGGCTTGACGAAGATCGGCAAGCCGAGATCGGCGACCACGGCATCCCATTGCGTGTGCTCGTCGAGAATCGCGTAGCGGGGGGTCGGCAGGCCGACCGACTGCCACACCATCTTGGTGCGCCACTTGTCCATCGACAGCGCAGAGGCCATGACCCCGCTGCCGGTGTAGGGGATGCCCATCAGCTCCAGCGCACCCTGTACGGTGCCGTCCTCACCGCCGCGACCGTGCAGAATCACGAACGCGCGTTCGAAGCCATCGCGCTCGAGTTCGAACAGGTTCCGTTCGGCCGGATCGAAAGGGTGGGCGTCGACGCCCTCGGCCAGCAGCGCGCCGAGCACCGCCCGGCCGGACATCAGCGATACTTCCCGCTCGGCGGACGACCCGCCGAACAGAACCGCCACCTTGCCGAAACCTTGCCCCATCGCCCTCAATCCTCCCGGTTCGCCAGCCGACCGGGGAGCGACCCGATCGAACCGGCACCCATGGTGATCACCACGTCGCCGTCCTGGGCGCTGCCCATGACCACCGCCGCCATCTCCGAGATGTCCTCGACGAAGATCGGCTCGACCTTGCCGGCGACCCGAATCGCCCTGGCCAGTGCGCGACTGTCGGCCGCCACGATCGGCGCCTCGCCGGCGGCGTAGACTTCGGTCAGCAGCAGCAGGTCGGCTGCGGCCAGCACATGCACCAGATCCTCGAAGCAGTCCCGGGTTCGGGTGAAACGGTGCGGTTGGAAGGCCAGCACCAGGCGGCGCCCGGGAAATGCGCCGCGGGCGGCTTCCAGCGTCGCGGCCATTTCGGCCGGGTGATGGCCGTAGTCGTCGATCAGCGTGAAGCTCCCGCCCCCCGGCAGCGGTACTTCGCCGAAGCGCTGGAAGCGGCGGCCGACGCCGTGGAACTCGTCCAGCGCCTTGGCGATCGCTTCGTCCGGCACGCCGACCTCGGTCGCCACCGCAATCGCCGCCAGCGCGTTCTGGACGTTGTGCACGCCGGGCAGGTTCAGCACCGCCGGAAAGCGCGAGATGCTGCCGTTCTCACGAACCACGTCGAAGCGCATGCGGCCGGCCTCGGCGCGGACGTTTTCGGCACGCACGGCGGCACTCGGCGACAGGCCGTAGCGCACGATCTGTTTCGATACCAGCGGCATGATCGAGCGCACGTGCGGGTCGTCCTCGCACAGCACGGCGACGCCGTAGAAGGGCAGATGCTGCAGGAAGTCGACGAAGGCCTGCTTGAGTCGGGTGAAGTCGTGCCCGTAGGTCTCCATGTGATCGGCGTCGATGTTGGTGACGACCGAGATCACCGGATTGATCAGCAGGAAGGAGGCGTCCGATTCGTCGGCCTCGGCCACCAGGAACTCCCCCTTGCCGAGCCGCGCGTTGGCGCCGGCGGCATTGAGCCGGCCGCCGATCACGAAGGTCGGGTCCATGCCGCCCTCGGCGAGGATGCTGGCCACCAGCGAGGTCGTCGTGGTCTTGCCGTGGGTACCGGCGATCGCGATGCCCTGCTTGAGTCGCATCAGTTCGGCCAGCATTTGCGCTCTCGGTACCACCGGCACGTGTGCCGCACGTGCCGCGATCACCTCCGGATTGTCGCCGCGCACCGCGGTCGACGTCACGATCGCGTCGGCCCCGGCGATGTGCTCGGCGGCATGGCCGCTGACCACCCGGGCGCCCATCGCCGCCAGGCGCCGGGTTGCCGCATTGACCCCGAGGTCCGAGCCGCTGACCGTGAAACCGAGATTCACCAGCACCTCGGCGATGCCGCTCATGCCGGCGCCGCCGATGCCGACGAAGTGGATGTGCTTGACCTTGTGCTTCATCGTGCCGGGCTCCTGACGTGTGCTTCACAGGCCGAGGCCACCGCCTCGGCTGCATCGGAACGGGCCAGCGCCCGGGCCTTCTCCGCCATCGCCAGCAGCTGCGGCCGCTCGAGTCGCTCGAGCAGGGCGGCCAGCGATGTCGCGTCGAATTCGCTCTGGGGCAGCAGAATCGCCGCCCCATGGTCGGCCAGGAAGCGCGCGTTGCCGGTCTGGTGGTCATCGACCGCATGCGGCAAGGGCACCAGCACGCTGGCGACGCCGGCGGCGGCCAGTTCGGCGACGGTCAGTGCCCCGGCACGGCACACCACGACGTCGGCCTCGGCGTAGCGTCGCGCCATGTCGTCGATGAAGGGCAGCAGTTCGCCGTCGACGCCGGCGGCGGCGTAGTTGGCTTCGAGCGCTTCGACCTGGCGACTGCCGCCCTGATGCACGACCCGCGGGCGATCGGATGCCGGCAGCCGCGCAAGGGCGGCCGGCACGATGTCGTTGAGGACCCGGGCGCCCAGGCTGCCACCGACCACGAGCAGGCGCAGCGGACCTTCGCGGCCGGCGAAGCGGCTCGCCGGAGGCGCCAGCGCAGCGATTTCGTCGCGCACCGGATTGCCGACCCAGCGCGCCTTCGGCAGAACGTCGGGAAAGCCGCTGAGCACTTCGTCGGCAACGCCCGCGAGCACCCGGTTGGCCAGACCGGCGACCGAATTCTGCTCGTGCAGCACCAGCGGGCGCCCGAGCGCCACCGCCATCATGCCGCCCGGGAAGCTCACGTAGCCGCCCATGCCGAGCACCACGTCCGGGCGCAAGCGCCGGATCTGGGCGATCGCCTGCCAGAATCCGCGCAGCAGGTTCAGCGGCAGCAACAGTTTGCGCATCAGCCCCTTTCCGCGCAGCGCGGCGAACCGGATCCAGGCCATGTCGTAGCCACGCTGCGGCACCAGGCTGGCCTCCATGCCGTCCGGATTGCCCATCCAGGCGATCCGCCAGCCGCGATCGGCGAGGACTTCCGCAACCGCGAGGCCGGGGTAGATGTGGCCGCCGGTACCGCCCGCCATCACCAGCAGCGTCCTCATGAGCGCCCCCGCATGATCTGCCGGTTTTCCCAGTCGATTCGCAACAGCACCGCCAGTGCGACGCAATTGGCGAGGATGCCCGAGCCACCGAAACTCATCAGCGGCAGGGTCAGTCCCTTGGTCGGCAGCAGGCCGGTGTTGACACCCATGTTGATGAACGACTGCACGCCGATCCACAGGCCGATGCCCTGCGCGACCAGGCCGGCGAAGAAGCGTTCCAGCGTGATCGCACGGCGACCGATCGCGAATGAGCGCTGCACCACCAGCGCGAACAGCACGACGACCGCCAGTACACCGAGGAAGCCCAGTTCCTCGGCGATCACCGCGAGCAGGAAATCGGTATGGGCCTCCGGAAGGTAGAACAGCTTCTCGATGCTGGCGCCGAGGCCAACGCCGAACCATTCGCCCCGACCGAAGGCGATCAGCGCATGGGAGAGCTGGTAGCCGTTGCCGTAAGGATCGCGCCATGGATCCATGAAGCCGAGGATGCGGTCGCGCCGGTACGGCGACCACCAGACAAGAAGCACGAACCCGACCACCGCCACCACCAGCAGCAGCACGAAGATACGTACGTTGATGCCGCCGAGGAACAGGATGCCGAAGGCGATCGCAGTGATCACGACGAAGGCGCCGAAGTCCGGTTCCCGCAGCAGCAGGGCGCCGACGAACAGGATCACCGCCGCCATCGGCAGGAAGGCGCGGCGCACGCTGGACATGTGGGGCAGCTTGCGCACCGTGTAGTCGGCGGCGTAGAGCGCCACGAACAGCTTCATCAACTCGGATGGCTGCAGATTGACCGGGCCGAGGGGCAGCCAGCGGCGGGCGCCATTGACCTCGCGCCCGATGTTCGGAACCAACACGACGATCAGCAGCACGACACCGATGCCGAACAGCCACGGCGCGCTCTGCTGCCAGACGCGGACCGGCAGCTGGAAGGCCAGCGTGCCGGCGACGACACCGATCATCAGGAAGATCGAGTGGCGCACCAGGAAATAGCTCGAGCGGTGGCTGGTGAAGGCGCTGCCTTCGGCAGTGGCGATCGATGACGAATAGACCATCACCAGGCCGAGCAGCAGCAGCGCCATCGCCGACCAGATCAGCACCAGATCGAGCTCCGCCGGCGGCTTGCCGGGCCGGGTCAGGCGCCCGACCGCGCGCGAGGTCGCGACGCTGCTGGTTTCCCCGTCACCGTGACCCAGACCGAGCGGCAGCGCGAGCTTCATAGGGCGGCCACTCCGTCGAGGGCGCGGGCCGCAGCGACGAACACCTCGGCACGGTGCGCATAGTTGCGGAACATGTCGAGGCTGGCGCAGGCGGGCGACAGCAGCACGGCATCGCCGGTTCGAGCCAGAGCGTCGGCGCGGGCGACGGCATCTTCGAGACTCGCGCAGCGTTCGACCGGGACCGCGCAGTCGCCCAGCGCATGCTCGATCAGCGGCGCATCACGGCCGATCAGCACGACTGCGCGGCCGTGCTCGGCGAGTGCCGGCGCCAGCGGTGCGAAATCCTGTCCCTTGCCGTCGCCGCCGGCGATCAGCACCACCGGTCGGCGCAGGCCGGCGAGCGCCGCCAGCGTGGCACCGACATTGGTGCCTTTCGAATCGTCGTAGAAGACCACGCCATCGTCGCGACGGGCGATCGCCTGGACACGATGCGGCAGACCCTCGAAGCGGCATAGGGCATCGACCAGGGGCGCCCACGGCAGGTCGATGGCACGGCACAGTGCCAGTGCCGCCAGCGCGTTGGCGAGATTGTGGGTGCCGGCCAGACGGAGGCGATCGGCCGCGAGTGGGGGCTGCCCCGGCAGGATCAACGACAGTTCGTCGCCGTCGCCGTCGAGCCCGTAGTCGCCACCGGCCGGTCGATCACGGCCGAAGGTCACGCATTCTCGGCCGGAACGGCGCATCGCCATCACTCGCGCATCCTCGCGATTCAGCACCATGACGCCGGCGCCATCGAAGATTCGCGACTTAGTCGCGGCATAGGCGCCGACATCGCTGTAGCGGTCGAGGTGATCGTCGCTGATGTTGAGCACGGTGGCCGCATCGGGCGCCAGTCCGCGCATCGTCTCGATCTGGAAGCTCGACAGTTCGAGTACCCACACCTCGGGCAGGCCGCCGCCATCGATGGCTGCACCGAGTTCGTCGAGCGCAGCCGGCCCGATGTTGCCCGCAATCACGGTGCGGCGCCCGGCTGCCCGGCACATTGCGCCGGCCAGCGCGGTCGTCGTGGTCTTGCCGTTGGTGCCGGTGATTGCGATGATCCGGGTGTCGGCCCGGGCCTCGAGATCGTCGAGCGCCTGCGCCAGCAGGCTCATCTCGCCGGTGACGTCGATGCCGCGGGCGCGGGCTTCGGCCACCAACGGCATCCGTGGATCGAGGCCGGGGCTGATCGCGAGGGTGTCGATGCCGTCCAGCAGGCTCGGCGCGAACGGACCGAAGGCGGTCCGTACGGCCGGCCACTCGCGTTGCAGGCGTTCGGCACCCGGTGGCGTCGGCCGGCTGTCGGCGACCTTCAGGCGAGCGCCGGCGCGCGCCAGCCAGCGCGCCATTGCGAGCCCCGATTCCCCGAGCCCGAGCACCAGAACCGATCTGCCTTGCCAGCGTTGTTTCATCGCTTACCTGAGCTTCAGCGTGGATAGACCGAACAGCACCAGCATGATGGTGATGATCCAGAAGCGAACCACCACCTGGGTCTCCTTCCAGCCACCCAGCTCGTAGTGGTGATGCAGCGGCGCCATGCGGAAGATGCGTCGACCGCCGGTCACCCGGAAATAGAGCACTTGCACCATCACCGACAGCGCTTCGGCGACGAACAGTCCGCCCATGATGAAGAGCACGATCTCCTGGCGGACGATGACCGCGACGGTACCCATCGCGGCACCGAGCGCGAGGGCACCGACATCGCCCATGAAAACTTCCGCCGGATAGGCGTTGAACCACAGGAAGCCGAGTCCGGCGCCGCACATCGCGCCACAGAACACCGCCAGCTCGCCGGCACCGGCGATGTAGGGCAGCCCGAGATACTTCGAGAAGCCGGCGTGGCCGGCGACGTAGGCAAAGACCGCGAGCGCACCCGACACCATGACGGTCGGCATGATCGCCAGCCCGTCTAGCCCGTCGGTCAGGTTCACCGAGTGGCTGGTACCGTTGATCACGAAGTAGGACAACACCACGAATCCGAACGCCCCGAGCGGATAGGCCACCGACTTGAAGAAGGGCACGATCAATTCGAGCTGGGCCGGATCGGATGCGGTCAGACCGAGGTAGGTCGCCGCGCCGGCGGCGATCAGCGAGGTCCACAGGTACTTCCAGCGGCTGGCGAGGCCGGCCGGGTCGCGATGCACGACCTTCTTCCAGTCATCGATCCAGCCGACCGTACCGAAACCGAGGGTCACCAGCAGGACCGTCCACATGTAGCGGTTGCCGAGGTCGCCCCACAACAGCATCGTGATCGCCATCGCGATCAGGATCATGGCGCCCCCCATGGTCGGCGTGCCGGCCTTGGTCAGATGCGACTTCGGGCCGTCGTCGCGCACGGCCTGGCCGATCTTCTTCGCCGCCAGCCAGCGGATCACGGCCGGACCGAAGATGAAGGAGATCACCAGCGCGGTCAGGGCGGCCAGCACCGTGCGCAGCGTGATATAGCCGAACACGTTGAAGGCCCGGATGTCCTGACCCAGCCAGTTGGCGAGTTCCAGCAGCATTTGCTCTTGCGCTCTCCCCGGCCGCCCTAGCCGGGCGACCCGTTCTCCATCAACGTTTCGGCACCACGATGCCGTCCACCACCCGCTCCATGCGCATGAAGCGCGAACCCTTGACCAGCACCACGGTATCTGCGTCCATGGCCTTGCGCAGCGCGCTCACGAGCTCTTCCGAGCGCGCGAAATGGCGCCCGCCGTCACCGAAATTGCGGGCCGCGACCTCGCTCATCTCGCCGAGCGCGAACAACTGATCGACGCCTTCGCTCTTGGCGTAGCCGCCGACTTCGTCGTGCAGCTGGGCACTGTTCGGGCCGACTTCGCCCATGTCACCCAGCACCAGGATGGTCCGCCCGGGTGTCGCCGCCAGCACGTCGATGCCGGCCATCACCGAATCCGGATTGGCGTTGTAGCTGTCGTCGATCACCACCGCGCCGTTGATGCCCGCCTTGCGCTCGAGGCGACCCTTGGTTCCGGTGTAGCCCTCGAGCCCACGGCGCACCGCCTCGACACCGACGCCAGCGGCAAGCGTCGCGGCGATCGCCGCCAACGCGTTCATCACGTTGTGGCGACCCGGCACCGGCAGTTCCAGTTCGAGTCCGCCGGCCGGAGTTTGCACCGTCAGCTCCGAGCCTTGCCCTTTCAGGATGTAAGTGGCGCGGACGTCGGCCACCGGGTCGATACCGAAGCCGATCTGCTTGAAGGCCGCGCTCTGTTGCCGCCAGAGCCCGGCGTGTGCGTCGTCCACGTTGATCACGGCAATGCCGGCGCCACGCAGGCCGCCGTAGATCGCACCCTTCTCTTCGGCCACCGAATCGAGACCGCCCATGCCCTCGAGATGCGCTCGCTGCGCATTGGTGACGACCGCAACCGTCGGCGCAGCGATTGACGCCAGCCTGGCGATTTCTCCGGGTCTGTTCATGCCCATCTCGATTACCGCATAGCGGTGCCGCGGGGCCATGCGCAACACGGTCAATGGCAGGCCGATATCGTTGTTCAGGTTGCCCTCGGTAGCGAGTACCGCATCGGCCGGCTCGGCGCCGTCGAGCGCAGCCTGCGCGCGCAGGATCGTGCCGCACATCTCCTTGACCGTGGTCTTGCCATTGCTGCCGGTGACGCCGATCACCGGGATCGAAAAACCAGCCCGCCAGGCATGCGCGATGTCGCCGAGCGCCGACCGCGTATCGTCGACCACCAGCAGCGGCGCGCCCTGCAGCGGCTGCGGTGCGGCGTCGAACCATTCCCGGTCCACGACCGCCGCGGCGGCGCCGCCGGCAAGCGCGGCCGCGACGAATTCATGCCCATCGAAGCGCTCGCCGCGCAGCGCAACGAAGAGTTCGCCGGCGGCGAGCGCGCGGCTGTCGGTGGTGACGCCCTCGTATGCGGCCGCGACGGTCGCGCGGCCGCCACTGGCGCGCGCCGCGAAGTCGAGATCGGACTTCATGCCCGCCTCCCGGCCGCCCGCCAGGCCGCCAGCGCGTCGCGCGCCTGCTCGATGTCCGAATAGGGCCTGCGCACCCCTTTGATTTCCTGATAGTTCTCGTGCCCCTTGCCGGCGAGCACGACGACGTCGTCGGCGGCCGCGGAGATCAGCGCATGGCGGATCGCCTCGCCGCGATCGACGATTCGCTCGGCGCCGGGCGCAGCCACCGCGATCTCGGCGAGAATCGATTCGGGGTCCTCGCCGCGCGGGTTGTCGCTGGTCAGGATGACGTCGTCCGCCAGTTGAGAAGCGACTTCACCCATCAGCGGCCGCTTGCCGGCGTCGCGGTCGCCACCGCAGCCGAAGACGCAGATGAGCCGGCCTTCGCGGGTGCGGGCGGTCGCTCGCGTGGCCTCGAGCACCTGGGTCAGGGCATCTGGCGTGTGGGCGTAATCGACCACCACCAGCGGTTCGGCGACGCCGCCGAGCAACTGCATGCGGCCCTCGGGCGCGCGCAGGTGGCCGACCACTCGCGCCGCTTCGTCCAGCGCCACGCCGCGCACCAGCAGGCATGCGATCACCGCCAGCATGTTCGAGACATTGAAGGTGCCGATGCTTTGCGGGCTCATCGGCAGCCTGCGGCCCTGCCAGCACAGCTGGAACTGCTGTCCGGCGATGGTGTGCTTCATGTCGTCGGCGAACACGAACTCGGCGCCGGGCAGGTCGGCGGCGCGATTGCCCTCGAGGCCGTAGGCGAGGACCCGCACGCCGCGCGCGATCAGCTTCTGCGCCTGCTGCCGACCGAAGGCATCGTCGGCATTGATCACCGCGGCCGAAATCCCGTCGGTGTCGAACAGCCGAGCCTTGGCGCGCGCATAGCTCGCCATGTCGCCGTGGTAATCGAGATGATCCCGCGTGAGATTGGTGTGGATCGCCAGATCGAAGCGCACGCCGTTCACTCGGCCCTGATCCAGCCCGATCGACGACACTTCCATCGCCGCGCAGTCTGCGCCGGCTCGCGCGAAGCGATCGAGCTGTCGATGGACGTCCACCGCATCGGGCGTGGTATGCAGTCCGGGTTCGAGCGCACCCGGAAAGCCACAGCCGAGGGTGCCGATGATCGCGCAGCGCCCGCCGAGTTCCTGCATCGCGCGGCCGATCCACTGGCTGACCGTGGTCTTGCCATTGGTACCGGTGACGCCTGCGACCCACAGCCGCCGGCTCGGCTCGTTGAAGATCTGATCAGCCAGATCACCGACGTGATCGCGCAACTGCAGCACCGGCAGATTGGGCAGATCCCGGTCGGCCTGCCATTCGCCGCCGTCCGCCTCCCACAGCACCGCGGCAGCGCCACGGGCGATCGCATCGCCGATGAAGCGCCGACCGTCGTTGCTGAAGCCGGGATACGCGACGAACAGATCGCCCGCCGAGACCGCGCGTGAATCGGCGCTGATGCCGCACGGACGGACACCGTCGGACGCCAGACGGGCGAGCAGATCGCGGGCTCGCTCGGTCGTCACATCCGCTCCGCACCACGGTCCTGCTGCGCGACCCGCACCGGCGTCAGCGGCGCATCGGGCGCCACGCCCAGACTGCGCAGCGCGCCGGCAACGATCTTGGCGAACACCGGACCGGCCACGGCACCGCCATAGTGCTTGCCGTTGCGGGGCTCGTCGATCATCACCGCGACCACCAGACGCGGCTCCGAGACCGGTGCGACACCGACGAAGGATGCGACGTACTTGTCCGCATAGCGGCCGCTCTCGATCTTGTGGGCGGTACCGGTCTTGCCGCCGATGCGATAGCCGGCGACCTGGGCCATCGGCGCAGTGCCGCCGTCCTGCACGACCATCTCGAGCATGCTGCGCACCTCGCGTGCGGTCTTCGGCGAAAACACCCGATTGCCCTCGATCGGTCGGCCCGGCGAGCGCACCAGCGTGACCGGGATCAGGTCGCCATCGCGCGCGAAGGCGAGGTAGGCGTGGGCCATCTGCATCAGCGTCACCGAAAGGCCGTGACCGTAGGACATGGTCGCCTGCTCGATCCGCTTCCAGGTCGCCGGCGGACGCAGCAGGCCGCCGGCCTCGCCCGGGAAGCCCAGGCCGAGCGGCGTGCCGAAGCCGAGCCGGTCGAAATAGCCCCACATCACCTTCGGCTCGAAGGTCAGTGCGATCGTCGCAGCGCCGACGTTCGAGGATTTCTGGATGACCTCGGCGACGGTCATCAGGCCGTGCTTCTTGGTGTCCCGGATCGTCGCCCGGCCGATCGTCATGCGCCCTTCACCGGTGTCGATCTCCGAGTCGAAGCGATAACTGCCCTCTTCGAGCGCCATCGCTGCAGTGAAGGGCTTCATCGTCGAACCGGGCTCGTAAGTGTCGGTCAGCGCCCGGTTGCGCAGGCGCGCGCCGAACAGCTCGCTCCTGTCGTTGGGGTTGAAGCTCGGGCTATTCACCAGCGCGAGCACTTCGCCGGTGCGGGTATCGAGCACGACGACGCCACCGGAGCGCGCCTTGTGGGCGACGACCGCTTCTTTGAGGACGTTGTAGGCGAGGTGCTGGATTCTGCTGTCGATCGACAGTTGCAGATCGGTGCCTTCCTGCGGCAGCCGGATCGACTCCACATCCTTGACGATGTGTCCGCGGCGATCCTTGATCACCTTGCGCGAACCGGCGATGCCGGCGAGACGACCGTCGAACGCCAGTTCGACGCCTTCCTGCCCGCTGTCGCCGTCGCCGGTGAAGCCGAGCACGTGCGCAGTCGCCTCACCGCCCGGATAATAGCGCCGGAACTCCTGTTCCAGATGAATCCCGGGGATCGCCAGCATCTGGATCTGCTCGGCGACGGCCGGCGACAGCTGCCGCTTGAGATAGGTGTAGTCGGTGGTGCCGTCGAGCTTGTGCGTCAGCGCCCGTACGTCGGTCTGCAGCAGCGCAGCGAGTTTGCGGATCTGGGCCGGCTTCGGCCGCGCCACCTCGCCGCTGTCGCTATCCGCCAGTGGCGGCGACCATGCCACCGACTGGACCGGCGTGCTGATCGCAAGCACTTCGCCGGCGCGGTCGAGCACGCGACCGCGGGTCGCCGGCATGGTCAGTACGCGCGAAAAGCGCGATTCGCCTTTGGCCTGCAGGAAGTCGTCATTGACGCCCTGCAGGTAGGCGGCGCGCCCGACCAGCGCGAACGAACCCGCCAGCAGCGCCAGCAGGACGGCGCGTGGGCGCCAGATCGGCAGGTCCCGTGCGAGCAGCGGGTTGCGGTTGAAGGTGACACTCTTTGAATTTCGCTTCATCGGCGACGCTCCAGCAGCAGCACACTGGCCGGATCGGGGACGCTCATCTGGAGTTCGTCGCGGGCGATCCGCTCGACCCGCGACGGATTGGCGAGCGTGCCTTGCTCGAGCTGCAACTGCCCCCACTCGATCTCGAGCTGCTGCATCCGCGTGCGCTCCTGTTCGTAGGCCGAGACCAGCTTGCGCGATTCATGCTGGGCCGATACCACGCCGAGGGCGCTCAACACGACCATTGCGACCAGGAGGATCTGAATCCGGCTCATCGGAACTTCCTCCCGCCGACGTCGGCCGCAGTTGCCTCGCCGCGCGCACGCATCTCAGCGCCGTCACGGCATACGCCGTCGCGGCCCTTGGTTTGCAGGCGGGCAACCATCACGCTGCCTCCCGGCGCTCGGCGACCCGCATGACGGCGCTCCGCGCCCGTGGATTGAGGCTGCGCTCGCGCTCGCCCGGGCGCTGTGCCCGACCCACCAGGCGCAAGGCCGGCGTCGGCAGCTCCGACGCCCGCAACGGCAGGCGTGCAGGCAGATTGGGCGGCCTGGCGGCATCGCGCATGAAGCGCTTGACGATGCGATCCTCCAGCGAATGGAAGCTGATCACCACGAGGCGGCCGCCGGGCGCCAGTCGATCGACGCATTGCGGAAGGACTAGCGACAGTTCCTCGAGCTCCTGATTGACGAGAATCCGTAGAGCCTGGAAGGTGCGCGTCGCCGGGTGCTGGCCCGGCTCACGTGTCCGGACCGCTTTCTCCACGATCGCGGCAAGTTGTCCAGTGGTTGCAACAGGCTGCCCTGCCCGAGCAGCAACAAGCGCCTTTGCAATCGCATGAGCAAACCGTTCTTCCCCATAATCCCTCAGTACCTCCCTGATCTGACCCACCGACGCATCGGCCAGCCATTGCGCCGCGGTCTGCCCGCGACTGGTATCCATGCGCATGTCGAGTGGTGCGTCGAAGCGAAAGCTCATGCCCCGCGCCGGCTCGTCGAGCTGAGGCGACGAAACGCCCAGATCCAGCAGGATTCCCTGGACCATGCCGACCTCGTGCGCATCGAGGGCGCCGGACATTTCGCTGAAGGGAGCATGGACGATCGTGAAACGCGAATCGCGGATGGCCGCGGCAGCCTCGACCGCGGTCGGATCGCGATCGACGGCGATCAGACGACCGCCGGCGCCGAGTCGGGCGAGGATCGCGCGGCTGTGACCGCCACGCCCGAAGGTCCCATCCACGTAGACACCGTCGTCGCGCACCGCGAGGGCCTCGACGGCTTCCTCGAGCAGTACCGTGACGTGGCTGGCGTGCCCGCTCACAGCGAGAAATCCTCCATCCCGGGCGGCAGCAGATCGACGCCGATGGCCACCATCTTCTCCAGCTGACTGCTCCAGCCCTCGTCCGACCAGAGTTCGAAATGACTTCCCTGCCCCACCAGCCAGACCTGCTTTTCCAATTGCGCGAACTGCCTCAAAGACGGCGAGACCAGCACCCGACCTGCCGCATCCATGCTCTCTTCCTGTGCGAAACCCACCAGCAGACGCTTGAGCAGCGCGGCACGGGGTTCGAAGCTGGACTTGCGCAGGACTTCGTCACGCTTGGGCTCCCAGGCCGGCTCGGGATACAGCAACAGGCACCGGTGGGGATGGGCGGTCAATACCAGACGGCCGCCCGACAGGGTCGACAGCGCGTCGCGATGCTTGGCCGGAATCGCGACCCGACCCTTGGCATCGAGCGTAAGCTGTGACGCGCCCTGAAACATGCCCCCTTGGACCCTCCCGCTGGACGACACCGCCGCCCACTTTCACCCACTTTTCACCACTAATCACCACTCTAGTGTAAAGGCCATGCAGGGTCAAGCCACGCAATTGGAATTTCTCTCGTTGACACAATGACTTAGCAATTCCGCCCGAAAGCATGTGGGCCCGCGGGAAAAACTCTTTCAAATCAAGACTGATCGCCCGAGAGGGCACAAAACACCTTAATTGCAGGGATGCACTTGCGAGCGTCGGTGGGGAAAATTGGGGCGAATTGCCCCGGATCGGCGGGATGTGGTGAAAAGTGGGAAGTTCACCGATAAGCCGGGTTCTGTCGGACGCCCCGGTGGGGCGTCGGGCAACCATTCCTCTGGGCGACCCGTTGCCGGGCCGCTCTAGCAGCCTACCCGGGAGCGGCGCGAGCCACGCCATTGCCCCCCTATTTGGCCTTGCCCCGGATGGGGTTTACCGTGCCACGGCTGTTGCCAGCCGCGCGGTGGGCTCTTACTCCACCGTTTCACCCTTGCCCGGCACCCGGTGCCGTCGGCGGTATCCTTTCTGTTGCCGGCAGAGGTCATCTCGGGTTGCCCCACCGGCAATGCCGGTCCGGGTCGATGAACTCTGCGAGTCGCCCCTGCGGACGACACTTTCCGTCGCTTTCGGTCTCACGACCTATGGCGCCCGGCCGTTAGCCGGCATCCTGCTCTGCGGGGCCCGGACTTTCCTCGACGCAAGCGCCGCGGTTGCCTGGCGAACTTCCCGCCGGCGATTATCCCGGAAACCCCGCCGGCGCGCTTGCTGTCGCGGGCAGGCCAAGCGAGCCTGGCGTCAACGGCAGCGCATGCCTCCAAGCCCCGGCACCCGACGGGGTCGAAACTGGGAGTGGTCGCGGTAGTAGTCCGCGCATGCATTCTCGGGAACCACTTCCGGCAAGCCGAGCAGCGGCAACGGTGAAAGATCACGGGGTACCAGCGCGTCGCCCCGACGCGAGAGCCAGTCCGCCAGCCAGTGGTCAGCCTCCCGCACCTGATCTTCCGCCGCCTGTGCGATCCAGTCGCTCGCAACCTCCCGGTACAGCGCCTTGGCGCAGAGGCCGGCAAACGGTCGGCGCAGCGCATCCAGCGTCGCGTGACCGACGACCAGGACCCGGCAGGTTTGCAGGAAGTGCGCGCGGCGGCGCCACAGCGCGCGCTCCCAGCAATGGCCGCGTAGCGCATCGAGCATTTCGGCGTCCGCGGAGATCACCAATGCACCGCACTCGTCGAACTGGGTCAGCGCGTCTCGTACGGCACCGCGACAATCGTCACGTCCGGCCGCGTCACAGTGGCGCCGGTTGATGACAGCCTTGGTCGCCGGAAAGGCGCACCAGACCAGCGCATTGAAATAGTCGTGCCAACTGCCTGCCCGGGTTGCCAGCAGTCCGTCGTCGAGCACGCGGCGCTCATAGGCCAGTGCCGGCGAATGCTCGGCATCGACGACACGCAGCGGCTTGCCGACGGCGTTGCGTGGACCGACGCGACCCAGCAGTTCGCCGATCGCGTCGACAGCCGGCGGCCGGGGCATCGGCGATTCGCCGAGCAGCACGCGATAGGGCGCAAACAGCCGGCCCAGTCCGGGGGACAGCCGAGCGATTTCGAAGCTCACCGGCGGGGCGATCGCCTGCGTCGTCCTGCGGCCGGCGTCAGCGCACGCTGCCGCCGACGCCGCCGGTGGGCGCGAACACCAACGCGCCGTCGCGGCGCACGAAGCGGCCGACCTCGCGACCCGGCGGTTCGGCGGGCGGGTCCTGCCAAGCCTGCAGCAGGCACTTTTCGGTGCCGGCCAGATACCAGCGCTGCTTCAGTCGGAAAGCCCACAGCATGTAGCCGGCCTCGAAGACCTCGATATCGACCGAATTGGTCTTGCCCGGCGCAATCGGATAACGGCGCTGACAAGCCGGCAGGCGAGACACCACCAGCGACTGCTCCACTTCCGAACTCCAGAAGTAGCGCTGTTCGCGGATCAGCGAGATGGCGTGCTGACTGCCATCGATCATGAATGGCGCCGCGGCGTTTTCGCATCCGGCCAGAAACACGGTCAGCGCCGGCAGAAGCAGGCGGAATCGGCGAAAGATCATCGGCAAGGTCCGTTCACGCCAGGCGCCATCGGATCGACTCGCCGGCCCGCAGCGGAACCAGCGCGTCGTCAGCCAGGTATTCGATCGCGTCCGGCACCCGCCAGGCGTCGCGTACCAGGGTCACGGTGTCCGGGTTGCGTGGCAGCCCGTAGAAGTCGGCACCGTGGAAGCTGGCGAATGCTTCCAGGCGATCAAGGGCGCCGGCCTGCTCGAACGCCTCGGCATAGAGTTCGATTGCCGCATGCGCCGTGTAGCAACCCGCGCAGCCGCAGGCCGCTTCCTTGGTCCCGCGGGCGTGGGGCGCAGAATCGGTGCCGAGGAAGAAGCGCGGGTCACCGGAAGTGGCGGCCTCGAGCAGCGCCTCGCGGTGGGTTTCGCGCTTGAGCACCGGCAGGCAGTAATGGTGCGGGCGGATGCCGCCAGCCAGAATGGCGTTGCGATTGAGCAGCAGGTGGTGCGCGGTGATGGTGGCGCCGACCCGGCTGCCCGCCGTCTTCACGAAGTTCACCGCCTCCGCGGTCGTGACGTGCTCGAAGACGATCCGGAGATCGGGGAAACGCGCCGCGAGTGGTGCCAGAGTGCGATCGATAAAGACACGCTCGCGATCAAAGATATCCACATCAGCATGGGTCACCTCTCCATGAACACACAGCACCAGGCCGCAATCCTGCATCGCCGCGAACACGGCATCCATCCGCTCGATCGCAGTGACGCCGGCATCCGAATTGGTCGTCGCGCCGGCCGGGTACAGCTTGGCCGCCTGCACGAAACCGCTGTCACGGGCCCGCCGGATCTCGTCCGGCGACGTGTTGTCGGTGAGATATAGCGTCATCAGGGGGTCGAACTTGAGGCCGACCGGCAGTGCGGCGAGGATCCGCTCTCGGTATGCCGCAGCCGCGCCGACAGTCGTCACCGGCGGCTTCAGGTTGGGCATCACGATGGCACGCGCAAAGCGTCGGGCGCTGTCCGGCAGCACGGCCGCCAGCGCCTCGCCGTCACGCAGATGCAGGTGCCAGTCGTCGGGCCGGGTGATCGTCAAGGAGTCCATGGACATCGCCGTTCATTGGTCTTGGTGGTCGTGATTCTAAGTCCGACGGCCAGATCAGGAGGCGTCACGCAGTTCTAGCGCGCGTCGATAGAGCGCATTGCGCCCGACTCCGGTGATCTCGGATGCCAGCCGAGCCGCGCTCTTGAGCGGCAATTCGTCGAGCAGGGCCCGCAAGATCCGCTCGGACTGTGCAGACAAGCCTGGTTGGGGCGCGGGCGCGGACACCAGCAGCACGAATTCTCCCCGCGCCCGGTTGGCGTCGGCCTCGAACCAGGCCGGCGCCTTTGCCAGCGGCATCCGGCAGATCTCTTCGAACAGCTTGGTCAGTTCGCGGCACACCACCAGTTCGCGTTCACCGTCGAAGACCGCCAACAGGTCGTCGACGGTTTCGCGAACGCGGTGGGGCGCCTCGTAGAACACCAGCGTCGCGACCACATCGCGCAGATCCTCGAGCGTGGTTCGACGCGCCGCCGGCTTGGCCGGCAGGAAGCCCTGGAACAGAAAGCGTCCATCGACCAGCCCGGACGCCGACAATGCCGCAGCCAGCGCGCAGGCGCCCGGCACCGGCACCACCGGGTGGCCGGCCTGCTGCACGGCGCGCACGATGCGCGCGCCCGGATCCGAGATCGCGGGGGTACCCGCATCGCTGACCAGGGCCACCGGCTCGCCGCGTGCCAGCAATGCACAGATCTTCTCGGCCGCTTCCCGTTCGTTGTGTTCGTGCGCGGCGATCAGTCGCGTGTCGATGCCGTGGGCGTCGAGCAGCACCCGGGTATGGCGGGTGTCCTCGGCCGCCACCACGGCGACCTCGGCCAGCACCTCGAGGGCGCGCAGACCGATGTCGCGCAGGTTCCCCAGCGGCGTGGCCACCACATACAATGACGGTGTCTTGTTCAGCACGGGACGGGATGTGCTCATGCTCCACTGGCTCGGCGATCGAATCCGGCGCATTGTCGGCCGCGGCATGGCCCCGTCGCAAGCCGCAGGCGCCATCGCCGAAGCGCGGGCGGCGCGCCTGATGCGACGCCACGGCGGTCGCGTGCTCGCCCGCAACGTGCGCTGCCGGGGTGGCGAGATCGACCTGGTGGTCGAGGACGGCGGCACCATCGCCTTTGTCGAGGTGCGCTACCGACGCGGCGATTCCCACGGCGGCGCCGCCGGGAGCATCGACCGGACCAAGCAGGCGCGCATCGTTCGCGCGGCACGCCATTGGCTGGCCACCGACGGGCGCGGCCATGCCCATCGCGCGTGCCGCTTCGACGCCGTGGTTTTCGATGGTGGCGACACGCGCGGGCCGACTTGGCTGCGGGGCGCCTTCGACGCCGAATAGGCCGCCCGGCCGGGCCCTGCGACGGCCGCCGGCAGCATGCTAGACTGCTTTTCCCACCTTACAGATTGTTGCCCAATGGACCTTGCCTCTAGGATCGCGCGCCAGTTCAATGACAGCGCCGAAGCCAAGCGCAGTGCCGCCGAACTGATGACCACGGGCATCGCCGATGCCGTGACCCTGATGACCGAGTGCCTGCTCAACAACGGCAAGATCATGGCCTGCGGCAATGGCGGGTCGGCGGCCGACGCGCAGCATTTTGCGGCCGAACTGGTCAATCGATTCGAAATGGAGCGGCCGCCGCTGGCGGCCA
>JAGRFY010000150.1 GCA_020445765.1 Rhodocyclaceae bacterium | reverse complement strand
CGCAAGAACGCCCGTAAACCCGTGAATCGTGCCGATCGCGCTGACGCAGGGCAAAAAAAAAGGGTGCGCCCATACGCACCCCCAACCCCAACAGAGAGACAAAAATTCCTGCCGACCGCGGCACTGGCGCCAACTCTCGCGCGCCACCTCCGCCTCGGGCTCGGTACCGATTATCCAGCCTCCGCACGGGGAGGTCTTGACTTAAGTCAAAAACCCTACACTCAGCAGCGTTTTTCACTGGGCTCGACCCTCTCGCCAACTTCCTCAGGCGCTGGTGGCGGTTTGTCGTCGTCCATCAGCACGCGGTAGGCCGGACCTTCGAGATCGTCGAACTGGCCACTTCGAACCGACCACCAGAACACGATTCCGATCACGAAGACCAACAGCACGGACAGCGGAATGAGCAGGTATAGGGATTCCATCGACTCACCGCACGCGCTGGATGCGCAGCGCGTTGAGGATCACCACCAGCGAACTCGCGGACATGCCGATCCCGGCCATCCACGGCGTCACGATACCGGCCATTGCGGCCGGCATCGCCAGCAGATTATAGGCCAGTGCCCACACCAGGTTCTGGCGGATGACTCGGCGGCAGGCCTGGGCAATCCGCAATCCGCGCGACAGCGGCGCGAAACGCCCGCCCAGCAGCACGACGTCCGCCTGGGTGCGAGCGAGTTCTGCGCCCTCCCCCATCGCGATCGACACATCGGCCTTTGCCAGAACAGGGCCGTCGTTGACTCCGTCGCCGACCATCGCCACACGATCCCCAGCCGCCTGCATCGCTTCGACCCGGGTGAATTTGTCCTCCGGCAGCAAGTTGCCGTGGACGTCCGCGATCCCGAGGCGGGCGCCGACATCGACGGCTGCCGCTTGAGCGTCGCCGCTCAGGATGCTCGTAGCGATACCCGCCTTGCCAAGGCCTTCAATCAGGGCCGGGGCATCGGCGCGCAAATCGTCGGAAAACTCGAGCACCGCTTCCGGCCCGGTCTCGGACGCCAGCAGCAGGACAGTACCCGGCTTCACCCGATCGCCTCGATCCCGGGACGTGTCGAGGTCGGCGCCAGACCGGGCCAGCGCAAACTGCGCCCGACCGAGCCGATACCGACGGCCGCCCTGCGCGCCGGACAGGCCTTCGCCGACATGGACCGTCACATCCTCGAGCAGCGCAGCACTCACCGGCCAGCCTGCAGCCTTGACGGCGTCCGCGATCGGATGCTCCGACTCCTGCTCGAGCCCCAGCACGATCGACTGAATGGTGTCCAGATCAAGCCCTCCGATCGGCTCGATCCGTTCGAGGCGAAGCCTGCCCCGTGTCAGCGTTCCGGTCTTGTCGAAAACGAAGTGATCGGCTTCGGCCAAGGTCTCGACCGCATGTCCACGTGTCACCAGGACGCCTGCGCGGGCCATCGCCGACGTCGCCACCGTCAGTGCGACGGGCGTGGCCAGCGACAGAGCGCACGGGCAACTGACGACCAGCACCGACACGCAAACCCACAGAGCGGACGACGGATCCGTGTTCCACCAGTACGCGCCAGTCAGCACCGCCAACGTGATCACCAGCGCCACGAAACGACCGGCATAACGGTCAGCGAGTCGCGCGACCTGCGGTCGCTCGCCCTGCGCCCGTTCCATCAGACGGCGCACGCTTGCGAGCCGCGTCGAATCGCCAACCGCCGTGACCCGCACGATCAGTGGCACCGCTCCGTTGACGGCGCCACCTGTAACGGAACTGCCGACGCCTTTTCGAACCGGTTCGGCCTCGCCGGTCAGCAAGGACTCGTCCGACGTCCCTTCACCCGCGATGACCTCACCGTCAGCGGGAACCACTTCCCCGGCCTTCACCCGAATCACGTCGCCGACCAGCAGTCGCGATACATCGATGCGCTCACCGGCAGGATTCGGCCATGCCGGCAGGCGCTCGGCCACCGCGGGCATCACCTTGCCCAGCTCTTCCGCACCGCGTGCAGCCTTCTGACGAGCCAGCATCTCCAGAAATCGGCCGCAAAGCAGGAAGAACACGAACATTGCGACCGAATCGAAATAGACCTGACCGCTGCCGCTGACCACCGCCCACAAGCTCGCCCCGAATGCCACCCCAACGCCCATCGATACCGGCACGTCCATGCCGAGCCGACGCTGGTGCAGGTCGTGCCACGCCTGCTTAAAGAACGGCGCTGCGGAATAGAACACCACCGGAAGGGTCAGCACCAGACTCGCCCACCGCAACAGGGCCGACATGTCCGTCGCCATTTCACCCTCGCCCGCGACGTACTCGGGCAGTGCATACATCATTACCTGCATTGCGCCGAAACCGGCGACGAACAGGCGCCACAAAGCAGAACGTCGCTCCTTGCTCGCGAGCGCATCTCCCCGATGAGGATCGTATGGATAGGCGCGATAGCCGATTGCCTGTACCGCGGCGAGGATTTCGGACAGCCGCGTCTGGCGGGTATCCCAGCGAACCCTCGCCCGCCGCGTCGAATAGTTGATCTGGACCGCCAGAACACCTGGCTGATGTGCCACGTGTTGCTCGTTCAGCCACACGCAGGCCGCACACGTAATGCCCTCGAGCAGCAGCGCGGCTTCCTTCTGATACGGCTCCGGTTCGCTGACGAAGCTGGACTGGAAGTCCGGACTGTCGAACAAGCCGAGGTCGACGAGCTCGTTAGGCATCGACTCGCGTCGAGATTCGGGCATTGAGTCGCGATGGCGGTAGTAGTCTTCGAGACCGCTGTCAACGATCGATCTGGCCACCGCTTCGCAACCGGCGCAGCACATCGATCGCCGCTTGCCGAGCACCGGCACCTCGATCTTGACACCCTCCGGCACCGGCAGGCCGCAGTGGTAACAGTCGCGTTCGGTCACCGGCACCCCTGGTCGCCACTTCGGTTCGGCAACGACAACGCAAAAAAGGCGCACCGACCGTCCAGTGCGCCTCTACTGCGAGAACAAAGCCCATGAAACATCGACATTCTTGGTGCTGCTGGCCGGAATCGAACTGGCGACCTACTGATTACGAATCAGTTGCTCTACCGACTGAGCTACAGCAGCAAAACGATTATTTTACCGCGTGTTTGGGAGACTCGACAAGCGCGATGCGGAA
>JAGRFY010000149.1 GCA_020445765.1 Rhodocyclaceae bacterium | reverse complement strand
TGCTGGCCGGCGCTGTCGGGCACGTCGGTGACCCGGGCACGACCGAGGCTGCGGATGATGCGGGCGAGCTCGGGCAGGCGCTCGAGCAGCTGGCGGATGCGCACCACCTCCTGCCAGCCATCGGAGCGCAACAGCCCGCGCAGCCGGTCCCAGCGGGCGTTCTTCGGCAGGTCGCCGAGATCGCCGAAGACCTCGACCAGCGATTTCATGTCGCCGCAGCGCTGCTGCCAGTCGGCGGCGAAGGCGTCCACGGCAAACTCGATCGCCCGCGCTTCGGGTACGCCGCGATCGAGATAGCCGGGGATGAAGTCGGTATGGAACAGCAGGCCCATCAGCACGGTTTCGGCCAGTTCCTCGTTGCCGCGGCAGAATTCCGGCAAGGCCAGCGTGTCGAGCGCCGCCGCCAGCGCCGTGGCCAGTGCCGGCGGCGGCCACGGCCAGTCGCCGGCGCTGGCGAGGCGGCCTGCGAGCAGGCCGTCGAGCAGGCGTCGCAGCCCGGCCAGCCGCACTTCGAGGCCGGCGCTGGCATGGGTCAGGCTGCTGGTGCGCAGGCGCAGCGGCAGCGCATCCATGTCGGCCAGCCGCGCCTCGCGCGACGCGAACAGCAGCCGCGGGACGTCGACCGGCGTCATTCCTGCAGGGGTTCGCAGGCCACCGGCTCGGGGGCGATGCCGGGGTCGTCGGGCAGGCGGGGCAGGGCCTCGAAGCCGGCACGGCAGCCTCGTGTGCGTACTGCGAAGTCGTCGAGGGCGGTGGCGATCGTGGCCAGATTGGCATCGATCGCCACCGCCAGCGGCCGGTCCAGCCACAGGCTGGCGTCGCGGTAGCGGGCGAAGTCGTGACGGACCTCGGCCAGCTCGTCGCGATAGCCGCCGATGCGCGCCAGCAGATCGTCGAGTTGGCCGGTGCGGGCGCCGATGTGGGTGTCGCCGTAGCGGCGCTTGCGGGTGTAGGTCATGCGCAGGGCCTGGCTGCCGCCCTTCATGTCGTTGACCTCGCCGGCGATCTGGGCATCGGTCATGCGCAGCCGGCCGTCTTCGTCGTAGTCGAGATCATCGGCATTGCGCTCGGCCAGCAGTTGCCCCTCGAAGGCCGCGACCACCCGTTCGAGCCGCGGTGGCGTGCTGGCTTCGCGCACGCCGAGGCGGGTGGTGAGCCAGTCGCACACTCGTTGCTGCTCGGCCCCGTCGCTGCCGAGGCAGGCCGGCAGCAGCATCAAGTCCCAGGGGCTGAGCGCATCGCGACCGTCGCTCGCGGCGGCGGTGCGCATCAGGCCGGCGACCTTGACCCAGCGCCGGTCGGAGACCGCGATGTCGTGGGCGATCAGCCAGTCGCGCAACTCGACCATGCGATCAGCGACCGCGGCCGGCAGCGCGACGTGGTCCGCGCGCCGGCGCAAGGCTTCGCGCTCGGTGGCCCCGAGGGCGCCGTCGAAGACCGTGGCGTCGGCATCGAGCGGCGGCAGCGCGAGCAGGGCGCGGAAGCCCTCGCCGCTGACCGGCGACACCGGGATGCGAAGCAGGAAGCGGTCGAAGAAGGCCGCCGCGACCTCGTCGTCCGGCACCTCGTTGCTGGCGCCGATCGCGCTGATCAGCGGGCAGTGGATGCGGCCGGCACCGTTATCGAACTCGCGCTCGTTGAGCAGGGTCAGCAGGGCGTTGAGAATCGCGCTGTTGGCCTTGAAAACCTCGTCGATGAAGGCGATCGACGCCTCCGGCAGGAAGCCGGCGGTGTGGCGCTCGTAGCGGTCGTCCTCGAGGGCGCGGATCGACAGCGGGCCGAACAGCTCCTCGGGCACCGAGAAGCGGGTCAGCAGCCGCTCGAAATAACGGGCCTCGGCGAAGGCCCGGTGCAGGCGGCGTGCCAGTTCGCTCTTGGCGGTGCCGGGCGGCCCCAGCAGCAGGCTGTGTTCGCCGGCCAGTGCCGCCAGCAGGATCAGCCGCACTTCGCGGCGGCGTTCGATCAGGCCGTCCTCGAGGCGTGCCAGCAGGCTTTCGAGGCGGTGGCGTAGCTGTTCGCTGGCGGTCATCGCTGTCATGATAGGGCTGCGCGTGGTGCGATGTGAATCCCGCTCATGCAACTTCGGTGCCCACACCGACCATCCGATGAACGCTCCCGCCCCCGATCTTCCGCTGGGCGAGATCGACGCGCTGGCCTTCGGCAACAGCTTCGCCGGCCTGCCGCCCCGCTTCCATACGCGTCTGGCGCCGTGGGGCCTGCCCGAGCCGCGGCTGCTCGCGACCAGTGCCGCGGCGGCGGCGCTGATCGGCCTCGAGCCATCGGTGCTGGCTGCGCCCATGTGCTCGGCGAGGTGGCCGGCGCCGACGGGCCGTGGGAGCTGCAGTTGAAGGGTGCCGGCCGCACGCCGTACGCGCGCATGGGCGGCGGGCGTGCAGTGCTGCGCTCGTCGATCCGCGAGTTCCTGTGCTCAGAGGCGATGGCCGCGCTAGGCATTCCGTCCACGCGAGCGCTGGCGGTGGTCGGCTTCGACCTGCCGGTACCGCGCGAAGCGACCGAGACCGCGGCCGTGGTGATGCGGATGTCGCCGAGCTTCGTGTGCCTTGGCTCGTTCGAGCACTGGGTGGCGGCGGGCGACGTCGAGGCGCTGCGAATCCTCACCGACTATGTCATCGACCGCCATTTCTCGGCGCAGCGCGATGCCCCCCACCCGGTCGAAGCGCTGCTGCGGGCGGTGTCGCGCTCGACCGGCGAACTGCCCGCCGGCTGGCAGACGGTGGGCTTCATGCACGGCGTGATGAACACCGACAACATGTCGATCCTCGGGCTGACGATCGACTACGGGCCGTTCGGCCCCATGGAAGCCTTCGACGGCGGCCACATCTACAACCATTCGGACAGCGCCGGCCGCTATCGCTTCTCGCATCAACCGCAGATCCCACTGGAACCTGCTGGTGCTGGCCGGCGCCCTGCTGCCCGTGCTCGACGGCGACCGCGAACGCGCTCGCGCCGCCGTCGATGAGGCCTATGATGCGAGCCTCGCGCGACGGATGGGGGCCAAGTTGGGGCTCGCGGAGCCGGCCGACGAAGCCTTGCTGACCGCCCTGTACCGGTTGCTGCAGCGCAATCGCTGCGACTGCACGAACTTCTTCCGCAGCCTGTCGCGGTTGCCGGCGCGAGCCGCAGAGCATGCCGCCGGCGACGCCGACGCGCCGCTGCTCGACCTGTGCATCGACCGCGCGGAATGCGTGGCCTGGGTGCAGGACTGGCGCGGCCGGCTGGCCGGCGAGGTACGCCCGGACCAGGAACGACAGGCGACGATGACGCGCAGCAATCCCAAGCAAGTGCTGCGCAACTGGGTGGCCGAGTCGGCCATCTGCGCGGCACGGCAGGGCCAGTTCGGCGAGCTGCATCGGGTGCAGCGCTGCCTCGCGCGGCCGTTCGACGAGCAGCCCGAGTTCGAGCACTTCGCGGCGCCGCCACCGGACTGGGCCGACGGCATCGAGGTCAACTGCTCGAGCTGACCGCCGCGGCGAGCCCGGCCGGTGGGCTAAAGCGCCGGCGGTGGCGGTCGTAGTCGTAGGTGACCGCCACCCGGAGTCTCGTCCTCACATGAGCAAGCCCAACGCCCGCCTGACCCTCGAATTCGCCCTCGACCTTCGCGTGCCGGACGCCATGACCGCCCACGATCATGGCGCCCTGTGCCAGGAGCTGTGCGAGATGCTCGGCGCCACGGTGCTCAAGGGCCTGCCCGCGATCAGCACCAAGCAACTGGCCAAGGCCGGCGTCAGCCTGCTCGGTCACCACCATCACGCCACGGTCGAGAATCTCGCCGCACCTGCCCTCGACGCGGCCACGGTGGCGCGGGTCACCGCCCACCTGACCGACGACGAGATCGCTCAGCTGTGCCGCAGCGCTGCCGCCCAGGCGCCGAGCGCCGAGGACGATCTGCTGCGCTATCTGCGCCGCCAGGCGCTGGCGATGGTCGGCGAGTACCGCCTCGTGCCGTGCCGGCTGAAGGCGCTGCAGAGTTCGGGCACCGCCAGCGAACTCGAAGGCCGGTTGAACCTGACCAATGGCTCGGTGATGCTCGACGAAGCCTTTCGCAAGATCCGCCTGAAAGGCGACCAGGGGCCGATCGCGGTCAGTGTCGAAGGCCTCGCTGCCGTGCTGCGGGCGACGCTGTCGGGCCATACCCTGAGCGGCCCGGTGCTGGCGGTCGAAGTGGATCATCTGGCTCCCCATCGGCCACAGTTGATCGCCCTGTGGCAGCGGGGCTGAGCATGCATTGCTGCGCCGATACAATTCTCTTGTTGCAATGCAGCATTTTCCTTGCTAGAGTGCAGTTGTCTCCTCCACCCTCCTCCAATGGTGTGGATTAGGCCCGGAATCCTGGATTCCGGGCCTTTTTTTCGGGCCTTGCCAGTGTCGTAGGCGCGATCCGGCCCGTGCGCACTGCAACAGCCCGGCATCGCTGCGGTTTCGCCACCGGCCGGGATCGAAGCCGGCGGCCCGCGTTGCATGCCGCGCAGCCCGGCCGTTGCCTCGTGCCCGCGTGCCTCCTATGATGGGCCGCGATGGGATGGGTGCCGCCGCGCGCCCCCGGCGCAGCCTTCGTGGCGGCGGATTCCCGAGCGCGATGGAGGCCCGCGATGGACGAGCAGGCAAACGACCCGCTGACCCTGAGCCGGCGTTATTTCGACGCCTGGCGTCGGCAGGACGCCGCGGCGATCGCCGCAACCCTGGCCCCGGACGGCCACTATCAGGATCCCACCACCGGCGGGCCACTCCCGCGGCAGGCCCTGGCCGCCTACGCCGAGGGCCTGTGGGCCGCATTCCCGGATCTCGACTTCGCGCTCGGCGACGTGCATCGGGTCGGCGACGCCACGGTCCATGCCGAATGGGTCATGTCCGGCCACAACAGCGGATCCTTCAACGGCCTGCCGCCGACCGGGCGCGCCGTCGAGCTGCCGGGCATCGACGTCATCCGCTGCGGGCCGCAGGGCATCGCGCAGGTGCAGGGCTATTTCGACTCGGCGGCGCTGCCGCGCCAGCTCGGCCTGCAGGTGGTGGTGCAGCCGGTGGCCATCGGCCCCTTCGCCTTCGGTACCGCGACTACCGTGCGGCGGCCCGAACCGGTGATGCCGGCCGTGTTCGCCGTGACCGAACTGATCGCGGCCAGCGACGAGAGCCTGCAGGCGGTGCGCGAGCAGGCCCGCCAGGTGGTGCTGGAGAACATCGACAACCCCGACTTTCTCGGTTTCAACAGTTCGGTCTGCGGCCGGCGGATGAACACCTTCTCGGCCTGGCGGTCGCATCAGGCGATGGCCGAGGCGATGCACCGCGGCACCCACGTCGAGTCGATTCGCGCCTTCGGCCAACTCGCCGAGGGCGGCTACACCGCGGTCTATGCGCCGGTGCGCGTCGGCCCGTGGCTGCGCCGCTGCTCGGCCTGCGGCGCGATGGCGCGCTTCGAGGGCCACCGCGGCACCTGCGCCGACTGCGGCGCGGCGGTCGAAGCCCTGCCCTGAGCACGGCCGGCGGCCAGTGAGAGGCGTAAGGTCGGCGCCGCGGCCGACGTCGAATGCCGTGACCGCGCGGCCGTCGCCGGCGCACACCGCGGCGCCCGAGGCGACCGCGACACCCACGATCGGAGCGAGCACACGATGAAACGCTATGTCAGGAACGAAGCCGCGATTGCGGCGCTGAGCCCGGAGCAGTACCGGGTCACCCAGCAGGCCGGCACCGAGCGCCCGGGCACCGGCGAATACCTGCACAACGACGCGCCCGGCATCTACGTGGATATCGTGTCGGGCGAGCCGCTGTTCGCGTCGAGCGACAAGTTCGAATCGGGCTGCGGCTGGCCGAGCTTCACCAGGCCGATCGAGGCGGCGCACATCAACGAACTGCGCGACACCAGCCACGGCATGATCCGCACCGAGGTGCGGTCGACCCACGGCGACAGCCATCTCGGCCACGTCTTCCCGGACGGCCCCAGGGATCGCGGCGGCCTGCGCTACTGCATCAACTCCGCGTCGCTGCGTTTCATCGCGCTGGACGAGATGGAAGCCGAAGGCTATGGCGACTACATCGACCAGGTGCACGTGCGCTGAAGCGCGACAGCCGCCGCGTCGATCCTGAGCAGGGGTTGCCGACCTGCTGCGCGTCAGCGGCGCGGCGCGGCCCTCGGGGCCTCGCCGCCCCCCAGCCAGCTTGCCAGCAGCGCCCGGTCGCGCGCCGAACTGAGCGCCCGTGCCCCGAACAACTCGTCCACGCCGGCCCACGACAGGCCGGCCTTGCGCACTCGCTCGCGCTCGACGGCGCCGATCGGAAAGCCGAGGTCGATCCAGATCGCGTCTGCGCTGCCGTCGGTGTTTCGGCGCGCATGGCCGCCGACACCCAACAGCACCGGCCCGACGCTCGGCAGCGGCGTTGGCGGCAGAGGCGGCAGTTGGCTGGGCGGATGCGCACCGGCCGGACTGGGTGCGGACGCCACCAGGCGTGCCAACACGGCACGATCGGCCGGATCCGACAGCGGCTGCCCGTTCAGCAACTGGCTGCTGCCGGGAATCGACAGGCCCGCGCGCTGGAGCGCGTGTCGGGCATTGGCAAGCGGGTTGTGATCTCGCATGGCGGAAGGGGCGGCTCGGTTCGCATTGGCGGGGACGCCCGCGCCTCGTCGGCGGGTGCCCCGGGCACCTTCGGACCGTAGCCTGCGCGGCTGCTCTGCGCAAGGCTGCCGATCGCCGTCGATGCGGCGACGCCCCTCCGGTGACTGCCTTCGTCCCGACCGGCCCGACTACCGCTCCGGCGTCGATGCTTCGCGGCAAGCCCATGGCCTGCCGCTCGCGCCCTGCCGGCGGCATCCCCGATGCTGGCCGCCGCGCCCGACCCGCGAGCCGTGGCCGCCGAGTTCGACCTGAAGGCGCACGCCGAAGCCGTCGCTCATGCCCAGCAGCGTCTGCTGCATCGCGCCGGTCGCATGGGCATATTCGCCGGTGCCGCCGGTGACCGCCCGGGTGACCGGCAGGCCGACGTCGGCCAGTTCGGGACCGTGGCTGATCAGCAGGTCGCCGTCATCGAAGCGGAACACCTGGCGAGTCATGACGATGGCGCCCGTCCCGGTATGCATGCCGTCGCCGACGAAGTAGCCATCGCAGGTCCATGCACCGATCACCAGTTCCGGAAAGGCGGGCTCGCCGTTTGGCAGCGTGTCCTCGACGCCGTCGGCGAGGGTGCCGGCCGGGTAGATGTAGCCCTGGGTGATGAATGGATTGCCATAGGCCGGCAGACCGTCGTCGAACACCGGGGCCTGCGCCGAGACGAAGCGGGAGAGGTCTTCGGCGATGTCGAAGGCGGCGAACGGCTCGCCGGCTGGCGCGGGGAAGGGGGCGGCCGCGACGATCGCGGCGAAGAGGATGGGGATGGGTTTCATGTGTCGGGTCCTTGTCGAAAGTGGGTTCGGGCGGTGCGTCCGCGCTTGCGGTTGGCGTACGCATCGCCGCGGTGCCGCGCCGGTGAAAGGCCGCCGGCGCAGCGTCAGCCGCGCGCGACGAAGTAGGCATTGATCGGGTCGTGCACCAGGCGGTGCATCTCGACCGCTGCGAAGCCGGCCGCCGCCAGATACTCGGTGGCGGTCTCGACGCCCCACATCGCGCCGAGGCCGGGGCCGCCCTGGCCGATCGAGACCGGCGTGCAGTGCATCGTCGAGATCGTGTAGAGCAGCGGCGAGAAGGGGTGGCCGATGTTCTTCTCGAGGTCTCGCGAGCCGCCGATGTCCTGCATCAGAAAGACGCCGCCGGGGCGCAACGAGCGGCGCACCAGCGCCAGGAAGGCCTGCGGGTCCTTCTGGTCGTGCACCACGTCGAAGGCGGTCACCAGGTCGAACTTCCCGACCGCAGTGGCGGAGGACAGGTCGCGGGCCGCGAAGGCGAGGTTGCCCAGGCCGTCGGCGCGGGCTTCGGCCATGGTGGCCGTGAAGGCGTCGGCGCACAGATCGAAGCCGAAGAAGCGGCTGCGCGGGAACGCCCGGGCCAGCCGCAGCAAGGCCCGACCGCCGCCGCAGCCGAAATCGGCCACGTCGATCCCGGCTTCCAGCCGCCCGATCAGTTCGGGCGCGAGCGGCAGGATCGACTCGATCAGGCTGGCGACCACCAACTGAGCGCTGTCTTCGGCCATCACCTCGTGAAAGCGCTCGAACTGGTGGTAGCACAGCCCCTCACCGGAGCGGAATCGCGCCAGCAGGAGATCCTCGACCGTCGCCGCGATCGCGATGAACTGGGTCGTCACCGCCATGTTGTCGGGGGCGGCCGCGCGGGTCAGGAACGCGGCATGCTCGGCGGGCAGGGTGTAGCGTCGCGAAGCCGCGTCGTAGTCGACGACGCCGGCCGTCACCATGACGCCCAGCCACTCGCGCAGGTAGCGTTCCGCCACCCCCGCCTGCGCGGCCAGTGCCGTACAGGTGAGGGCCGGGTTGTCCGCCAGGGCGTCGAACAGGCGGGCGCGGTGGCCGAGCGAAGTCATGATCGCCAGCGACGCTTCGGACAGGGTGCCGACGAAGCGTTCGGCGAAGGCCTCGGCCTTGGCATGGTCGAATGGGGGCAATGGGTCATGGGCAGTCATCCGTCTCTCCTTGGTCGGTGGGCGGCGGGAAAACGAGCCGCCGCCATGGGTGTACGATGGACCCGGTCGAATCGGCGAGATAGGATCGGAAATGACTCAACCGGTGACGATCGGACACAACAAGCGCTCAATGAGGCAGAAATGACGACCCATACGGTGGTTATCGGCTCCCGCTTTGCCGGGACGTCGGTGGTCTTTTCGATCCTCGACGTGCTGGCCTCGGTGGGTCGCGACTGGGAGATGCTGCATGGGCGCCCGGCCGCCTCGCCGTGCATCCGCACCAGCCTGCGGACGCCGGACGGGGCGCCGTACTGGGACGTCAATGGCCGCAGGATCACCCCCGATGCGGCCCTCGACGAGGCCCCGCCGCCGGACCTGGTCATCGTGCCCGACCTGCACGTCGACCCGGCAGCGGCGCTGCCCGCGGAATTTGCGCCGCTGGCCGGATGGATTCGCGCGGCCTACGATCGCGGCGCGATGGTCACGTCGGTCTGTTCCGGCGCGATCCTGCTCGGCGCGGCCGGTCTGCTCGACGGGCGCGAGGCGACCACCCATTGGGGCTTCGCCGACATGCTCGGCCGCAACTTCCCCGCCGTGAAGGTCTGCCGCGAACGCATCCTGGTCCCGACCGGCGAGGGCCACCGCATCGTCACCGCCGGCGGCGCCTCGGCCTGGGCCGACCTGATGCTCTATCTGATCGGGCGCATCGCCGGTGCCGAAGAGGCACGCCGCATTGCCAAGCTCTACCTGATCGAGCCGCACTGCGAGGGTCAGCTCGGCTACGCATCACTGACCGCCGGCCGTCAGCACGACGACCAACTGGTCGCCGACGCCCAGGTCTGGGCGGCCCGACACTACGACACGCCGAGCCCGGTGGCGGCGATGGCCCAGCGCTGCCAATTGACCGAGCGCAGCTTCCTGCGCCGCTTCAAGCGGGCGACCGGGCAGGCGCCGGTCGACTACATCCAGACCCTGCGCGTCGAGGAAGCCAAGCACCTGCTGGAAACCACCGAGCTGCCGATCGACTCAATTTCCGCCGAAGTCGGCTACGCCGAGCCCTCGAGCTTCCGCTCGGCCTTCCGCAAGCGCGTCGGCATCTCGGCGTCGGCCTATCGGCGGAAGTGGCAGGCGCTGGCCGTGGCGGGGCGGTGACGGGCGAAGCATTCCGGTCTTCGCCCCTCCGGTCGGTTGAGGCAACCTACTGGAAGCGGCGCCATCGTGGCTTGGCGCAACGGCTGAGGGTGGCGGGGCGGGCCTTGGTAGGCTATCGGGCGGGACCTGATAATCATCTAGCCCGCGAGGGTGTCGGCCTCCTCGAGAGGCGTATCGTGTCCGTTGGCGCCGAAACTTGACC
>JAGRFY010000148.1:310-2620 GCA_020445765.1 Rhodocyclaceae bacterium | reverse complement strand
CGCCCTGCAGGCGATAGACGTCCTGCACCTCGTCGATGATGTAGCGCGCCAAGGCCTCGATGCCCTGCAGACGCAGGATGTCGTGGGGATCGGCGGGACCGTCGACGATGACTTCGCCCTTGTTGACCACCTGACCGTCGTGCACGGTGACGTGCTTGTCCTTCGGAATCAGGAACTCGTGAACATTGCCGTCGGGCTCGGTGATCACCAGCCGCTGCTTGCCCTTGGTGTCCTTGCCGAACGACACCGTACCGGTGTATTCGGCGAGCAGGCCGGCGTCCTTCGGCGAACGGGCTTCGAACAGCTCCGCCACCCGCGGCAGACCACCGGTGATGTCGCGGGTCTTGGCAGATTCCTGCGGAATGCGGGCAAGCACGTCGCCGACCGAGACCTGCTGGCCGTCCTTGACGGTGATGATCGATCCCACCTGGAAGGCGATCGTCACGGCGTGCTCGGTGCCGGCGATCTTGACCTCCTCGCCCGTTTCGGTCAGCAACTTGACCTGCGGACGACCGCCCTTGGCGCCGCCGCTGCTGCTGCGCCGCTTGCCGTCGATCACCACCAGAGTGGACAGGCCGGTGACTTCGTCGATCTGCTTGGCGACGGTCGCCCCTTCCTCGACGTTCTCGAAGCGCACCGTTCCAGCGTATTCGGTGACGATCGGACGGGTGTGCGGGTCCCAGGTACCGAGCTGGGTGCCGGCCTTGACCACGAGGCCATCGTCGACCAGCAGCATCGCGCCATAGGGCACCTTGTGGCGCTCGCGCTCGCGACCGAGTTCATCGGCCACCACGACCTCGGCCGAGCGCGAGATGACGACCTTCTCGCCCTTGGCGTTGGCCACGTAGCGCATGTTCTGCGTGAACCGGATCGAGCCCGCCGACTTCGACTCGACGCCGCTGGCGGCGGCAGCCCGGGAGGCGGCACCGCCGACGTGGAAGGTACGCATCGTCAGCTGGGTACCGGGCTCACCGATCGACTGGGCGGCGATCACGCCGACCGCCTCGCCGACGTTGACCAGCGAGCCACGGCCGAGATCGCGGCCATAGCACTTCGAGCACAGGCCGTAACGGGTTTCGCAGGACAGCGGCGTGCGCACGCGGACTTCATCGATGCCGAGCGATTCGATCTGGTCGACCAGGTCCTCGGACAGCAGCGTGCCGGCCTCGACGATGGTCTCCTGCGACTCGGGATTGACGATGTCATCCGCGCAGACGCGGCCGAGGATCCGGTCGCGCAGTGGCTCGACCACTTCGCCACCTTCGATCAGCGCCTTCATGTTGAAGCCGTTGCGGGTACCGCAGTCGTCCTCGGTGACCACCAGATCCTGTGTCACATCGACCAGTCGCCGGGTGAGATAGCCGGAGTTCGCGGTCTTCAGCGCAGTGTCGGCGAGGCCCTTGCGGGCGCCGTGGGTCGAAATGAAGTACTGGAGGACGTTGAGGCCTTCACGGAAGTTGGTGGTGATCGGCGTCTCGATGATCGAGCCGTCCGGCTTCGCCATCAGGCCGCGCATGCCGGCAAGCTGGCGGATCTGGGCGGCCGATCCACGCGCACCCGAGTCGGCCATCATGTAGATCGAATTGAACGATTCCTGCCGCGTCTCGTTGCCGGCACGATCGACCACCGGCTCCTGGCCGAGTTGCTCCATCATCGCCTTGGCGACCTGATCGCCACAGCGGCCCCAGATGTCCACGACCTTGTTGTAGCGCTCGCCATCGGTCACCAGACCCGACGTGTACTGCTGGGCGATCTCCTTGACTTCCTGTTCGGCGGCATGGATCAGCGGATGCTTTGCGTTGGGCACCAGCATGTCCTTGACCGCGATCGAGATGCCGGCGCGCGTCGCCAGGCGGAAGCCGAACTGCATCAACTGGTCGGCGAAGACCACGGTGGCCTTCAGGCCGCAACGGCGGAACGAGGCGTTGATGAGCTTCGAGATCTCCTTCTTCTTGAGTGGCTTGTCGACGATCGAGAAGGGCAGGCCGACCGGCAGGATCTCGGACAGCAGCGCCCGTCCGGCGGTGGTCTCGAAGCGACTGATCTTCTCGACCTTCTCGCCCTCGGCGCCCCATTCGTATTCCTTCAGGCGCACCGAAACCCGTGCGTGCAGTGCGATCTGGCCGGACTCGTAGGCCCGCTTCACTTCGGACACGTCGGTGAAGATCATGCCCTCGCCCGGCGCATTGACGCCTTCGCGCGTGGCGTAGTACAGACCCAGCACGATGTCCTGCGACGGCACGATGATCGGCTCGCCGTTGGCCGGCGACAGCACGTTGTTGGAGGCCAGCATCAGCGTGCGGGCTTCCA
>JAGRFY010000148.1:0-255 GCA_020445765.1 Rhodocyclaceae bacterium | reverse complement strand
CCGTCGAAGTCGGCGTTGAAGGCCACGCAGACCAGCGGATGGAGCTGGATCGCCTTGCCTTCGATCAACACCGGCTCGAACGACTGGATACCGAGGCGGTGCAGGGTCGGGGCGCGGTTGAGCATCACCGGGTGTTCGCGGATCACCTCCTCGAGGATGTCCCAGACCACCGGCTCCTGGCTCTCGACCATCTTCTTGGCCTGCTTGATGGTCGTCGCCAGCCCCATCAGTTCGAGCTTGTTGAAGATGAAGGGC
>JAGRFY010000031.1 GCA_020445765.1 Rhodocyclaceae bacterium | reverse complement strand
TGATCAAGCTGAAGCTCGCCGAGGGTGCCACCGTGCAGCAGGCGATCGATGCCTCGGGGCTGCTGCAGCGTCACCCCGAACTCGCACCCGGCAAGGCCAACAAGGTCGGCATCTTTGCCAAGCTGACCAAGCTCGATGCCGCCCTTCGGGATCGCGATCGGGTCGAGATCTACCGGCCGCTGATCGCCGACCCAAAGGAAGTGCGGCGCAAGCGGGCGGAACAGGGCAAGGTGATGAAGAAAGGCGGCGGCGACGCGGACGGGCAGGGCGAGGACTGACGCCGCGCCCGGCGCTACTTGCAGCGCTCGTCGATCATCTTGCGCAGATCCGCGGCGTGCGCCGCGCGCTGCTCGTCGGTCAGGAACTCCGGTTCGCCGTTGCTGTTGTAGCGCGCCATTCGCCGGCCCGATTCGATCGCCGCGAGCTGTCCTCGGGCGCTACTGCACTGCTGCTCGAGCCGCGCCTGGCGGGAGGTCTCGTCCGCGGAATTCTGGGAGGCTTCCTGGCGTTCGGCGCGCCGCTTGCGAAATTCCTGTTCCTGCTCAGCCAGCGACTTGCGCTTGGTCTGGCCGCCGGCCGAGTTCGCTGGCGCGGTGATCAGCACCTCGGTGGACTCGACGCCGGGCGGTGGCACGTCGGCATAGTGGGTCTGCCCGTCAGCGTCCTTCCAGACGTGGACCTGAGCCGCGGCGAGCGGCGGCAGCAAAGCGGCAAGCGCCAGTAGCGCTGCCTCGCGAAGCGAAGGACGGAGTTGCATCGAGCGGATTCCCGAGTATTTGGGACGATCTGTATAATACGGATTTGGATGCAAGGAAAAAAGCCATGCGAGTGAGCCAGAAGGCGCTGACCTTCGACGACGTCCTGCTCGTCCCTGCCCATTCCAATGTGCTGCCGCGTGACGTCTCGCTCGCGACGCAGTTCACCCGCAACATCCGCATCAATATTCCCATGGTCTCGGCGGCGATGGATACCGTCACCGAGTCCCGTCTGGCGATCACGCTGGCCCAGGAAGGCGGCGTCGGCATCATTCACAAGAACCTGTCGCCGGAGCAGCAGGCGGCAGAGGTGCTCAAGGTCAAGCGCTTCGAGTCAGGCGTGCTGAAGGATCCGATGACGGTCGCGCCGAACGATTCGGTGCGCGAGGTCGTGGCGCTGACCGCCCGCAACAAGTTCTCCGGCCTGCCGGTGGTCGAGAACGGCATCGTTGTCGGCATCGTCACCAATCGCGACCTGCGCTTCGAGGACAATCTCGACCAACCGGTGGCGGCGATCATGACGCCGCGCGACCGCCTGGTCACGGTGCGCGAAGGGGCAAGCCTCGACGAGGCGAAGGCACTGATGCATCGGCACCGCCTCGAACGCGTGCTGGTGATCGGCGCGCACGACGAGCTTCGCGGCCTGATTACCGTCAAGGACATGATGAAGTCCCACGAGCACCCGATCGCCGCCAAGGACGATCATGGTCGGCTGCGGGTCGGTGCCGCGATCGGCGTCGGCGAGGGTACCGAGCAGCGTGCCGAGCGCCTGGTCGATGCCGGTGTCGACGTACTCGTCGTCGACACCGCTCACGGGCATTCCCAGGGCGTGATCGAGCGCGTGGCCTGGGTCAAGAAGCGGTTTCCGCAGGTCGAGGTGGTCGGCGGCAACATCGCCACCGCAGTGGCGGCGCGGTCGCTGGTGGATGCCGGCGCCGACGCGGTCAAGGTCGGCATCGGCCCCGGATCGATCTGCACGACTCGGATCATCGCTGGCGTCGGTGTGCCCCAGATCAGCGCCATCGACAACGTCGCCAGCGCGCTGGCGGGTACCGGCGTGCCGATGATCGCCGATGGCGGCATCCGTTTTTCCGGCGACATCTCGAAGGCGATCGCGGCCGGCGCCAACTGCGTGATGCTCGGCGGCCTGTTCGCCGGCACCGAGGAGGCGCCCGGCGAGACCGTGCTCTACCAGGGCCGGTCGTACAAGTCCTATCGCGGCATGGGCTCGCTCGGTGCCATGCAGCAGGGCGCCGCCGACCGCTACTTCCAGGACGGTGAAGTCAATGTGGACAAGCTGGTGCCGGAAGGCATCGAGGGGCGGGTGCCGTTCAAGGGCCCGGTCACCGCAGTCATCCACCAGCTGATCGGCGGCCTGCGGGCATCGATGGGCTATGTCGGTTGCGCCACCGTGGAAGAGATGCGCGATCGCGCGGAGTTCGTCCAGATCACTGCCGCCGGCATTCGCGAGTCCCACGTGCATGACGTCCAGATCACCAAGGAAGCGCCCAACTACCACGTGGACTGATGGGCGCCCCATCCATGCGAGGCGGCTGTGGCCGCCTCGTGTCATTTGCGAAGCACGGACATGTCCCACCACAAGATCCTGATTCTCGACTTCGGTTCCCAGGTGACCCAGCTGATCGCACGCCGGGTGCGCGAACAGCACGTCTACTGCGAGATCCACCCCTTCGACGTCGGCGACGACTTCGTCCGGGCCTTCGACGCCGCCGGCGTGATCCTGTCGGGCGGACCGAATTCGGTCTATGAAGCGATCGACTGGACGGCGCCGCCGGCAGTGTTCGAGCTGGGCGTACCGGTGCTCGGCATCTGCTACGGCATGCAGGCGATGGCCGAGCAGCTCGGCGGACGGGTGGAGAGCGACGGCCGGCGCGAGTTCGGCTACGCCGAAATTCGCGCCCGCGGCCATTCGGAACTGTTCCGCGGCATCGAGGACCGAACCAACGAACAGGGGCATGGGCTGCTCGACGTCTGGATGAGCCATGGCGACAAGGTCACCGAGATGCCGCCCGGATTCAAGGTGATCGCCAGCAACGACGCCTGCCCGGTGGCGGCGATGGCCGACGAGGCGCGTCGCTTCTACGCCGTGCAGTTTCACCCCGAGGTCACCCATACGCTCAAGGGGCGGCAGATCATCGCCCGTTTCGTCCACGAGATCTGCGGCTGCGGCAACGACTGGAACATGCCCGACTACGTCGATGAGGCGGTCGCCCGCATCCGCGAGCAGGTCGGTGCCGACGAGGTCATCCTCGGGCTTTCCGGCGGCGTCGATTCGTCGGTTGCCGCGGCGCTGATCCACCGCGCGATCGGCGAGCAACTCACCTGCGTGTTCGTCGACAATGGCCTGCTGCGACTCAACGAAGCCGAACAGGTGATGGAAACCTTCGCCCGCAACCTCGGCGTGCGGGTGATCCACGTCGATGCCTCTGAGCAGTTCATGGGCCACCTGGCCGGCGTCGCCGACCCCGAACTGAAGCGCAAGATCATCGGTCGCGAGTTCGTCGAGGTGTTCCAGGCCGAGGCCGCCAAACTGCCGAACGCCCGCTGGCTGGCCCAGGGCACGATCTACCCGGACGTGATCGAGAGCGCCGGTTCCAAGACCAAGAAGGCCCACACCATCAAGAGCCACCACAACGTCGGTGGCCTCCCCGAGACCCTGAACCTGCAGCTGCTCGAACCGCTGCGCGAGCTGTTCAA
>JAGRFY010000147.1:16581-24148 GCA_020445765.1 Rhodocyclaceae bacterium | reverse complement strand
CATTGGCGGCCTCGACCTGGTCCTTGAGCGCGTTGATCTCGCGATGGGAGCGCTGGGCGGAATCCTGCGCGATGCGGGTCTGCTGCAGGATCTCCTCGACCACGTCGGAGATTTCGGTGATGTCCTCGGCCTTGGCCACGCGCTCGGCGCAGCGTCCGATCGCGTCGTGGTATTCGCCGGTGGTGGCGCTGAACTCGGCAAGGCGGTCGACAAAGCCGGCGAGCATTGTCTTGAGCCGTCGCTGGGCGTCGGTGAGCTCGCGCTTGAGGTGGCCCTGCTTGTCGATGACGTCGCGCAGGCGCCGTTCGACATCGTCGAGGGTGCGCACGTCGAGCGGGCGGGTGAACACCTCGGTCAGCACCGACAGCTGGCCATGCAGCCAGCGGTCGTCGAGAACCAGCTGGCTGATGTTCTGCAGGATCAGCTGCAGCACGCCGATCAGCCCGCTGCGCACGGCGAGCTGCTCCTCGGCAACCCATTCGAGCCGCTTGACCACCGATTCGAGCTTCTGCCGGCAGCCGTCGTCGACCAGCCGCGCCGGCGTGTCGCGCAGTTCGCCGGCCAGCGCGTGCAGTTCGCCGACCAGATCCGGTACATCGACGATCAACGGCGACAGGCCGTCGTCGAGAAGTTGTGCAATCAGCAGTGCCAGCCCGCCGTCGGCGGTCGCGGCCGCGGGGCGTGTTGGCACCGCTGTCAGCGTGGCCGTCCGCGCACGGTCCGGCTCGCTGCCGCCGGTGCGGGTCGGTACGTCGGCGCCGGCCATTGCGGCGATGGCTCGGCCGCCGCCGGCAGCTGCGCCGGAATCGGCCTCGGCTGCCGCTTCGTCGTCCACCGCGGCTTCGGACTGGTGATGTCGCCAGCCTTTGATCAGTCCCCCGATGCGCTGATGCAGCGTCGCGGCGTCGGCGGTCGAGGTCAAAACATGTTGCAGGGCTTCACGCTTGCGGGCGGCGGTGAGCCCGTGATGGGCACGTTCGTATTCGCCGACCAGTTCGCGGATCACCGGACCCCACTGAAGCGCTTCGCGATCCTCGCCGGCGCACAGCTCGGTGAACAGGCCGGCAAAGGCGTCCCACTCGCCCTTGGCGACACACTGCTCGACGCGACGGGCGGTGCGTGCCGCCTCGGGCGTGTCGCGCGGCAATCCGGCGGCGAGCGTCTTCAGGCGGCGTGCCGGGAAGGCCTCCTGTGGCGAGCTGCCGGCCACTTCGTGGTAGAGCCGTTCGAAGTTCGCCGGAGTCGGCGGTACGCGCCGTTGCGCCAGCAGCCGGAAGGTCTCGCGCGCGATCTCGGTCGGGTTGTTGCGGTCGACGGCCATGGCTTGGGACGAATTCGGGACAGTGCCCGGTCAACGGCCTTGCCGCGGGCGACTTGAGCCGCCTGGTCCCTCACTCGACGAGGCCGTGCTTGAGCCCGTAGTGGGTCAGTTCGGCGTTGTTCGAAAGACGCATCTTCTCGAGCAGCCGCGCGCGATAGACGCTGACCGTCTTGACGCTCAGATTGAGTTCCTCGCCGATCTGGGTCAGCGTCTTGCCGGAGGCGATCAGGCACAGGGTCTGGTATTCGCGGTCGGACAGGCGCTCGTGCAGCGGCCGATCGTCGTCGTCGGTAATGGCGTTGGCCAGTTCCTCGGCGAGCGACGCCGACACGTACTTCTTGCCGCTGGCGACCTGGCGGATCGCGGTGACCAGCTGTTCGGGCGCGCTCTGCTTGTTGAGATAGCCGGCGGCACCCGCCTTCAATGCACGGATCGCGTACTGCTCTTCCGGGTACATGCTCAGCATCAGCACCGGTAGCCGCGGGAATTCCTTGCGGATCAGCTTGAGCGCATCGATGCCGTTGCGGTCCGGCATCGAGACATCCATCAGCACCACGTCGTAGCTGTCCTGACGCAGTTGCTGCAGCGCCTCGACACCATTCGCCGCTTCGCCGGAGACTGCCAGATCGTCGGTCTCGGACAGGATCTGCCGCAGGCCCTGGCGCACGATCGAATGGTCGTCGGCGATCAGCACGCGTATCTGTTTGCTCATCGAATTACCCCCCTGTCGCTGCCGACATGTCGTGCCGGCTCGCGCGCGGACATGCTCATGGCGTGCCCTCTTCGTCTTTCAGGTCCATGCCGGCGTGAACCGGCAGCCGTGCCACCAGTCGCGAGCCCCTGGGTGCATTTGCCGCATGCTCGAAGCCGCCGCCGAGGCTGGCGAGCCGTTCGCGGATGCCGCGCAGTCCGAACGAGCGCGGCTTGTTGAGGTCGTTGGGGGCGATGCCGCAGCCGTTGTCGGCGATCTCGAGGATGACGTCGTCACCTTCTTCGGTCAGGCGGACTTCCACCTGGTCGGCTCCGGCGTGCTTGCTGATGTTGGTCAGCGCCTCCTGGAAGATCCTGAACAGCGCGATCGATGCGCCCTCGGCGAGTTCGATGTCGTGGTCGGCGCAAAGGATGCGGCAGGGGATGCCGGTACGCTGGGTGAAGTCTTCGGCCTGACCCTCGATCGCTGCCGCGAGACCGAAGTCCCGCAGGATGCCCGGACGCAGTTCACGGGTGACCCGGCTCACGGTCTCGATCCCTTCGTCCACCAGCTTGCCCAGCGAGGCGGCGCGCTGCGCCAGCACTTCGGGCGGCGCGTCGAGCTTGCCGGCGAGCATCGCAATCTCGAATTTCATTGCGACCAGATGGCCGCCGAGCACGTCATGGACGTCGCGGGCGATACGCTCGCGTTCCTCCTCCTTGACGTGCTGCAGGTGGTTCGACAGTTCCGCCAGCTGGCGCTGCGACTCGCGCAGTTCGGCTTCTGCCTGCTTGCTGTGCGTGATGTTCCACATCACGCCTTCCCAGGCCATGTTGCCGCCGGGCAGGACCCGAGCCGAGGCGCGCAGGTTGACCCACTTGATGCCGCCCCGCGGCGTGCAAACGCGTCCTTCCCAGTTGATTCGCGCGCCGGGTTGATCGGCTTCGCCGAGGGCGACGACGAAGCTGTCGCGATCCTCGGAAAGGATGCGCTTGGTGAATCCGTCCGGATTCTCGGCCAGGGTCGCCGCCGGCACGCCGAGCAGCATTTCGCAGGCTTCGCTGGCGAACGGGAACAGTAGACCGCCGCCGTCGGCACGCACCATCTGGAACACCAGGCCAGGCGTGTTGGACGCCAGCGAGCGCAGCCTGGCCTCGTTTTCGCGAAGGGTCTCCTCAGCGGCGCGTCGGCTGCGTCGATTGGCGGCTTCGCGCAATTCTCGCTCGACCGCGGGCAGCAGACGTTCCAGGTGGTTTTTGTTGAGGTAGTCGTGCGCCCCGGCGCGCATCGCCGAGATCGCCATGTCTTCCTCGATCTGGCCGGAGACGATGATGAAGGGCACATCGAGGCCGAGGCCCTTGATGACGTTCAGCGCGGCCATCGCGTCGAAGCCCGGCATGCGGTGGTCACACAGGATCAGGTCCCAGGGCTGGGCGCCGATCGCGCGCTGCATCTCGGCCTCGGAACAGACCTGCTGGCTGGCCACCTCGTAGCCGGCGAGGCGGAAGCGGCGCAGCAGCAGGAAGGCATCGTCGGCGCTGTCCTCGATCAGCAGAACCCGCAGTCTCGGCCGGATCGGCGTCGCCGCGGGCGCTGCAGTTGCTTCGTTGGTCTCGATCGTGTGATCCGGCATTTCGCTCATCGATCTCCCAGGTCAATGGCTGCCGGCCGGTCGCAGGCGCCGCGCGCCGCTGACCACAGCCAGCAGCAGTGCACCGGCGAGCAGGCCGAACGTGGCGTTGAAGCCCATCTCCGCCAGCGTGGCGGTGAATCCGGACAGGTCGTGGATCCGCTCCGCGATCCAGTGATGCAGCGGTGCGAGGCCGTGCACCAGGATACCGCCGCCGACCAGGAACATCGCGGCGGTGCCGGCCACCGACAAGGCCTTCATCAGCCACGGCGCTGCGCGCAGGATGGCTCGGCCGATCGCCTGGGTGGCGGCACCGGGCCGTCTGCTCAGATAGAGGCCGAGGTCGTCGAGCTTGACGATCGCGGCAACCAGGCCATAGACGCCCGCGGTCATGACCAGCGCGATGCCCGACAGCACCAGCACGCGGGTCAGCAATTCGGCCTCCGCCACCGTGCCCAGGGTGATCGCGATGATCTCGGCAGAGAGGATGAAGTCGGTGCGGATCGCCCCCTTGATCTTGTCCTTTTCGAGCGTCACCAGATCGACGCCGGGATCGCTGAGGGCGTGCGCCAGTTCGGCCTTGTGCCGGTCGTCGTCGGGATCGTGGAAGAACTTGTGGGCCAGCTTTTCGAAGCCCTCGAAGCATAGAAAGGCGCCACCGAGCATCAACAGCGGCGTCACCGCCCACGGCGCGAACGCGCTGATTGCCAGCGCCAACGGCACCAGAATGGCCTTGTTGAGCAACGACCCCTTGGCGACGGCCCAGACCACCGGGATCTCGCGATCGGCCGAGACACCGGTGACCTGCTGGGCGTTCAATGCGAGGTCGTCGCCGAGCACGCCCGCGGTCTTCTTGGCCGCCACCTTGGCCAGGATCGAGACGTCGTCGAGCACCGTCGCGATGTCGTCGATCAGTGCGAGCAGACTCGATGCCGCCATGGCACTTCCAAAGAACAGGATTTGCGGATCTTAGCCGGCGGCGGACCTTCGCTCAATCCGCCGTCGATCGTGGTCGTTCCGGCCGCCGTCTCAAAGTGCCGCGAGCGCCCGTTCCAGGCGGGCCACCGTGGCCGATACGTCGTGCAGCTTGTCGAGCCCGAACAGGCCGATTCGGAAGGTCCTGAAATCCGACGGCTCGTCGCACTGCAGCGGGACACCCGCAGCCGTCTGCAGGCCCTGCGCGACGAATTTTCGGCCGCTGTGAAGGTCCACGTCGTCGGTATAGCTGACGACGACGCCGGGCGCCTGGAAGCCTTTCGCCGCGACGCTGGCGAAACCGGCGCGCTCGAGCAACTCGCGCACGCGACGGCCCAGTTCCAATTGCTCCGCGCGCACCTTGCCGAATCCGTAGGCCTCGGTCTCCAGCATGACGTCGCGCGAGCGACGCAGCGCATCGGTCGGCATCGTCGCGTGGTAGGCATGGCCGCCGTTTTCGTAGGCCTGCATGATCTGCAGCCACTTCTTGAGATCGCAGGCAAAGCTGGTGCTGGTGGTGGCGTCGATGCGCGCCAGGGCGTCCTCGCCGAGCATCACCAGGCCGGCACAGGGCGAACCGCTCCAGCCCTTCTGCGGCGCGCTGATCAGGATGTCGACGCCGCATGCCTTCATGTCGACCCACAGCGTTCCGGATGCGATGCAGTCGAGCACGAACAAGCCGCCGACCTCATGCACTGCGTTCGCCACGGCCTGCAGGTAGTCGTCCGGCAGAATCATGCCGGCGGCGGTCTCGACGTGCGGCGCGAACACCATCTCGGGCCTGAATTCCCGGATCGTCGCGACGACTTCGTCGATCGGAGCCGGTGCGAACGGTGCCCGGTGCTCGTCGGAGATGCGGCGCGCCTTCAGCACCCGCTCCGCCGACGGAATGTCGCCCATCTCGAAGATCTGTGACCAGCGGAAACTGAACCAGCCGTTGCGGATCACCAGGCAGCGCCGTCCGGTCGCGAACTGGCGGGCGACCGCCTCCATGCCGAAGGTCCCCGAGCCGGGGACGACGACGGCGGCCTCGGCGTTGTAGACCGTCTTCAGCACGCGTGCGATATCGCGCATGACGCCCTGGAAGCTCTGCGACATGTGATTGAGCGCACGATCGGTGTAGACCACCGAATATTCGAGCAGGCCGTCAGGGTCGACGTCGGGAAGCAGTCCGGGCATTGCGGTCTCCAGTTCGAGCTGTTCTTTCGGATATGGCCCGAAGGATACCGCGAAGGTCGATCGTTGCCGTCGATCCTGTGCGCGTGTGGCGAACCTGAGTCACGCCGTGCAATCCACGGCGAATTCGCCGGTCCGGTCGGCGAGTCGGCTTACACTGCAGGGCGAGGGCCCGGGGCACTGGACCGCCGCGTCCGATCGGAGTGGATGAGATGAAGACGATTGGAAAGATCTTTGCGTCGGGCCTGCTGGCGGTGGTGCCGATCGTGGCGACGCTCTACCTGCTGGTGTGGCTGGTCACCACCGCGGAATCCCAGTTCGGCAGCCTGCTGATCGATCTCGTGCCGCAGGGCATGCGCTTCCCGGGCATGGGCGTGCTGCTCGGCCTGATCGGCATCTTCCTGGTCGGGCTGCTGATGCGGGCATGGGTGATCCGCAAGCTGTTCCACAAGGTCGAGCAGGCGGTGATGTCGATTCCGCTGGTCAAGTCGGTCTATTCCGCCTTCAAGGACTTCTTCGGCCTGATCGCCAACGGCGACAAGAACGATCTCCTGCGGGTCGTCACGGTAACCCTGCCCGGAACCTCGCTGCGTCTGATCGGCTTCGTCACCCGCAGCGACTTTTCAACACTGCCGCCCGGTATCGCACGCGAGGGCGAAGTGATGGTGTACTTCCCGATGAGCTATCAGATCGGCGGCTACACGATGTTCGTTCCGCGCGACCAACTCGAGCCCCTCGACCTGGCGCGCGAGGAAGCGATGCGCTTTGCCGTCACGGCCGGCGTCAACGCGCCGCTCAGGCCCGATCGCTGAACACGGTGGCACATGGCCGTCACCGGCGACTCAGGTTCCGGAGACCGTCTCGGTGGCGTCGACAATGCCGGCTTTGGTGACGGCCGCCAGCGCATCGTCCATGGCGGCGCGGACGCTGGCTTCGAAGCAGTCCGCCACCGAGGCATCGCCCGCCTTGGCGCGTGCCTCGAGTCCGGCGGCACAGGCCGAAAACGCGCTCAGGCCGAGATTGGCGCCGCTGCCCTTGAGGTAATGGGCGCCGCGGGCGAGGCTGGCGCAATCGGCGCCGGCGATGCTGGCCGCGAGTTCGGTCAGCTTGTCCTCGGTCGATTCGACGAACAGGCGCAGGGTGCGAACCACCAGCGCCTGGCCTCCGATCTCGCGCAGTCCTTCGAGGCGGCTGGCGTCGAGCAGTTGCTGCTCCGGCACGGCGGGCAGGCCGATGTCGGTGCGGCTGGCCGCGACGGCTTCCACTTCACCGCGCACGCGTCGCAGAATGGCGTCGAGATCCTTCATGTCGAACGGCTTGGCGAGGTAGTCGTCCATGCCGGCGGCGAGACAGCGCTCGCGATCGCCCTGCATCGCGTTCGCGGTCAGTGCGACGATCGGCAGTCGTCCGCGGCCTTCCCGCCACCCGCTCTGGCCGGTCTCCCACTCGCGGATCAGGCGGGTCGCCTCGAAGCCGTCGAGTCCGGGCATCTGGCAGTCCATCAGCACCGCATCGAACGGCGCAGAGGTCGCTGCAGCCACCCCTTCGCGTCCTCCCGGCGCGATCTGGACCCGGCATCCGAGGCGCACCAGCATCGCCCGCGCGACGTCCTGGTTGACTGGATTGTCCTCGACCAGCAGTACGGTCAGGTCGAGGGCATCGGTCGATGCCGGCGCGGCATCCGTGCATTTGGCATCGGCCTGGGCGAGGCCGAGCACTTCGCGCATCGCACTGAACAGCTGGGACTTGCGAATCGGCTTGGTGAGATAGCGAT
>JAGRFY010000147.1:15567-16361 GCA_020445765.1 Rhodocyclaceae bacterium | reverse complement strand
CGGAGGCCTTGCCGGCCAGCTCGGCACGCATGCCCCAGCCGCGTACATGGTTGTTCAGTATCCGGCGATTGGTGGCGTTGTCATCGACGATCAATACCTGCAGACCACGCAGGCCGTCGCCGTCCTGTTCCCAGATGCTGCGCTCGCGCGGGGTCGCGACTCGCAGCCGGACGGTCGCCCAGAAAGTGCTGCCGATGCCCGGCGTGCTCTCGGCACCGGCCTCGCCACCCATCAGTTCGCTGAGGCGGCGTACGATCGCCAGGCCGAGCCCGGTGCCGCCGAAGCGTCGAGCGGTGCTGACATCCTCCTGCGAGAATTCCTCGAAGATCGAATCGATGCGTTCGGCCGGGATGCCCGGTCCTGTGTCGCGGATCTCGACGCGCAGCAACAGCTCTTTCGGCGAACGCTCGACCACGCCCGCGCGCAGTTCGACCTCGCCGCGCTCGGTGAATTTGACCGCATTGCTGAGCAGGTTCGAGATCACCTGACGGAGGCGGCCGGGGTCGCCCTGCACCCACAGCGGCATGTCCGGCGCGATCATGCCGGCCAGTTCGAGGCCCTTGCTCTGGGCGCGTTCTGCGAACAGACCGACGACGTCCTCGATCATGTCGGAGAAGTGGAAATCCACCTCTTCGAGGTCGAGCCGGTTGGCCTCGATCTTCGAGAAATCGAGGATGTCGTCGATGATGCCGAGCAGGGCCTTCGCCGAGCGCATGACGGTCTGGGCGAAGCCGCGCTGTTCGTCGTCGAGCCGGGTTGCCAGCAGCAATTCGGTCATGCCGAGCACGCCGTTC
>JAGRFY010000147.1:0-15556 GCA_020445765.1 Rhodocyclaceae bacterium | reverse complement strand
CGGATCTCGTGGCTCATGTTGGCGACGAACATCGACTTGGCGCGGCTGGCCTGCTCCGCGATCTCGCGGGCTCGGTGGGCGCCGTCGGCGGCCTCGGCCAGCTCGCGATTGATCTGCGCCAGTTCGTCGCCGCGTTCGGCAAGGCGCCGGTCCCTTTCCTGCAGTTGCGCCAGCATCTGGTTGTAGCCGCCGGTGAGCTGACCGATCTCGTGGTCTTCCCGTGCCTCGACGCGCAGACTGAAATCCTGATCGTGCGTCACCCGACGCATCGAGTCGGCCAGCGACAGGATCGGTTCGACGATGCGCTTGTGGAGCCGATCTGCCAGCCGGAGCGCGATCGCGCCGGCGACCAGCGTCGCGACGATGATCAGCAGCACGCTCAGCGCCAGCTCCCGGTACATGCGCTCGAGTCCGGCGCGGACATAGACATAGCCGAGGGTGTCGCGGTGCATCATGACCGGCGCCAGCGACTCGATCGAGGTCCACGAGAAGCGGTGCACCGGCGCGCCGCTTTCGGTCGCCGGGCTCCATGCCGCGGGATCCACCAGTCGCTGCGGATCCGACGTGCCGGCGTCGCCGAAGCGAGCCAGCAACCGGCCATCGACGGTCAGCAGCAGGCCCTGGCGAATCGATCGTTCGGCGCTCAAGGCATCGAGCAGGCGCTCGGCCTGACGGGCGTCCTCGAACTCGAGCGTCGCGGTCGAATTGCGGGCGATCATGCCGGCCGCGACCCCCGTGCGCTCGATCGTCGCGTTGCGGAACGCGTAGGTCTGAAGGCCGACGACGGTGACCGCCGCGCCGAGCAGAGTGACGCCCAGCACCACCAGGATCACGCGCCGCAGTCGCAGCCGGATCGACGGGCCGCCTGCGTCCGGCGACTTGCCGGGCTGCGACGCAGCTGCTGCGTCGGCCGGTGCGTCGGAGGCGGGCTCGGGCTTGTCCGAGGGTTCGAGGCTGGCGTTCATTCGACCACGTCCGCAAGTTCGAGCAACGGTGCGGCGATCCGGATGCCGGCGGCCCGCGCGGCGCGCAGGTTGATTTCGAACGACATGCGATTCCCGCGGTTGACCAGTCCCACCATGCCGCCCCGGCTGACGAAATCCTCGCTGTCTCCGACCGTCAGCGTCGCGTGCGCACCGGGCGCGACAGGTGTTTGGTCGCGCCCGGCGCCTGCCGCGAGATAGAGCACGTGGCAACCCCGCGCGACCTCGCCCGTCGGCGCTTCGAGCCGGCGGAACCGTGCGCGGTAAGCGCGAACCGGGCGCCCTTCGATACCGGCCAGCGCTGCAACCACCGGCGAATCGCCGAATGCGCAGAACATCAGCTCGCCGTCGCGTACGGCGTCGGCCGGCCACTCGACGAACTTCACGACCTTGTACACCAGTGCTGCCTTGATCTGATTCTCCCGCGATGGTTCGTCGCCGCGCGCCCAGGGCGGCACCGCGATCAGCGTCGCCAACGCGATGCAGCGCAGGCGTCGGCGGCTGATCCGGGGGCGTTTGACCATGCGCTGGAAGCTCATCGGCGGCGCATCAGAAACTTAGCCGCAACTGACCGAAAACGGAGCGTTCGACTTCCAATGCCGGCATGTCGCCCAGTTCCGAGACGAATTCGGCGTGGCTGGCGTGAAGCAGATTGCGGCCGGCGACGGCCAGTTCGAGATCGCGCCGGGGACGCCACGCCAGGCGCAGATCGAGCTCGGTGTAGGACGGCACCTCGACCCCGGGCGCCGGCGCGTCGAGACGGCCGACGTGGCGCACAAGCGCGTCGACGTCGGTTTTGCGGGCGGCTGACCAGCTGGCCTGGAGAAAGCCCTGATGGCGCGGTGACGTGCCTTCGCGATCGGTCGCGAACAGATCCCCGGGTTCTTCGATCGACAGCGACAGGAAACTGTAGCCGGCACGCAGGGCCAGCTTGCGGTGGGCTCGCCAGTCCGCCGACAGTTCGAAGCCACGGCTGCTGGCGCGCGCGCCGTTGCCCATCTCGGCCCGCTGCAGCACATGGGTGGTGTCTGCAGACAGGAGCAGGCACTCGGGTACCGGCGCGCCTGACGGTTGGCAGACCGGTGCCACGAAGCGACCGGCGCGCAGGTCGCGATAGCGGTTGTAGAACACTGCGAGCTCGGCGCTGATGCGCTGACCGAAGCGCTGCTTGAGGCCCGCCTCGTAGGCGGTCAGGTGCTCGGAGCCGACGTCGCCGCTGGCCTGGATGACGACTGGCAGCGGCAGCGGATTCTGGGCGCTTGCAGGCGCCAATACCGTCTGATTGACCCGTCCCCCGCGATCGACGCGGCTCGCGGTACGCACGGCACGGGCCGCCGAGGCCCACACCGTGGTGCGTTCGGACGGTGTGTACAGCAGCCGCAGATTGGGCTGAAGATCCTCGTCGTCGCCGTCGTGCCGCTCGATCTTGGTGCCCACCGTCAGCACCAGGCGGTCCGGCAGCAGCGTGATGTCGTCCTGGACGAAGACGCTGAGCATGCGGTGACCGCTCGACGCGTCGAGGTCGCCGTACTGCAGCGCGTCGGCCCGGATGCCGGTGAGCGCGGGCGCGACCGAGTCCTGGCTGTATCGATAGCCGATGCCGGCCACCAGATCGTGACCGGCGAAACGTTCGCTGCGGAACTGAAGATCGGTATCGTAAATATTGCGGTGTTCGTCCAGATGGGCCGGCCAGTCGCGCCGGCCATGATCGAAGTAGGCCTGCAGCGTGAAGCTTTCGCTGTCGCCGAGGGTGCGCTGCCACCGCGCCAGCAGATTGCCGCCGGACAGTTCCTGCTCAGTCGCGACGAGGCTGGCGTAAGGTGGCGACAGCGCGTTGACGATGGTGTTCTCACCGGAACGGCCACGGTAGTAGTCACCCTGCATCGTCACCGCGTCGTCATCGCCGGCGCTCAGGTCGATGCGGAATCCGACCCGCGACTGATGCCAGTCGTCGTCGCCACCGATCATGCTGTCCGCCAGTCGCGTGGCGTCGTTTCGACGAGTCTTGGCGTAGGCCCGCCAATGTCCGACCGAACCGAGCGCGCCGCCGTGGCGCGCACTGACCAGCACCTTCTCTTCGCGACCCGCGAGCGCGTTGACCTGGGTGCCCTGGGTGGCTGCGGCCGACTTGGTGATGATGTTGATCACGCCGTTGACCGCATTTGCGCCCCACAGCGTCGCACCGGGGCCCCGGATCACCTCGATGCGCTCGATGTCCTCGAGCACGGTGTCCTGCACATCCCAATAGACGCCGGAGAAGGTCGGCGAATAGGCACTGCGCCCGTCGATCAGCACCAGCAGCTTGTTGGTGAATCGGCCATCCATGCCGCGGGCGCTGACCGCCCAGACGCTGGAGCCGATGCTCGACACCTGGATGCCGGGCACGCTGCGCAGCAGGTCGGGGATCGTCGTCGCGGGTGATCGCCGGATGTCCTCGGTGGTCAGCACGAATACGGCCGCGGCCGCCTGCGACACGGTTTGCGGCTTCTTCGACACGGTGGTGATCTCGAGCTCCAGGACTTCCTTCAGTTCGAGATCGAAGAAGTCCTCGTCGCCGGCGATACCCGGATTGGCGATCGCCATCGTGCCGGCCAGCAATGCGACGCCCAATGCGCCGCCGAAAGGCGGACGCGGGCAATCGGGCGAATTCCGTTGGTGCGTCATCGGTGCTCCGGATCGGGTTGTCGGCCGGCGTGTCGTTGCCGACAATCCATCGGCACGGGGCCGGTGTGCCTTGAACCGAAGCCGGGCTTGCAGGGCCGCGCGCCCCGGCGCCGAAGCCGGCGGGGACTTCCCGAGCCCGCCAATTCCCGCGACTGGCGAGTCCCGATGCGTCAGGGCGGAGCATTCGCGCGGAATGCAACGTTTCGTGAATCGAAGTCCCGGTGTCGGCCGGCGGCTCGGTCGGAGGTATGCCGACGTTGGCGCTCCGGTGTTCGCTGCCGGATCGCAAGTGGCCAGCAGGATCTGTCGAAGGCCCGACGACGCAGGCGCCCGCCGGCACCCGCGCCGGCCGATGCCCTAGAACAACTCCTCAGCCATGCGATCGGCGATTTCGCCGGTCGGTCGCCGCTGCTGGCGGGAACGCTGGAAGATCTCGGTCAAGCTGTCGTCGATGCCGTCGATGTGGCGGGTCACCGCGGCGTGATCGTAGCCGCTGCGCTCGTAGTGGATGTCGATGATGCCACCGGCGTTGATCACGTAGTCCGGTGCATAGAGGATGCCGCGGCGGAACAGCTCGGCATCGTGGCGGGCTTCGGCGAGCTGGTTGTTGGCCGCGCCAGCGACAATCGCGGCCTTGAGCCGCGGCAGGCATTGATCGTCGATGACGGCGCCGAGCGCGCAGGGCGCGAACAGATCGACGTCGAGTCCGAAGATCTCCTGCGGTTCGACCACCGTCGCCGCCAGTTCGCGGGCGGCGCGGCTCAGTGCCTCGCGCCGGACGTCGGTGATCCACAGCCGGGCGCCCGCCGCCTCGAGCCGCCGCGCCAGCGCCAGGCCGACATGGCCGACCCCCTGCAGCGCGACCCGAAGCCCGGTCAGCGAGTCCTGCCCGAGTCGTACCCGGACTGCCGCGCGGATGCCGACGAAGACGCCGTAAGCAGTCGCCGGCGACGGATCGCCACTGTGTACGCCGTTGGCGGTGACCCGTTCCTCGACACCGGCGACATGGGGCGTGAAATGGCGCATCAACTGCATGTCCGCCACCGTCGTGCCGGAATCCTCGGCCACGATGTAGCGACCGCCGAGCCGGTCGACCGCCAGCGCCAGGGCCTCGAGCAGGGCGCGGCTCTTGTCCCGGTGCGGATCACCGATCACGACGGCCTTGCCACCGCCCAGCGGCAGGCGCGCCATCGCCGACTTGTAGGTCATGCCACGGGACAGCCGCAATGCATCTCGCACGGCATCCTGCTCGCTCGCGTAGGGCCACATCCGGCAGCCGCCGAGGGCGGGGCCACGGCGGCAGTTGTGGATCGCGATCACGGCCCGCAGCCCGCTGCCGGCGTCACTGCAGAAGACCACTTGTTCGTGGTTATCGTAGTCTGCCTCGGAGAACACGCTCATGCTTGACTCCCTCGGGCGCCGCCCGTCCGTTCGCTGCGCTTCTCGATTCAGATTGGACAACGGCACGACGCTGCACAAGTGCGATCGCGACGCCGTGCCCCGGCCGGCGACCTTTCGTTGCAGTCCGCCTGCCGTGCTGCTGGCAATATGTCAGCTGGCAAAGCCGAGGAGGGCTCCGCATGATCGATCTCTACACCGCCGCCACGCCGAACGGACACAAGGTGTCGATCGCGCTCGAGGAACTGGATCTGCCGTATCGCATGCAGGTGCTCGATCTCGGCGCCCGCGAACAGAAGGCGGCCTGGTATCTGGCGATCAATCCCAACGGGCGGATACCGGCGATCGTGGACCGCGACGAGGGCGATTTCGCGGTCTTCGAATCCGGTGCGATCCTGATCTATCTCGCCGAGAAGACCGGCCGCCTGCTGCCGGCGGACGTCAAGGGGCGATCGCGCGTGCTGCAGTGGCTGATGTTCCAGATGGGTGGCATCGGACCGATGATGGGCCAGGCCAACGTATTCCATCGCTACCTGCCGGAGCGCATCCAGACGGCGATCGATCGCTACCAGGGCGAGACCCGGCGACTGTTCCGGGTGCTCGACGGCCATCTCGCCGATCACGAGTTCCTTGCCGGCGAGTTCTCGATCGCCGATATTGCCAACTGGGCCTGGGTTCGCACCCATCGCTGGTCCGGCGTCGAGGTGGACGACCTGCCGCAGCTCAAGCGCTGGATCGACGCGATCCGGGCGCGGCCCGCGGTGCAGCGGGGCATCGAGCGGCCGCCGTCGGCGATCGGCGAGCGCAGTGACAGCGACGAGCGCGCGCGCCGGTTTGCCGAGGAGGCTCGCCGCATGGTCGAGACCGGCCAGTCCCGCCAAGAAGGCGTATGAGGAGGCAATCGATGAAGCTCTACGTTTCCGAACGTGCACCGAATCCGCGGCGCGTCCAGATGTTCATTGCCGAAAAGGGCATGACCGGCATCGAGCAGGTGCGGGTGTCGATCGGCGCCGACGAGCACAAGCGGCCGGAGTTCGTCGACAAGAACCCGATGGCGAGGCTACCGGTGCTGGAACTGGACGACGGCCGCTTCCTGAGCGAGACGCGGGCAATCTGCACCTATCTCGAAGGCGTCCTGCCCGAGCCCAACCTGATGGGAGACGGCTACGAGGAGCGGGCCTTCGTCGAGATGGCCGACCGGCGCATCGAGTGGTATCTGTTCCTCGGCGTCACCAACTGGGTGCGCCATACCCATCCCGGCCTGGCACCGCTCGAGCAGCCCCAGTTCAAGGATTTCGGCAATTCGCAGGGGCGCAAGGTGCGTGAGGTCGCGCGCTGGCTCGACGGCGAGCTGGCGCGGCACGAATTCGTCGCCGGCAATCGCTTCACGATCGCCGACATCACGGCGTTCTGCTGCGTCGAGTTTTCGCGCGGGCTGATGAAGTTCTCGCCGGCGAAGGAGGGTATGCCGAACCTGCAGGCCTGGCGGGATCGCATCGCCGAGCGCCCGAGCGCCGTGGTCAGCTGAAGGAGGGCAGGCGATGAAACTCCTGTTTCTCGGCGCTGGCGGTGTCGGCGGCTATTTCGGCGCGCGACTGGTCGAGGCCGGCGCCGACGTCACCTTCCTGCTGCGGCCGGCACGCAAGGCGCAGATCAGCGCGGAGGGCCTGCAGGTCGAGAGCCCTTACGGCAATTTCCGGGTGACACCACGCTGCGTCGTGCGGGACGAGATTCAGCCCGAATACGATCTGATCGTATTGACGTCGAAAGCCTACGATCTCGACGATGCCATCGACACCATTGCGCCGGCGATGGGGGAGGCCGGGCACGTGTTGCCGCTACTCAACGGCCTTGCCCACATGGACCGGCTCGATGAGCGATTCGGCCGTGCCCGCGTCATCGGCGGGGTCGCCCACATCGCAGGCGAGCTATCAAAGAACGGCGTCGTGCGCCAGCTCAATCGCATCCACAGCCTCACTGCCGGCGGCCGCGACCAGCCGACACGCGAGTTTGCCGAGCGCTTCGTCAGGCTGTGCGGCACCGCACGTTTCGATTGCCGACTGGCCGAAGACATCGAGTCGACCTTGTGGGAAAAATGGGCATTTCTGGCGACGCTGGCCGGCATCACGACGCTGTTGCGCGCGTCGGTCGGGGCGATCGTCGCGACCACCGACGGAGAGGCGCTGACCCGGCGGCTGTATGCCGAGTGTCTGGCGACGGCGGCGGCCCATGGCAAGGCGGTCGCAGAGGCCGGGCAGCAGAAGGCGCTGGCGATGCTGACCGAGCCAGGCTCGGCATTCGCTGCATCGATGCTGCGTGATCTGCAGGCCGGCCACCGCACCGAGCACGATCACGTGCTCGGCGATCTGGTGCGCCGGGCAGGCCGTGCCGGCGTGGACGCGCCGCTGCTGCAGGTGGCCTTTGCGCAGATGCAGGTGCGCGAGCGGGAACGCGCCCACTGAGCGGTTCCTCAGCGCCTCAGCGAGATCGACCACAGCAGCAGGAAGCTACCCGCCACCAGCGCCGCGATGCCCAGTTGCAGCAGCGTGATCGATTGGATGTTGCCGACCGTGTAGTAGCCGGCCAGCCGGGCGAGGCAGGCCAGCGCGCTGAGCAGCAGGCCGAGCACGCCGGCGGCGCGTCCCGCTACGGCAAGAAGATCGTTCATCGCGGCTCCCTTCGATGGACCGGGAGGTCGTGCCTCCGATCCCAAGAGCGTACCCGAAACGAGCTGCGGCCCGAAACGGTTTTCTGCATCGTGGCGACGGGGCGGCCGGCGCGTCCCGACCGAGGCCGATGCAATCCGGCGTCGGCTTGACACCTGTATCGACACAGGCGGTCGGCAGCGACCTCGCGGCGAGGATCCGGACGAGCCAGGCAAGCGGCCGCTTTCATGCGTTCGGGATGATCCGCATGGTCGGACGTGTTTGCCGGTGTCCGCATAAATCGTCGATTCGCGGCCGAACCGAATCAAGCTGGCGTCATCCAATGGCTGTCCCCAGTGAGAGGAGGTGATGATGGTCGATCGGAAAGCGATTCGAAGGGCGGGCCCGGCTGCCGTGGTGGCCGGATTGATGGTGGCATCCCTGTCGGCAAGCGCCGGGGAGATGTCTTTCTTCGTCACCAGCGCCGGGCCCGGCAACGGTGCGGACCTCGGCGGTCTGGCCGGCGCAGACGCCCATTGCCAGTCGCTGGCGGAGGCGGCTGGCGCCGGCGGACGAACCTGGCGTGCCTATCTCAGCACCCAGGGCAAGACCCTCACCGATGCCGACGTGGTCCATGCGCGCGATCGCATCGGCAGCGGCCCGTGGGTCAATGCCAAAGGGGAGGTGATCGCCAGCGACGTCGCCGCGCTGCATGCGGGTGGCGCGATGCTCGGCAAGGCGCACCTGATCGACGAAAAAGGCAATCCGGTCAATGGCCGCGGCGAGAAGCCCAACCGGCACGACATCCTGACCGGATCCCGGCCCGACGGCACTGCGTTCCCGCCGAGTCCGCCGTTCGGTGACACGACCTGCGGCAACTGGACCAAGAGCGGCGAAGACGGCAGCGCGATCATCGGCCACCACGACCTCGCCGGTCCCACCGGCGACCCCTGGGCGACTTCGTGGAATTCGGCGCACCCGACCCGCGGCTGCAGCCAGCAGGCACTGCGCAGCACCGGCGGGGACGGGCTCTTCTACTGCTTCGCCGCAGACTGAATCCAGCGCGTCGCCGGCGACCGTCGGCCCGGAAAAGCGCCGGTGCCGACGGTCCAGGTCGATTGCGACGCTGCGCTTGCGACAGCGATCGATCAGGGCTGTCGACTGGCGCCGACAGGACCTGTGGCGGGCTCCTCAGTGCCAGCGGTAGGTGTATCGCAAGACCAGAAAGCTGACGCTCTGTCCCGCCTGCTGGATGACCGTGGTGTTGTCCGAATAGAGGAAGGGCGTGCCGTCGAAGGCGTAGGCCCAGTCGTCGTACTCGGTCCTCAGGTGGATCAGTTCGGCACTGAGCCGGGATGCCTTCGAGACATCGTAGCTGCCCGTGAGCTTGAGTTCGATGCGCCGGAACACGATGTCGGGCAGTCCTCCCGTCGCCGCCAGCAGGGTTGCCGCGTTGGCGCTGGCACTGGCGTCGAGCGTCTGGTCGTAGGCGCTGCGGTCCTCGATCATCGCCAGGCTGCCCCCGATGTCGAGCTTTCCTGTCGGGCTCGCGGTGAAGCCCAGCCCGAGCGTCGTCGTGGTGTTGTCGAAGGCCATGATGTAGGCCTCTGGCCGCGCCTGCATCAGGGCCTGGCTGCCGTAGCTGGCATAGCCGGTCAGGTTGGTGCGGCGTGACAGCGCATAGCTCCAGTCGACGCTGACGAAGCGGGTGCGGGCGTGGCGCAGGCCGAGTTCGGTCGGGGTGTCGTATCGATCGAGTCCGTAATGGGCGGCGAACTGCAGCGCCAGGTCGTCGGACGCCTGCCAGTTGGCGGAGAGCTTGACCTGATCGCGCTTGCGATCCGCCAGCGTCGGCGCGAACACAGCCGTCGCCGGCAGGCCGGTCTCGGCATCGTCCACGTCGGTGACGCCGACGCCGCTGTTGGGCCGCAGCCAGTTCGAGCCACCGCGGCGGCGCGCCTCGTACTTGAGCGCGCCGCTCACCTGCGCGCTCATCCGGCGCTGCAGTTCGGCCCGATAGATCATTTCGTGGGTCTGCGAACGCAGCGCGCTGACACCCGACACCGCGCTGGTCGCCGTGAAATTGTCGCGGTCGATGGCGTCGCGCTCGATCGCCAGCACGCCACGGTACTCGGACGAGAAGCGGTAGGCTGCCTGCAGCTTGCCGCGCAGCCGGGTGCGGGAGTAGTTACGGTTGGTGTAGCTGGCATCGCCTTCGACGTTGTAGGTCTCGAGCGGCGTGTCGTCATCCTTGTCTTCGAGCTTCAGTTCGGCCAGCAGCGACAGCCGGCGTTGCGGACGCGAATTGACGCCGGCGACCACGGTTGTCGTCTTGACCTTCCCTGCGAGATTGGTGACGCCGGCCGGGGCATCGCCGAGGCCGGCCACGGCAAAGCGCTCCGCCTGGCTGGCGAGTGCATGACCCAGCTTGAATCGGGCCTGTGTGGTCGGTGTCAGCGAGTACAGGCCGGCGACGTGGAACTGATGCGATTCGTTGTCGGGCCAAAGCGCGATCGGCTGGTTCAGCAGCGGTTGAAGGCCGGTGTTGAGCGGGCCCGGATCGCCTACGGCATTGTTCAGGCTGGCCGGTACGTCAGGCTCGAGCGCGCCGGTCGCGGCATTGAAGAATGAGCCGTAGTAGCCGCCGTTGATGCGCAATCGATCCCGAGCAAAAGTCAGTTTGGCCTCGACCTGGGTGTGGTTGGCGTCCACCGGCCGCGGCAGTGCCAGCACCGCCCAGCCGGGGCTGATGCCGGTCGTGAAGGCGCAGCCGGGTGCTGTCGGCGACGGGCAATTCATGCCGCGGCCGAACATTTGCTCGCCGTCCTTGTTCTCGCTGGTGACGCTGAAGTCGAATTGCAGCGAATGGGCAAACCATTTCGAGAAGCCCAGTTCGAGCCGCTTGCGTTCCGTTTCGAGATCGCGCTTGGAACCGCTGCCGGGTCCGCCGGCCAGCCGCACGACCTGCGGATTCGCCGACCCGGAAGCCTGCATGCCGGTGTCGAGACGGTATGGATCGACACGGACGAACTCGCGATAGCCGGCGCTGAATTGCCAATCGCCCTGCTTCTTCCACAGCAGGTCCAGTTCGCGTGTCTCGCCGAGCAGATCGAGACCTTGCAGGTGCATCAGCAGGCCTTGCCTGTCGTCGCGACGGTAATAGTCGAAATCGAGCAGCGCTGCGCTGTTGCGGGCGCTGTATCCGTTGTACTGACCGAACTGGGCGCGGTCGCCCTGGTCTCCTGTGGCAGCGGCGCCACCGACGCTGACCGATCGCTCGGTCACGACATCTGCGGCCGCTGCCGGCAGCAGCAGGGCCGCGAGTGCGGTGCCGAGGACGCCGCGGGCCATGGTCGCCGCTCCATCGCACTTTTTCATCGCATCGCTCCGGTTGTCAGCGCAGCAGGAACTGCGGGGTCGGGTTGGTCGCCGCCGGATTGTTCGATCCGTGCACCTGGGTGTGGCAGTTCACGCAACTGCGTCCCTGCCACAGCGTGACGACGTTCTTGCCGCCGGTGGCCGCGTTGATCTGCGGCCCTTGGTCCGGTCCCGCCGGCGTGAAGACGCCGTCCTGGCCGCCCAACGCGCCGACCTCGCCGGCGACGTGAGGCGTATGGCATTGCTGGCACAGCATCGGCGGACGGCTGACCAGCATCGCGCCGATCGTGCTGCCGTGCGGGTTGTGGCAGCTCGCGCAGTCCTCGACCACCGGTTCGTGTTCATGCACGAACGGGCCGCGCTTCTCGGCGTGGCAGGTGTAGCAGGTGTCGTTGGTGCTGTCCCGGCTGACCAGCGCCGGTCCGGTCGATCCATGGACGTTGTGGCAGTCGCCGCACAGCATCCGGCCTTCCGGCACCGGGTGGTGGGATGGCCGGCTCAGTTCCATCCGCTGCGCCTTGTGACAGGCGTAGCAGACCTCGGTCTGCTCGGCCTTGACCAGGACGCGGTCGTGATTGGTGTGTACCGAATGGCAGCTGGTGCAGGCCACGTCGGCCGTCGGGTGGGCGCTGCCGGCCCAGAAAGTACGCCGGGCATCACGGTCGTGACAGCGCAGGCAGACGGCACTGCGCTGGTCCGGGTCGAGGCCGCCGCCTTCGCGGAATACGTGATCGGGTTTGGGCCGCTCGTCGGCATCCTCGGGCGTCTCGACGTGGTTCGAACTGGGTCCGTGACAATCCACGCAGTTGGGTGCCCGCGCATCGGTGCGTACCGCATGGGCCCGTCGGCTCATGTCGGTGAGGTCTTCCTCGTCGTGGCACTCGACACAGCGTTCCGAGATCTCCGCGTCGGTCTTGGCGATGCCGGTGCTGCACAGGCCGAAGAAGCACAGGGCGGCCATCGCCAGGGCATTACTGATTCGCATCGCTACGTCTCCGTTGGGATCGCGCCGGCCGGGGGGGCGTCATCCGCTGGCTCCGGGCCTTCGGCGGGATTCCCGGTCGCTGCCGCGTCGGGCGGGCGCGCAACCGCCCGACGCGTCACTTCGAACCGCTAGTCCTGGCCGTGAACGATGTCCACGCCCTTGAAGCCGCCGCTGGAATGGCAATCGGCACAGCTTTCCCGAGGGGACTGCAGGTACGCCTGCTGGGTCTTGTCGCCGAAGGTGGCGCCGCCGAAGCTCGTGACATGGGCGATCACGGTGCTGTCGTCGTGGCAGGCGGTGCAACTGGCCGCCTTCGGCGAGATCACCGCGTAGTCGCGCGGATCCGAACCCGTCGGGCGCTCCGACACCACCGCACCGAGGGGGCCGAGATCGTTCTTGTACGAATTGTCGACGTGGCAGACGTTGCAGTTGATGCCGACGCCGGGCCAGGCGACCTCGGCCGCGTAGTTCTCGATCGTCACCGGCGTTCCGGTATAGCCGGCCGCAGTCGCCGCATCGTTGATCATCTCCTCGACGGTGGCGAAGCTCGACCCGGCCGGCACCGCCGCACCGGCTGCGAACAGGGTCGGCGCGAAGCCGCGCACCGCGTAGGCGTTGAGGAAGATGCCGCCGAGCGGCAGCGATCCGTCCTTGCCGAAGGCGCCCTGCACCGGGTTGCCGTGGGTGAACGGATGGGCGCGCCGCGAACTGCCGTGGATGCCGTGGATCATGCGCTTGAACTGGTAGGACTCCTGCATCGCCAGGCCGTTGGTCATCACGGTCGTCGATGAGCGGTTCGCGTCGTGGCACATGACACAAGCCTGGACGATGTTGCGCGCGCCACTGTGGAAGGCGTTGGCCAGCGTGTTGGAGCCGGACGTGGTTCCGAGCGCCCCGTGGCACTGGTTGCACTTCTCGGTCGCGACCACGGTCCGCCGCGGATTCAGCGTGCCAGTCAGCGCAAAGTCCCGGAAGGTGTTCTGCACCACCACATTCACCGTTTCGGTGGGCACCACCTCGGGTCGCGGATCGGTGGCCGACTTGACCTCGAGCAGATGCTCCACGACCTGGCCGATCGTCACCACGCGAGCGGTTCCGGCGGCCACCGCGGTAGCGCTGTTGGCGGGCAGGGTGATCACGGCGGTGTAGTGGTTGGAGCCGTCGTTGGTGCCGTCGATGGCATCGACGCGGGCGTCGCTGCCGCCGTTGTTGTAGGCGGAGAACTCGGTCACCGCGGTCGGCTGGCCGATCATGTTCTGGTAGGCCACGTACAGGCGCAGGCTGCCGAAACGCGAGGAATCGGACTCGAGCTGGTAGGGCGCATCGCCATCGGTCGGGTCGGACAGGAAATACTTCACCTGCACCTGTCCCTCGAGCGAGGTGGTGGGCACCTGCAGGACCCGGATGTCCTCGATGTTCATCTTGTAGCGGGCCGCATGTTCCTCGTTCTGGTTGAAGTGCACGCGCTCCGGCGCGAGGGCCGATCCCACCCGGTGGCAGTCCTTGCACTGCTGGTTGGTGAGGTCGGTGGCTGCTGCGCCGGCGCCGACCAGCGTACCGGCGAACACCGAATGGCTGGCTTCCCAGTCCGAGCCGGCCTTGTTGGCATGGCAGGTCAGACAGGCGCGCTTGCTGACCGCGGTCTTCCAGTTGTCGCCCTGAGGCGTCAGCGGGTTGTCGCCGGAGTGGCATTTGGTGCAGTTGCGCAGGTCCTGCGGAAACCCGACCTCGGCGAAGTCGTGCTCGCTGTCGCGGAAGCCCCAGATGGTGAACTGCTCGCCGCCCTTGCCTTCGTCGAGCCGGGTCTTGAGCAGGCGGCCGGCATGGATCTTGTGCACCATCGTGGCCAGCGTCAGCACGTTGCCGCTGTTGGCGTCGGTCGTGCCGGGGTTGTGGCACATCACGCAGAACTGCACGTCGACGCGACCACCGCCGTGCAGGGCGAGCTTCTCGTGGCAGCTGTTGCACGACGACACGTCGGCCATCTTGCGGGTCAGGTTGGGATCGGTGACCGCGACCGATTTGCCGTCGCCGTCGATCGTGAAGTCGAAGTAGGGATTGACCAGCACCGTTTCACCGGCCGCATTGACGTAGGAAAGCTGGATCGCGATGCGGTGGGTCCGTCCCGGCTCGAAGGCCACGCCCTGGGTCTGGGCGGGATCGGTGATGTCCGTGGCAAAGGTGTAGGTGTAATAGCCTTCCTGGTGGAACTCGAGCCGCTCGGCCGCGGCCGATTCGGTATTTGCCTGCAGCGCACTGGCCATTACCGGCTTGCCACCGGGCCCGACGCCTGCAGAGGCGGTCTCGGTGCGATAGATGTAATTGACCCAGTCGTCCGGCTCGCCCCCCGTTCCCGGCACCAGCTTGGCGATCGCGAATCGCAGGTTCGAGGCCGCCAGATCGGTCTTGACCTCGCCATCCGAGAACACCGTGAAATTGATCTGCGGCGGGCTGTTCACGACCACCGCCGGCACCCCCGCGTCCTGCACGGCGGCAAATGCCGACGACGAGTTGGTCGCAGTGTCATTCGCAGGCTCGGCCGCGGCTGCGACCAGCTGGTCGGCAAGCGACGAACCCGGCACCGGACTGTTCGAGCCGCCGCCACCACCACCACCACAGGCGCCCAACACCAGCGCCACCATCGACATCAAACCCAGTCCGGCCCATCGTGATCTCATCTCGCCGCTCCTCCATTGACTGCCGTGGGTTGTCCACAGCCGCGATGCAGAGGGCCCGGCTTTTGGACCCGCGGGCGGATCCGGGAAAGCCGGGCGCAGTGCCTATTGCTGTTGCTGGTCCTTCATCGCCATGGTCGTGCCCGCCGCGTCCTGCGATGCCGCAGCACGCGGGGGCTGCAACGGGATCTTCAGCCGTTCGCGCAACTCCACCGGGCCGTCGCCTTCCGGCTCGTCGTGGGCGATCGCATAGTGACACTCGATGCAGGTGGTGCCTTCCTCGCGCATCCGCTGGTGGCGCGAAATGGCCTCCTCGGATTGCAGCTTGGCCTTCATCTTTTCTTCCTTATGGCAATTGCGGCACTCGTGCGAATCGGTCTCGAGCATGCGCTTCCAGACCCGCTCGGCCAGCATCTGCCGATGCTCCTCGAACTTCTCGCGGGTATCGATGATGCCCCGCAGGTGACCGATCACCTCGAAGGTCGCGCGCATCTTGCGCAGGATCAGCGGCCCCACCTCGCGCGGCACGTGGCAGTCGGTGCAGATCGCACGCACGCCGCTGCGGTTGGTATCGTGGATCGTGCCCTTGTATTCCGCATAGACGTTGTCGCGCATCTCGTGGCAGCCGATGCAGAACGCCTCGGTGCTGGTCCAGGCCAGACCGGCGGCGCCGGCGATCACCAGGACCAGACCCACTGCCAGGCCCAGCGCCGTGAGGCCCAGCGCCAATTTCCAGCGTCGCCGCAGGCGGCCGATCAGCGGTTCCATGTCGTTCTCCCCTTGTCCGGTAGCTTGGCCCGGCACGAGACTCAGGTCATTGTTCGAGAA
>JAGRFY010000146.1:1775-30182 GCA_020445765.1 Rhodocyclaceae bacterium | reverse complement strand
TCGGTGATGTTGCCGGCTTCGTCCTGCGGCACGTTGAGGTCGGCGCGGATGAAGACCTTCTTGCCGGCGACGTCCAGATCGGTGAGTTTCCTGACTTGCATGATGTCGTTCTGTCCTGATCAAGAAAAACGCCCTGCGGGGCAGGGCGTTCGGGGCGAATGCGGGATTCAGCCCGCGTTGACGAAGGCGCGGGCCGCATCCAGCATGCGGCACGAATAGCCCCACTCGTTGTCGTACCAGGCCAGCACCTTGACCAGGGTGCCGTCGATGACGCGGGTCTGGGTCGCATCGAAGATGGACGAGTGCGGGTCGTGATTGAAGTCCATCGACACCAGCGGCAACTCATTGACCGCCAGCACGCCCTTCATGGCGCCGCGCGCGGCTTCCTTCATCAAGCCGTTGATCTCGTCGGCCGTGGTCGCGCGCTCGGCGGTGAAGGTGAGGTCCACCAGCGACACGTTCATCGTCGGCACGCGCAGTGCGAAGCCGTCGAACTTGCCCTTGAGCTCCGGCAGCACCAGACCCACGGCCTTTGCCGCGCCGGTCTTGGTCGGGATGATGTTCTGGGCCGCGGCACGTGCCCGGCGCAGGTCCTTGTGGCGCACATCGACCAGCACCTGGTCGTTGGTATAGGCATGCACGGTGGTCATCAGGCCCTGCTTGATGCCGATGTTGTCCTGCAGGACCTTGGCCACCGGCGCCAGGCAGTTGGTGGTGCACGACGCGTTCGAGACCACCGTCATGTCCTTGGTCAGCATCGGGTGGTTCACGCCATAGACGATGGTGGCATCGACGTCGTCGCCGCCCGGCGCCGAGATCAGTACGCGCTTGGCGTTCTGCTGGAGCAGCACCTGGGCCTTGGCCTTCGAAGTGTAGGCGCCGGTGCATTCGAGCAGTACGTCGACACCGTGCTTGCCCCAGTCGATGTCGGTCGGCGTCTTGGTCGAGTAGAACTGGACGCGATCGCCGTTGACCGTCATCACATCTCCCGCCTCGGTGCCGACGTCGGCGTTGAAGCGGCCGTGGGTGGTGTCGAATTTGGTCAGGTGAACGTTGGTGTCGAAGCCGCCGGAGGCGTTGACCGCCACCACTTCGAACTCGTCACGCAGGCCCAGTTCGTAGATTGCGCGCAGTGTGCAGCGGCCGATGCGGCCGTATCCGTTGATGCCGAGCTTGATGGTCATGGAAATCCTCCCGAATTGAACTCTCTGAAGTCTGTCTGCCGCGGAGTCGCTCCTACGAAACGACTCTGCGAGCGGCGTCGAACACTGCGTCGGTGGTGACACCAAAGGCCTGGAACAACTGCGCCGCAGGCGCGGACTCGCCGAAGCGGTCGATTCCGACCACCTCGCCTTCGAGTCCGACGTATTTGCGCCAGTAGTCGGTGACACCGGCTTCGACCGCCACCCGGGCGACGCCGGCAGGCAATATGCCGGCCTTGTAGGCAGCGTCCTGGCGATCGAACACGTTGGTGCTGGGCATCGATACGACCCGCGCCGAGATCCCCTCGGCGGCGAGCCGTTCGCGGGCCTCGATCACCAGCGCCACCTCGGAGCCGGTCGCGATCAACACCACGTCCGGTGACGCCTTTTCTGCCTCGACGAGCACATAGCCGCCGCGGCGGATGGCGTCGATCTGCTCTTGGCTGCGGCGCTGGAAGGGCAGGTCCTGGCGCGAGAAGCACAGCGACGACGGCCCGGTCCTGCGCTCGATCGCGGCCGCCCAGGCAACCGCCGATTCGGTCGAATCGCAGGGGCGCCAGACGTCCATGTTCGGCATCAGGCGCAGCGTCGCGATCTGCTCGACCGGCTGGTGGGTCGGCCCGTCTTCACCGAGCCCGATGGAGTCGTGGGTGAACACGAACACCTGACGCAGCTTCATCAGCGCCGCCATGCGCAAGGCATTGCGTGCGTACTCGCTGAACATCAGGAAGGTCGCGGTATAGGGGATCAGTCCGCCGTGCAGCCCGAGGCCGTTGCCGATCGCCGCCATGCCGAATTCACGCACGCCGTAGTAGATGTAGTTGCCGCCGCTGCTGCGACTGACGCCGCGCGCGCCGGGCCACAGCGTCAGGTTGGAACCCGCCAGGTCGGCCGACCCGCCGATCAGTTCGGGCAATCGCGGTGCCAATGCGGCGATCGCGTTCTGGCTGGCCTTGCGGCTGGCAATGGTCTTGGCTTCCTGCGCGACCTGCTCGACCAACGCGGCCACGCCGGACGTCCAGTCCGCAGGCAGTTCGCCCGCCATGCGGCGCGAGAATTCGGCCGCCAGTTCGGGATGGGCGTCGGCGTAGGCGGCGAAGCGGCGATTCCAGTCGGCCTCGCGTGCACCGCCCTGAGCGCGCGCATTCCAGGCCTCGTAGACTTCCTGCGGGATCTCGAACGGGGGGTGATTCCAGCCAATGTGGCGACGGGCTGCACTGACCTCGTCGGCACCGAGTGGTGCGCCGTGCACGTCATGACCACCCTGCTTGTTCGGCGCGCCGGCCCCGATCACGGTCTTGCAGCAGATCAGGGTCGGCCGACCGGTATCCGCCAGTGCCGCCTGGATGGCGCCTTCGATCGCGGCCGATTCGTGACCCTGCACGTTGGCGATCACCTGCCAGCCGTACGCCTCGAAGCGCTTCGGCGTATCGTCGGTGAACCAGCCCTCGACATCACCGTCGATCGAAATGCCGTTGTCGTCGTAGAAGACGATCAGCTTGCCCAGTCCGAGCGTGCCGGCCAGTGAGCAGACCTCGTGCGAGATGCCTTCCATCAGGCAACCGTCGCCGACAAACACCCAGGTGCGGTGATTGACGATGTCGTGACCGGGCCGGTTGAATTCTTCCGCCAGCACCTTCTCCGCGATCGCCATGCCGACGGCATTGGAGATGCCCTGGCCGAGCGGGCCGGTAGTGGTCTCGATGCCCGGCGCATAGCCGTACTCGGGATGCCCGGGCGTCTTGCTGTGAAGCTGGCGGAAGTTCTTCAGGTCGTCGATCGTCAGATCGTAGCCGGTCAGGTGCAGCAGCGCGTAGATCAGCATCGAGCCATGGCCGTTCGACAGCACGAAACGGTCGCGATCGGCCCACCGGGGATTCGCCGGATTGTGTCGCAGGTGGTGGCGCCACAAGACCTCGGCGATCTCTGCCATGCCCATCGGCGCACCGGGGTGGCCCGACTTGGCTTTCTGGACGGCGTCCATCGCCAGCGCCCGAATGGCACCGGTCAACGGGTTGAACACGGGGGCTTTGACCGTAGCGGAAGACGACATGAAATCCTCGCGGCCGGCTCGTGCCGACTCGAAAAAGACCGGAATTATCGTCGATTCCGGGATTCGTGGGTAGCCGGCAGGCTCGGGCCGGCCGCTGACCCGTCGCCGCCAGGCGCTAGACCCACTGCCGCCGGCGTTCCATCAGCTTCCAGATCAGCGGGGTCAGGATCAGCTGCATCGCGAGGTCCAGGCGACCTCCCGGGACGACGATGGTGTTTGCGCGCGACATGAAGGAGTCGTGCAGCATGCGCAGCAGATACGGAAAGTCGACGCCGCGCGGATCCTTGAAGCGGATCACTACCAGCGATTCGTCGAGCGAGGGAATGTCACGGGCGACGAAGGGGTTCGAGGTGTCCACCACCGGTATGCGCTGGAAGTTGATGTTGGTGCGCGAGAACTGCGGAACGATGTAATGGACATAGTCGTACATCCGCCGCAGGATGGTGTCCTGTACCGCCTCCAGCGAGTAGCCGCGCAGCCGGGTATCGCGATGCACCTTCTGGATCCATTCCAGGTTGATCGTCGGCACCACGCCGATCAGCAGGTCCACGTGGCGCGAGACGTCGACGCTGCCCGACACGACGCCGCCGTGCAGGCCCTCGTAGAACAGGCAGTCGGTGCCTTCCGGCAGATCTTCCCAGTCGGTGAACATGCCCTGGGCGCGCCCCCAGCGCGCGGCCTGCTCGGCGTTGTGGATGTAGTAGCGACGGGTGCCGGTCGCCGTCTCGCCGTAGCTTCGGAACAATTCCTCGAGTTCGTCGAACAGGTTGGCTTCGGGGCCGAAGTGGCTGACGCCGCGCTGGCCGTCCGATTCGGCGCGCTCGATCAGCCGTTTCATCTCTTCGCGTGTGTAGCGGTGGAAGCCATCGCCCTCGACGATCGCCGCGTTGACGTTCTCGCGGTGAAAGATCGCTTCGAAGGTGTGCTTGACGGTGGTCGTGCCGGCGCCGGACGAACCGGTCACCGCGATGATCGGGTGCTTCATCGACATGGGAGTCGCTCCAAGTGCGAAATAGGTCCGCCCGGCGCGTCAAGCGGCGCGCGCTGCCTGGGCCGAATGCCGCGGCGGAAGGTGACCGGTGGGGCTCAGAGGTGGGCCCGCAGCCAGCGCTGCCACTCGGCGAACAGGCTGGGTGTGGCGGCCGCAACGACACCGCGCTTGACCGCGGGGCCGGCCGACAGCGAACCGCCGTCGAGCGCAGCCGCCTGCCCGCCGGCCTCGGCCAGGATCAGCTGGCCGGCCGCATAGTCCCACAGCATCTGGCCGCCGTGAATGTACACATCCAGCCGTCCGGCCGCGACGAAGCACCATTCGAGCGCACTCGAGCCGAAGTTGCGCTGGGAATAGTACGGCGGCCGCACCGCCAGTTCGTCGCCGAGATGGTGGCTGATACGCTTGAAATCGACGCCGGCGACCGCATCCGCGAGCACCGGTGCCGGCGAGCGCAACGGCAGTTCGACGCCGTTCAGGAAGGCGCCGGCGCCCTTGGCGGCGAAGAAGGATTCGTCGGTCACCGGGTTGTAGACGACACCGAAGCGCGGCTCGTGGTCCACCAGATAGGCGACCGACACGCAGAAGAACGGGATGCCGTTGGCAAAATTGGTGGTGCCGTCGATCGGGTCGATGCACCACAGCCCCTTGCGGCCGGCCTTCCATACCCGCGCCTGCTCCTCGGGATTCATCTCCTCGCCGAGCACTGAGCCGGCGGCGAGATTGGGCAGGGCCTCGGCAAGCTTGCGCTGGGACTCGATGTCCGCCTCGGTGAACAGCGAGCCGTCCGACTTGCGGTTACGAGCGGTCTTCAGATAGCGCGGCAGGATCTCGTCGCGGGCGATCTCGCGCACCAGCGACTCCAGCGCCCTGGCCCGTCCGAGCCGTGTCGATGCAGATGGCATTCAGTCGTCTCTCCACTTGATCGAGCAGCCGATGCTCGGATACTGCTGCTCGGGGCCGTGGCCGGTTCGTGCCACCTGGCGCATGGCTTCGAACAGTTCGCGGGTGGCTCCAGCGGGCGCCGGCTGCATGCCCGATGCATCGAGACGTCCCCGGTACCGCAGCTTGAGATCGGCGTCGAAGCCGAAGAAATCGGGCGTGCAAACAGCACCATAGGCCTTGGCTACCGTTTGGTCGGCGTCGGCCACGTACGGAAACGGAAAGGACTTGTCGTGGGCGATGCGAACCATGTGATCCCAGCCGTCTTCCGGATAGTCGGTCGGGTCGTTCGACATGATCGCGATACTGCCGATTCCGAGCGTCGCCAGTTCGGCGGTGTCGCGAACGATACGCTCGATGACCGCCTTGACGAAGGGGCAGTGGTTGCAGATGAACATCACCAGCAGCCCGCTGGCGCCACGGGCGCTGTCCAGCGTATGGCGGAGGCCGTCGACGCCGGGCAGGTCGAACGGCGCGGCGCGCTGACCGAATTCGCATACCGGTGTCGTCGTCCGGACCATGGCAGGCACTTCTTGTATAAGGGGAGCGTTTTATACTAACACGATGATCCCTCGCTTTTTTTGTCCGCCGGACCTGCCGCAGGGCGGAGAGTACGACCTGCCGGAGATGGTCGCCCACCACGCTGCCAAGGTATTGCGCCTGCGTGTCGGGGCGTCGCTGGTGTTGTTCGACGGCAGCGGGCGCGAAGTCGAAGCGCGGCTGCTGTCGGTCGGGCGTTCGAGCCGCGTCGCGCTGTTGCACTGGTCGGCGCCGGAGCGGGAGTCGCCGCTGCGAACGGTACTGGTGCAGGCGCTGGCCGGCGCCGAAAAGCTCGACTGGGTGGTCCAGAAGGCCGTCGAACTCGGTGTCTCCGCGATCCAGCCGGTCGTCGCCGAACGCAGCGTGAGCCGGGTGTCCGGCGACCGTGCCCAGCGTCGCGAACGGCACTGGCAGCAGGTGGCGGTGGCCGCTTGCGAGCAGTCCGGCCGCAATCGTATCCCGCGCATCGAGCCGATCGCCGAGCTTGCGCAGTGGCTCGGTCAAAGTCGGCAGGCGCCGCCGATCGTGCTGCGCCCGGATTCCGGCCGGCGCCTGAGCGCGCTGCCGAAACCTGCCGGCGAGGTGCGGCTGGTGGTCGGGCCCGAGGGCGGCTGGAGCGAGCGCGAGCTGGCGATGTTCGACACCGCCGGCTGCCTTGGTGCAGCGCTTGGGCCTCGCGTGCTGCGCACCGAGACCGCCGGGCTGGCCGCGCTCGCCGCCGTGCAGCTGCTGTGGGGTGATTTCTAGATCCCGTCGGTCGGCTTGCGGTCGGTGGCTGATGATGCGAATCAACCAAGAAGAAGAGGAGACGCGAATGTTCGAATCGGCGGAGCTGGGTCACTCGGTGTCCAAGGCGCGCTACGAGGAAGATGCGCCGCAGATGCGTGCGGACCTGCTGAACGTCCAGTACGAACTCAAGGAAGCCGGCCGCTTTCCGGTGATCGTTCTGATCAACGGCGTCGATGGCGCCGGTCGCGGCGAGACGCTTCACCTGCTCAACGAATGGCTCGATCCACGCTACGTCGAAACCCGGGCCTACGGCGTGCCGACCGAGGATGAGCGCGAGCGGCCGCCGATGTGGCGCTTCTGGCGCGATCTGCCGCCGCGCGGCAAGGTCGGCCTGTTGTTCGGGTCCTGGTATTCGCTGGCGCTGCAGGGCGATGACGGCCAGGGGCGCATCGTCGACGAGATCTCCGAGCACCGTGCCAGCGCGATTCAGCGTTTCGAGCGGATGCTGGTGGACGAGGGGGCGCTATTGGTCAAGTTCTGGTTCCATCTCTCGAAGAAGGAGCAGAAGAACCGGCTGAAGAGCCTCGAGGCGGACAAGAAGACGCGCTGGCGCGTGACCAGGGAGGACTGGCGACGGTACAAGGAGTACGACAAATTCAGGCGGGTGTCGGAACACCTGGTCCGGCGCACCAGCACCGCCGAGGCACCTTGGCACATCGTCGACGGCCTGGACGACCGCTTCCGCTCGCTGACGGTCGGCCACATCCTGCTGCAGTCGATCCGACGACGATTGGAACTGCCGGACCACGTCGGCCAGCATTGCGAGCCGCCGATCATGCGTGGCCAGCTCGATCAGCGAAACGTGCTGAATGCGCTCGATCTCGACCTGTCACTGGACAAGCGAAGCTATTCCGTGGCGCTCAAGCTGTTGCAGGAACGACTCGGAAAGCTGTCGCGCGACAAGCGCTTTGCATCGCGCTCGCTGATCTGCGTGTTCGAAGGCAACGATGCGGCCGGCAAGGGCGGCAGCATCCGGCGCATGATCCAGGCGCTCGATCCGCGTCAATGCGCAGTCGTGCCGATCGCCGCACCGAGCGAGGAGGAACGCGCGCAGCCCTACCTATGGCGCTTCTGGCGCAAGCTGCCGCGCCAGCACCGGATCACGATCTTCGACCGTTCCTGGTACGGCCGGGTACTGGTGGAGCGCATCGAAGGCTTTTGCAGCGAAGCCGACTGGACCCGGGCCTATGCGGAGATCAACGATTTCGAGGCCCAGCTCGTCGACAATGGCGCAGTCGTCGTCAAGTTCTGGCTGGCGATCTCCAAGGACGAGCAGTTGCGCCGCTTCAAGGAGCGTGAAGAGGTGGAGTTCAAGCGTTTCAAGATCACCGAGGAGGATTGGCGCAATCGCGAGAAGTGGGACGCCTATGCCGAGGCCGTGTGCGACATGGTGGATCGGACCAGCACCGACATCGCGCCGTGGACCTTGATCGAGGCCAACGACAAGCGTTTTGCCCGGATCAAGGTGCTGCGAACGGTCTGCGAGCGACTGGAGGCGGCACTGGCGTGATGTCCGGCAAATGGCAACGGCAACTAGCGGATAGAATGACGATGATGGCCCTCTGCGTCGTCGCGTTATAGGTCGAGCATGCCTGACGCATTCCAATACACCAGTGAAGTCAGCACCGGTGCCGAAACCCAGCCGTTCGTGGACTGGGTGCGCGCGGCCGCACCCTACATCCACGCCTTTCGCGGCAAGACCTTCGTCGTTGGATTCGGCGGCGAGATCGCCGGCGGCGAGATGGCACAGAAGCTCGCGTACGACTGCAATCTGCTGGCGGCGCTCGGAATCCGGCTCGTGCTGGTGCACGGGGCGCGGCCGCAGATCGAAGCTGCGCTGCGTGCAAGGGGCCTGGTGCCGCGAATCCACAATGGCATCCGGGTGACCGATGCCGACGCCCTCGAATGCGTCAAGTCGGCGATGGCGGTGACCCGCCTCGAACTCGAGGCATTGCTGTCGCAGGGGCTGCCGAACACACCGATGGCGGGCAGTTACATCCGGGTCACGGGGGGCAACTTCATCGTCGCGCGCCCGGTGGGGGTCGTCGACGGCGTCGATTTCCATTTCACCGGCGCGGTGCGCAAGATCGTTGCGGACGAGATTGCCGCCGATCTCGACCAGCAGAACGTCGTGCTGATTTCGCCGCTGGGCGTCTCGCCGGCCGGCGAGATCTTCAACCTGCCGATGGAGGAGGTCGCCGAGGCGGTTGCCGTTTCGCTGAAGGCAGACAAGCTGCTCTACCTGTGCGACGCACCCGGACTGCTCGACGGCGCCGGTCGCCTGATCGAGTCGGTGACCGCCGACGAAGCCGAGCAGATGCTCGCAGCCGGCGCGGAATTGTGTGAAGACCTGGATTACTACCTGCCTTGCGCGATCCGTGCGGTGCGGCGCGGTGTCGGCCGCGTGCACCTGATCGACCAGGCCAAGGACGGCGGCCTGCTGCTCGAGTTCTTCACGCATCAGGGGGTGGGGACGCTGGTCAGTCGTGACCCCTTGTTCCGGGTGCGCGACGCGACGCCGGACGACGTCGGCGCGCTCGTTTCCCTGATCGGACCGCTGGAAGCCGACGGTACCCTGGTACGGCGCAGTCGCGAGTTGCTGGAACAGGAAATCTGCCGCTTCACGCTGGTCGAGCACGACGGCGTCCTGGTTGGCTGTGCGGCACTCTATCCCTTCGTCGAGGAAGCCACGGCCGAGCTGGCGTGCCTGGCGGTACAACCCGACTATCGGCGCTCCGGGCTCGGTGACATGCTGTTGCGGCGCATCGAACAGCGCGCGCGGGCTGTCGGCCTGGGTCGGCTGTTCGTGCTCACCACCCGAACCGCGCACTGGTTCCGCGAGCGGGGCTTTCGAGAGGGCGGGCCGGACGACCTGCCTGGGCAGAAGCGTGGCCTGTACAACTACCAGCGCCGATCCAAGGTGCTGGTCAAGGCCTTGTGAAGCACCACATGCAACTGCCGGCTCACGTCACGTCGAGCAAGCTGGTCGAGCCGCTGCTGGTGCTGCTGGTGGCGATCCTCGTCGGCGCCATCGTTCACTTCGCGCTCGGCGGGGGCGGTCGAATGCCGTGGACGGCACTGGCGACTGCCGCCGCCGCTGCGATCGTCGTCGGCCTGCGCGAACGGCACCGGCGGGAAGCCGGCCGTCATGTCGAAGACCTGATCGCCACCTTGCCCCCGCAGCCGCTGACGGGGCTCGACCGGATGATCGATTCCCGCACTGCAGACCTGATCGCCCGGCTCGAGGCACTGCTGCGCCGCGAACGCGAAATGCGTCTGGTCGCCAACACCGTGCACGGTCTCGAGGCGCTGTTCTCGCCGGATCGGCGACTGCTGTGGATCAGCCCCTCGGTCGTCGATATTGCGGGTTTCACGCCTGAAGAATGCGTCGAAGCGGAAGATCCAGTCGCGCTGCTGGTGCATCAGACCGACCGCGCGTATTGCCACCAGCAGGCGGCGCAGGCGTTCCAGGAGAGCGAGCCGACCAGCTTCGAGGTGCGGCTCGAGCATCGCGGCGGTGGCGTCATCTGGGTCGCCTGCCATTGGACGCCGGTGGTCGACGGGCGCGGCAGCCTGACCGCCGTGCGGCTCTCGGGCGAGCCGATCCAGTCGCGCAAGGAAGCGGAACTGCGGCTGCTCGAGAGCGTGGCGGAGATGCGGCGGGCCCGCTCCTTGTCGGAGCATTACCTGCTGCGCACCAAGGACGAACGCCAGCGCCTGGCTGCGGTGCTCGATGCGATCCGGCCCGGCATCGTGCTGATGGATACCGAACAGCGCGTGCTCTACCTGAACCAGGCGTTTCTGCAGATGTGGGGATTCGAGTCGCAGGAGAACCTATTCGGCATGCGCGACGTGGTGCTCTTCGGCCGCTGCGAGGAGCAGATGGAAAGCGCATCTTCGTACCGGGCACACGTCAACGAAGTGCTCGACGGCGGGCATGGCAGCGCAGCCTACGAGTTCCGCCTGAAGGATGGTCGCGTGATCACCGATTCCTCGGTGGTCGTGACCCGGGAAGGTTCGGAGATCACGATCGGTCGCGTCTGGATCTTCGAGGACGTCACGGTTGCCCGACGGTCGGCCGAGATCCTGCAGCAGCAGGCTGAGCGAGACGCCTTGACGGGGCTCTACAATCGTCGCCGCTTCGACGAGGAACTCGATCGCGAGATTGCCGAGAGTCGGCGCCGGTCGCGGCAGACCGGCCTGCTGGTGTTCGATCTGGACGGCTTCAAGCCGGTCAATGACAATTTCGGGCACCAGGCTGGCGACCGCGTGCTGGTGACCCTGGCCGAAACCATCGGCCGCGTGGTGCGACGCCACGAGATGCTGTTCCGTTTCGGTGGCGACGAATTCGCGATCCTGGTACCCGACAGCGAGGACAGCCACCTGCAGGAACTCGCCAAGCGGGTGGTCGATAGTGTCGGCGAAGCGGTGTTTCACTTCAACGGCCAGGACGTGCGGCTGACGACCAGTGTCGGCCTGGCCTGCTATCCGACCGACGCCGGTGACGTGCGCGGCCTGGTGGCGGCTGCCGATGCGGCGATGTACCGGGCCAAGTCGTCCGGCAAGAATCGCTGGGCGATGGCCGGTCAGCCGAGCGCAGAGCGGGAGCACTCGGCCGCCGATGATAGAATCGATTGATCGGTCAGCAACGCAAAAAGGAGTGGCAATGACCCGGATGGTCAATTGCATCAAGCTCGGCCGGGAGGCCGAAGGGCTCGACTTCCCGCCGGTGCCAGGGGAACTGGGCAAGCGCATATTCGACAACGTCTCGAAGGAGGCGTGGCAGCAGTGGGTCCGCTATCAGACCATGCTGATCAACGAGAACCGGCTCAACCTGATGGATGCGCGGGCACGCAAGTATCTGTCCGAGCAGATGGAGAAGCACTTCTTCGAGGATGGTGCCGATCAGGTGTCCGGCTTCGTGCCGCCGTCGGAGTAGCTGCAGGGCGCGCAACGGGCCTTGCCAACGAATGAGGGGACGGCGGTGCCGTCCCCTCATTCGTTGCGGCGACGCGCCGGCGCTATTGCCGCGCCGCGCGTTCCATCGCCTCGATGCCGCCGTGGCGAACATCCTCGCCCTTGGCCATGTAGACCGCGTATTGCGCCATGTTCTTGGCATGGTCGCCGATGCGCTCGATCGCCTTGGCGACGAACAACAGTTCGATGCAGCGCGAGATGGTCCGTGGGTCTTCCATCATGTAGGTGATCAGCTGTCGCATCAGCGCCTTGAATTCCGCATCCACCGCCTTGTCCTGCTTGACCACCGACGTCGCCAGTTCGAGATCCGCGCGGGCGAAGGCGTCGAGTGATTCCCGCAGCATCTTGACGGCGAGGTCGGCCGCATGGCGCACGGTGACTTCCGGCACCAGGCCGCCGCCCTCCTCGGAATGGAGCGAGCGCGCCATCTTGGCAATCTTCTTGGCTTCGTCGCCGACCCGCTCCAGATCGCGCACGATCCGCATCACCGACATCACCATGCGCAGATCCACGGCCGTGGGCTGGCGCCGGGCGATGATGTGACTGCACAGCTGGTCGAGTTCGAGCTCGAACCGGTTGACGGTCTTGTCGGTGGCGATCACGTCTTCGATTTCGCCCATGTCGCCGCTCTCGAGCCCGCGTACCGCGCGGTCGATCTGCTGCTCGACGAGCCCGCCCATCTGCAATGCACGGGTGCGCATCTGCTCGAGTTCCGAGTCGAACTGCTTCGAGGTGTGTTGGTTCATCATGATCTTGTCGATGGGCGCGAGCCCGGACCATAGCAGGGTCTGATGACGGAAATATTTCAGTTCACGGCCGCAGGATCCGTTCGACGCCTTCGGCGGCGGCCAGCAGCAACACGTTTGCTCCGCGCATCGCGAACAGTCCGCTGGCGACGACTCCGGCGATATGGTCAATTTCGGCTTCGAGGCCGGCTGGATCGGTGATCTCGAGACCATGTACGTCAAGGATCAGATTGCCGTTGTCGGTGACGAACCCCTGGCGCAGCCTCGGCTCGCCACCGAGTGCCGTCAGCCGCCGGGCGACATGGGCCCGTGCCATCGGAATCACTTCGACCGGCAGCGGAAAGCGGCCGAGGCGCGCGACGCGTTTGCTGGCGTCGCAGATGCAGACGAAGCGGTCGGCGACCGCCGCGACGATCTTCTCGCGGGTCAAGGCGCCGCCGCCGCCCTTGATCATCGCCAGTCCGGCGTCGATCTCGTCGGCGCCGTCCACGTAGACCGGCATGCGCTCGACGTCGTTCAGATCGAACAGCCGCACGCCGTGCGCAGCGAGTCGTCGCGCACTCGCCTCCGAACTGGCGACCGCACCGCGGATGCGGTCCTTGATCGTCGCCAGGCCGTCGATGAAATGGTTGGCGGTCGAGCCGGTGCCGACGCCGACGATCTCGCCGTCGATGACATAGTCCAGGGCCGCGATGGCGGCTGCGCGCTTGAGTTCGTCCTGGTTCATGCTGGAATTCCTGCGGTGCGGACGAAGATTCTAACCGACGCCCGATGCCGGGCGGCTGACGACGGCGACGTAAATTCCGGTCAATCGGGCTTGAGGCCGGTGGCTCTGCGGGCGATGATCGGCGACCGACCGACACCAATCGAGGAGTTCACCATGGGTTTGTTCGATCAACTGGCCAGCCAGGTTCTGGGCGGTGGCGATGGACAATCATCGCTGCTGCAGCTCGCACAGCAGCTCTTGCAGGAAGAGGGTGGGCTGCAGGGCCTGGTTGCGCAGCTGCAGCAAGCGGGCCTCGGTGACCAGGTGTCGTCCTGGCTCGGCACTGGGGCCAATCTGCCCGTGTCCCCGGACCAGATCAGGGACGCGATCGGGGGCGACATGCTGGCCAATCTGGCGGGGCAGGTCGGGCTCAGCACCGAAGCAGCGAGCCAGGGCATCGCCGACTACCTGCCGCAACTGGTGGACAGGCTCAGCCCCAACGGTGCGCTGCAGGGCGACGATCAGTTGCTCCAGCAGGGCATGGCCATGCTCGGTGGTCTGTTCGGCGGAAACCGCGGATAGCGCGGGTGGGCGCAGGCCGGCGGTCCGACGCACACCCGCGCGATACGACCGACGCACGCGCCGGCCGGCGACGCTGCCGTATGCTGATAGACTGATCGGCCCTTCATCCGTATTCCTGCCATGGCGCGCGTCTCCATCGAACTGCCCGAACACTTTCGCTACTCGGTCGACCTGCCGATCTACCTGCTCCAGGTCAATAACCGGAACCACCTCGACAATGCCCTGCTGCTGACGCTGGTTTCCGAGGCCAGAGTCGGTTTCTTCGAGTCCCTGGGCTTTTCGGAGCTCGACGTCGACGGTGTCGGCATCGTGGTCGCGGATGCCGCGGTGCAGTATCGCTCCGAAGCCCACCACGGCGAGACGATGCGCGTGTCGATGGCGGCCGCCGAGTTCTGGGCAAAGGGCTGCGATCTCGTGTGGCGGATGGCGGAGGCCGGAAGCGACCGCCTGGTGGCGTTTGGCAAGACCGGCATCGTGTTCTACGACTATGCCGAGAAGGTCTCCCGGCCAGTGCCGCAGGCATTCCGCGACCGCTTCAGCTGACGCGCTGCTGCATTGCACGACGCAGCCCCTTGCGCTGCAGCGTTCCGCCCCAAGCTTCCGCAGGGCCGGCGGGACAGTCCCGTCCGGTCCGCTGTCGCCTCGCTGCAGGCGGTTCGATAGAAATTCGCAATCGCATTAATCGGTATGTTCAATTGGTTTAATGGATGGCCGGCCGTTAACATGAGCCATCGAATCTTCACCAACCCGCAAGCACAAAGGAGCTAGCAATATGTCGAGCCTCATCAACAGCAAGATCAAGCCGTTCAAGGCGACCGCCTATCACCACGGCGAATTCAAGCCGGTGAGCGAGCAGGATCTGCTGGGCAAGTGGTCCGTCGTGTTCTTCTACCCGGCCGACTTCACCTTCGTCTGCCCGACCGAACTGGGCGACGTCGCGGACAACTACGCCAAGCTGCAGGACATGGGCGTGGAGGTGTATTCGGTGTCCACCGACACCCACTTCACCCATAAGGCATGGCACGACGCCTCCGACACCATCAAGAAGATCCGCTTCCCGATGGTCGGTGATCCGACCGGCACGATCTCGCGCAACTTCGAGGTGATGATCGAGGAAGAGGGTCTGGCCCTGCGTGGCACCTTCGTCATCAATCCGGAAGGCGAGATCAAGGTCGCCGAGATCCACGATCTGGGGATCGGCCGCGATGCCAAGGAACTCGTCCGCAAGATCCAGGCTGCCCAGTACGTGGCCTCGCACCCCGGCGAAGTCTGCCCGGCCAAGTGGACGCCGGGCGACGAAACCCTCGCGCCGTCGCTGGATCTGGTCGGCAAGATCTGATTGTTGCCCCTTTGCCCGGGGCGTGCCCCGGGCATTTTTTTGCCCGCAAACCGACAATGGAGTCCTGAAATGCTCGATACCGCGCTCAAGAACCAGCTCAAGGCCTATCTTCAGCACCTGACCCGGCCGATCTCGTTGGTGGCGAGCCTGGACGACGGCGAGAAATCGACCGAGATGCTCGCGCTGTTGAAAGAAATCGCCGAACTCTCGGACAAGATCAGCCTCGACGAGCGTCGGGACGACACCGAACGCAAGCCGTCGTTCGCGGTCAGCGCCCAGGGTCAGCAGATGGGCATCCGCTTCGCCGGCATCCCGCTCGGGCACGAATTCACGTCGCTGGTGCTGGCATTGCTGCAGGCTGGCGGGCATCCGCCGAAGGTCGAGCCGGAGGTGATCGAACAGATCAAGGCACTCGACGGCAGCTTCACCTTCGAGACCTTCATTTCCTTGTCCTGCCAGAACTGTCCCGACGTGGTCCAGGCCCTGAACCTGATGGCGGTCTTGAATCCGAACGTCCGCCATACCATGATCGACGGCGCACTGTTCCAGGACGAGGTCGAGGCGCGCAAGATCATGGCGGTGCCGACCGTGTTCCTGAACGGCGAGCCTTTCGGCCAGGGCCGGATGACCCTGAAGGAAATCCTGGCCAAGGTCGATCGTGGCGCCCAGGCGCGCGAAGCCGAGAAGATCGCCGCGATGGAACCCTTCGACGTGCTGATCGTCGGCGGCGGACCGGCCGGCGCTGCGGCCGCCATCTACGCCGCGCGCAAGGGCATTCGCACCGGTATCGTTTCCGAGCGTTTCGGCGGCCAGGTGATGGACACGCTGGCGATCGAGAACTTCATCTCGGTCAAGGGGACCGAAGGACCGAAGCTGGTCGCCGCCCTTGAACAACATGTCCGCCAATACGAGGTGGACATCATCGACGGTCAGCGTGCCGAAGCCCTGGTGCCGGGCGATCTTTCCGAGGTTCGTCTCGCCGGCGGCGCCAGCCTGCGGGCCAGGGCCGTGATCCTGGCGACCGGCGCGCGCTGGCGCGAACTCGGCGTGCCCGGAGAGCAGGAGTACCGAGGCCGCGGGGTGGCCTACTGCCCGCACTGCGACGGTCCGCTGTTCAAGGGCAAGCGGGTCGCCGTGGTCGGGGGCGGCAATTCCGGCGTCGAGGCGGCGATCGACCTGGCAGGCATCGTCGGCCATGTCACGCTGCTCGAATTCGACAGCAAGCTGCGCGCCGATGCGGTACTGCAGGCGAAGCTGAAGAGCCTCGCCAACGTCGAGATTCACACCTCGGCCCAGACCACCGAGATCACTGGCGCAGACGGCAAGGTCAATGGCCTGACCTATACCGACCGCGGTACCGGCGAGGCCCATCACGTCGAACTCGAAGGCGTCTTCGTGCAGATCGGTTTGCTGCCGAACACCGACTGGCTCAAAGGTTCGGTCGAGCTGTCGCGCTTCGGCGAGATCGAAGTCAACCCGCGCTGCGAGACCAGCGTGCCGGGCGTCTTCGCTGCCGGCGACGCCACGACCGTGCCGTACAAGCAGATCGTGATCGCAATGGGCGAGGGGTCGAAGGCAGCATTGACGGCCTTCGATCACCTGATCCGGTCGTCGGCTCCGGCCGTGGCATCCGCGGCCGCCTGAGCACCGTCGCGATGCGCGAAGTGCCGGCGTTGCCTGCTGGCACTTCGCGCTTCCGGTCGACGGCGGTTCGCGGGGCATTGCCGATGCCGAATTCGCCGATCTGATCGCCGCTGCGCAGCGGATCGTTACCGCCTCAGCGTGCGATGCGACGCGGTCCGGTCCACAGTCAACACCGGATCTGTCCCGCAGGGTTCGCCAGCGCCCGCCACATCGTGGCGAGGCTGCCGCGGGTCGAGCGTCACAAGGGGCGCATCGCGACCAAGCGCATGTCGCTCGCGGATTCGGGCCGATCGCGGATGGCGGCGGCCGGATTCATGACCCAAGGATGCGATTGTCCCGGGTCGGTCACGCTCGATGCCCGCTGCGCCGCGCGCCCCATGTCGGTCGAACCCCAGGCGCAAGATCCAGCGTGGTCAAGGCCCTCGCCAACCGACGCCATTCCGATTCCCGGCCGGGCAATCCGAAACGCAGGCCCGGACAGTCGGCGAACAGCCGGATCAGGATGCCCCGCTGGGCAAGTGCCTCGTGCACCGCCGGCGCATTCGCCGTGCATATCCACTGAAACAAGTCGCAACCGCCGGTCGGCCCGAGGCGATGTCGATCGAGCAGGCGCCGCAGCCGCATGCCGTCGTTGCGAAGACGTTGTCGAGTCGTCTCCTGCCATGCCCTGTCGGCGAGGGCGGCGGCGGCGATCCAGCGCGCAGGGGCACTCAGGTGCCACGGACCGAGCAGCTCGCGCAGCGGCCCGAGCAACGCAGGATGCGCAACGACGAATCCGACGCGGGCACCGGCGAGGCCGAAGAACTTGCCGAGCGAGCGCAATACGATCAAGCCGGGTCGAGCCCCCTGGCCACACAGGCTGTGCGCCGGCGTGGCGTCCATGAAGGCCTCGTCGACCACCAGCCATCCGTTTCGGGCGGCCAGGCGGGCGTGCCAGGCGACAAGCTGCTCGAGCGGAAAGCGGGCACCCGTCGGGTTGTTGGGATGGATTAGCACCACGACGTCGGAACGCGCCACGGCTTCGTCCAGGCGATCGGCCGTGCAGGCGCGAACTACGTGGCCGGCATGCCGCCAGGCTCGGACATGCTCGGCATAGCCCGGATCGAGCACGGCGACGAGCGACGGCGGACGCAGACGGGGCAGGGCCTGGATGGCGGCCTGCGAGCCTGCGACCGGCAGGATGTGGTCGACGCCATAGTGCATCCGTGCGACCCGCTCGAGGCCATCGTCGTCTTCCGGCAGACGCGACCAGCACCACGCTGGAATCCGTGGTACCGGCCAGCCCCGTGGATTGAGGCCGGTCGAGAGATCGAGCCATGCTTCGGGCGGGCGGCCGTATCTCGCTGCAGCCTGGCGAAGCATGCCTCCGTGTTCAAGCATCGGTCGCCATCCCGATCAGCACCAGCACGGCCAGCCAGAGCCAGACCCCCCGTTGCACGAGACCGAGTGCCCGCTCGATATCGCGCGTCGTCGGACGACTGTCGCAGCCCAATACCGGGCGCGGATGCCATGCGCCGTGATAGCGCGCAGGGCCGCCGAGGCGCAGGCCGAGGGCGCCGGCCCCGGCCGCCATCACCGCGCCGGCGTTCGGGCTTGCCCAGCAGCACGCCTGGACCCGCCAGCACGCCAGCGCCTGGCGGGTCTGGCCCGATAATGCAAAAGTCAGGGCCGTGAGTCTCGCGGGCACGAAGTTGAGAAGATCGTCCAGTCGCGCCGCCGCCCATCCGAAATGAAGATATCGCTCGTTGCGATAGCCCCAGGTCGCATCGAGGGTATTCGACAGGCGATGGAGCACGGCTCCCGCAGCACCAGCGACGACGAACCAGAACAGGGTTGCGAACACGCCGTCGCTGGCGTTCTCGAGTACCGACTCGATGGTCGCGGCCGCGACGTCCATCGCCTCCGGGTCGCGGCTCACCATCAACCCGGCGCATCGGCGGGCGTCGTCGCCGCGCTGCGCTGCGTGCATGACCCGGAGGGCATGCTGATGCAGGCTTCGGTGCCCGAGGGCGAAATAGAGCAGGAGCAGGCCGATCAGGTCGCCGCTTCCCGCCGGCCCGGTGACAAGCGCGGCCAGCAGCGTCAGCGGCAGGATCGAGGCCACGACAGCCAGCAAGCCCAGTGAGCGATGGGCCAATGGTGATGCGCCGCTGCCGGGGTGGAGTGCCTGCTCGATACGCTCGGCAAGCCTGCCGAAGCCGACGAGCGGGTGCCAGCGGCGCGGTTCGCCGAGCAGCCAGTCGGCGATCACCGCGGCCACCGCAAGCGTCGCGGTCGCCATCAGCCAAGCGCCGTCCGCCGGCGCCGGCCATGGCGATTGCGGGTGGCGTAGTGGCCGGCTTTGATTGCGGGCTGTACGAGCCGGCTCATGTCAGGAACAGGCCGGCCGTCGCGCCGGGGCTCGAGGGGAAGTACCAGTGCATATACGAGGCGGTCAACCGGCCCAGGCGATAGACGGGTTCGCCATTGCCGTGATGTCGGGTCGGATGCGATACGACGATCGGCTCGCGGTCGGTGGTCATCGCCGAGTAATGGAAGGTGTGGCCACGCAGCGCCCCTTCCGGCAGTTCGGCACGTTGCATGCCGAGATTGGCCAGTCGTTTCTGCATCGCCGCGCGGCCGGGCAGTATCCCCGCCATGGCGGCATCGCGACCCGTCACGTCGGCGAGCGATTCGAGCAGGTAGAGCATGCCACCGCATTCGGCGACGATCGGGTGGCCTTCGGCGTGGAAGGATCGAATTGCAGACATCATCGGCCGGTTGGCGGCGAGGCGATCGAGGTGGAGCTCCGGATAGCCACCGGGGAGATAGAGCGCGCCGGCCTGCGGCAAGGTCGCGTCGTCGAGCGGTGAAAAGAATGCGAGTTCGGCACCGAGCGCACGCAGCAGGTCGAGATTGGCGCGGTACAGAAACGCGAATGCGGCGTCCTGCGCCACCGCGATACGCACGCCGGCCAGCAGCGGCTCGACCGGCGCTGGTGTCGCCGCCGGGAACGCCACGGTCGGCGGCAATGCGGGCGGGCCGTCGGCAAGCGCTCGTGCGGCTCGCTCGATGCGCGCATCGAGGTCGCCGATCTCGTCGGCCTGCATCAGGCCGAGGTGGCGTTCCGGCAGCGCAATCTCGCCATCGTGCGCCAGCCAGCCACATCGCGCCAGGTCCGACGGCAGGCCTTCGACGAGCATCCGGAAGTGACTGCTGCCCGCGACGCGGTTGGCGAGCACGCCGGCAATCGCCAGGCCCGGGCGGTGGACGGCGAGGCCGTGCGCCACCGCGCCGAAGGTCTGGGCCATCGCGCTGCCGTCGATCACCGCCAGAATCGGGACACCGAACAGGCGGGCGAGATCGGCGCTGGAAGGGGCACCGTCGAACAGGCCCATGACGCCTTCGATAAGGATCAGGTCGGCACGGCCGGCGGCGTCGTGCAACAACTGCCTGCAGTGCGCTTCGCCCCCCATCCACAAGTCGAGTTGGTACACCGGGTTGCCGGACGCGAGCTCGAGGATCATCGGATCGAGAAAGTCCGGCCCGACCTTGAATACGCGCACCCGTCGCCCCTGGTTGCGGTAGCGGCGTGCGAGCGCGGCGGTGACCGTGGTCTTGCCCTGGCCGGAGGCCGGTGCGGACACCAGCAATGCCGGACAGCCGTTCATAGATCGACACCCTTCTGTGCCCGTATGCCGGCGCGAAACGCATGCTTGACGTCATGCAGCTCGGATACGGTGTCGGCCGCCGCGATCAGCCGGTCGGGCATTGCGCGACCGGTGACCACGACATGCTGCAGCGGCGGGCGAGCGGCGAGGTCGTCGAGCACCGTGTCCAGATCCAGCCATCCGTATCGGAGCGGGTAGGACAGTTCGTCGAGCACGATCAGGCCCAGCCGTTCGTCGCGCAGCATGCCATGCGCGACCGACCATGCCCGCTTCGCGGTTGCAGCATCGCGCGCGAGGTCTTGCGTTTCCCAGGTGAATCCTTCGCCGAGTACGTGCCACGAGACGCCTGGCTGTCGGCGGAAGAAACCCTCTTCACCGGTGTCGCTGCGCCCCTTGACGAACTGTGCGACGCCGACCTGCAGGCCGTGGCCCAGGGCACGCGCCACCATGCCGAAGGCGGACGACGACTTGCCCTTGCCCGGGCCGGTGAGCACCAGCAGCAGACCCTGGTCGCGATCGGCCCGGCCGATGCCGGCATCGACGACGGCCTTCTTGTGCTGCATGCGTGCCCGGTGCCGTCGTGCGCGGTCGCTGTCGTCGATGGTCATGGTGCCGCCGTCGGCTTGTGCCCCTCGGCCACCTTGCCGGCCAGCACCAGCAATAGATGGATCACGACGGCGGCGGCGACGTAGCTTGCCATCGACTGCAGGGACCGCGGGAAGTAGGCGATCAGCCGTCCGGCGAATTCGCTGAAGTGCGGTTCGGCGAAGCGCCCGGAGAACAGATAGAAACCACCGCTCGACAGCAATTCGCAGATCGCCGCGCCGGTCAGCGCGGCGGCGGCCAACAGCCACAGGGAGCGCCATTCCTGGCGATGCCGCTGCGCGTACCAACGGCCTGCGAACCACAGCGCCGCGTAGGCCGGCAACAGGGCCAGGTAGCCCGGGGAAAGGCAGAACGCCTGGCCGCCCTCGAAGACTTCCCGCAGGCTGGCACCGGCGACCAGATGGGGCGCGAAATCCAGTGTCCAGACCATTGCCAGCAAGGCCGGCAGGACCCATCTCGGCCGCAGGCAGACGCCGGCGAGAAAGACGACCGCCCAGGAAGCGCTGGGCAGGCTGTGCACGGTGGCGAAGTGCTGGCCGCGGGTGCCGACCAGCAGCAACAGCAATGTTGCGCCGGCCAGGAACTGATGGCGATTCGATGTGATGGGCATGCAGTGCTCCTTGTCCTCGGGGAAAAGTCAGGAAGATCGATAGCGCAGGGTCAGCGTCAGGCTGCGCCCCGGCGAATTGAACAACGCGGTGGTTTGATAGTCCTTGTCGAACAGGTTCTCGATCTGCGCCAGCAATTGCCAATCCCGGGTGAGGATCGCTTCGGCGCGCAGGTCGAGGGTCGCATAGCCATCGAGCGCTCTGGCGTTGGCGAGATCGTCATAGCGGCCGCCGGCGGCGAACAGGGTTGCACCGAAGCGATGGCGGCCGAATGTCCGGTCGGCGTCGAGGCGCAGCGACTGCCGTGCCCGGCGCGGTAGAACGTTGCCGCCGTTGGCGCCGGCGGAGAGGTTCTTCGGGTCGAGCAAGGTCAGATTCGCATCGAAGTACCATCGATCCAGTCGGATTGCGGCGACGGCTTCGATACCCCGGAGCCGTGCCTGATCGACATTGGCCGGTGCGAAGATGCGCGAGTCGAAGGCGATCAGGTCGTCGATTCGTGACTCGTAGGCGTCGAGCGACCACCATGTCCGCCCGCTTCGACCGCGGAGGCCGATTTCGACGCTGCGTGACGCTTCGGGCCGCAGGTCCGGGTTGCCGAAGCCCGGGAAATAGAGCTCGTTGAAGGTCGGCGCCTTGAAGGCGGTGCCGAACGATGCGACCAGTCGCAGGCCCTTGCCCAGTGCCACGCCCCAGGCTGAACTGCCGGTCACCCGGTGGCCGAACTGAGGGTTGATGTCCTGGCGCAGCGAGAGTTGTGTGTCGTGGGCGCCGAAGGTCCCTTGATACTGCACGAACAGGCCGCTGACGTGGCGGGAATCGACGACATAGGCGGTCGTGCCGCCGACCCGGTCATCCTGGTAGTCGGCGCCCAGCGTCACCAGTTGATCGCGGGCGATGCCGATGTCGTTCTGCAGCGAAAGCGATTGCCGTACGGTCTCGAAGCGGCTCTTGAAGTTGCCGTCCTTGGAATTGTCGGACCGGTCGCTGCTGCGACCCGCCGCCAGCGTCATCTGCCACCGTGCCAGTGGCGCGAATCGCAGGCTGCCGCCAAGCACCTGTTGCGCCGAATCGGCTTCATTGACCGACGCGCCGTCGAACTGGTTGTGGCTTCTGCTTCGCAGGGCATGGAGGTCGATTGCCGCGCCGTTGTCGAAGCGGTAGCCAGCGCGCACCGAGATCGAGCGGTTGCGGTAGCCGTCGCGATCCGGCTCGGTCGTGAAGCAGCCCGCACCGTCAGGCGAGGGTCGGCCGTCGCAGGCGTTGAAACCGTCGGTGTCGGCGCCGCTGGCGCCCACAGCGAACCAGGCGCGCTCGCCACCGCCGGACAGGCCGGCCGCGGCCTCGATGCTGCGGTCGCTGCCGCCGCCGATGCTGACATGCCGCGCGGGCGGGCCGCCCCCCTTGCGGGTGAAGATCTGGATCACGCCGCCGATGGCCTCCGAACCGTACAGGCTGGAACGGGGGCCGCGCACGATCTCGATGCGCTCGACCTGCTCGATCGGGATGTCCTGGAAGGCGGTCGTGCCCAGTGTCGCCGAACCGACCTTGACGCCATCGACCATGACCAGCACGTGGTCCGCCTCGGTGCCGCGCAGGAACACCGAGGTGGTCTTGCCGCGCCCGCCGTTGCTGGCGATCGAGACGCCCGCGGCACCACGCATCAAATCCTGCACGGAACGGGCTTGCCGGCGCTCGATTTCCGGCCGTGTGATGACGGTGATCGACGTCAGCGACTGATCCGCGGTCTGCGCGGTGCGGGTCGCGGTGACGACGACCGGATCGAGTTCGGCGGCAAGGGACAGACGGGAACACGACAGCAGAGCCGCAGCGAGGAGACGGCGTTTCGACATGCTTGCTTTCCTCCGGCGCGCACACCCGCGCGCCCAATGGCCATACGAAGGCGTCGTGGAGGAAGGATCGAGCGGAAACAGGCAGGGAAGCACGACCTGTCAGCCGCGTCATCGCCCTCCGCAATGCCGGTCAATAGCCGCAGGCCGGTCTCCGGGCTCGCGAGGGGTCTCGAAAAGACCAGGGCGGATCGCCTTCCCGCGTCGAAACGCAGTGGCTCGATGATCCGCCGCAACTCGCCTACCGTTGCGGGGGCAGCGCCGGAATTGACCCTGGATGGCAATCCAGGGGTGCACCGGCTTCCCGTTTCATCCCTTGGGTGGGTACCCGCGGGACACCTGAAGCTGAATCGCGCAAGCTATAGGAGGGGGGCAGGGGTGTCAAGATGCCGCCGGAATCTCACGCGGCCTGCGGTGGGGGCCGTCCGCCGATGAAGTGTCCGCGGCGCACGGGCGCCAAACGCCCATTTGCAGGTGCTCGTCCGAAGCCGCGCAACGGGCCGCCGGCAGATCGGCGCCACGAGCCAGCTACAGCCGCAATTCCGACTCGATCACCGTCACCGCGCGACCGCGGAGCATCACGCGCGGGCCGAGCAGTTCGCAGTCGACTTCGCCACTGCGACCGGAACACTGCAGGCCGATCATCCGCACACGGCCCGTGCGTGCCGCCCAATAGGGCGTCAGCGCGCAGTGCGCCGAACCGGTGACCGGATCTTCCGCAACGCCGTGGGCCGGCGCGAAGAACCGGCTGACGAAATCGTAGCCGTCGTCGCCGCGCGCGGTGACGACGATTCCCCAATGCGGCAGCGCCTTCAATCGGTCGATGTCCGGCGCCAATCGGCGTACAACTGCAGCGTCGGCCATGACCGCCAACAGATAGTCGTTGGCCTCGAGGGTCTCGTCGGGCGTTGCGCCGAGGGCCCGCTCGAGCCCGGCAGGCGTTGCGATCGCTTGCGCCGGCCAGGCCGGCAGGTCCATCGCCAGCATCGTGCCCTCGCGTCGAACGGCCAGTGTGCCGCCGAGCGTGTCGAACTCGAGCGTCGGCTCGTCGATGCTCATTTCGGTGAACAGCACATGTGCAGTCGCGAGCGTGGCGTGCCCGCACAGCGGCACTTCGCAGCTCGGGGTGAACCAGCGCAGCCGCCAGCGCGCGCCGTCGCGGACGCAAAACGCGGTTTCGGACAGGTTGTTCTCGGCGGCGATGGCCTGCATCAGGTCGTCGTCGAGCCATTTCTCCAGGATGCACACCGCGGCCGGGTTGCCGGCAAATGGACGATCGGTGAACGCGTCCACCTGATATTGCCTGATGCCCATGCCGGCCTCCGTCATTGATGCAGGACTCCATGCTAACCCGGGCACCGCTCTGTCGTGCGGTGTTCCCGCCTGCCGTCCGCGACAGCAGCAGCAAATTCCGATGAACGCCCGCAATTCGATTCCGGGGTGGTGTCGGCGGGGCTGCATGGTGCTGCCGGGACGATCGCATCGACAGTTGCGGCCGGCGCCAAGGCGGCACTTAAGTGGCGATTAAGAAAACCCACCGATCATCCATCGGAAATGCCGGTGGGATCGCGCCGGCGCGGCCGCGGGTGCCCCCGGGGCTCGGAACCGATTCGATCAACCAACCGATACAGGAGTGTTTCGATGGCGATGCACATTCGTACGACCTTGCTGCCCATATTGATGATCGGCTTCGGCCACGCCCAGGCAACGGACTGGCAGGCCCTGCCGGAGCGGCCGCCGATCCCGGCGGACAATCCTCAAAGCCCGGCGAAGATCGAGCTCGGCAAGACCCTCTATCACGATCCGCGGCTGTCCTCGACCGGCACCGTTTCCTGTGCCTCATGCCACAGCGTGATGGAAGGCGGAGACGACCATCGGCCGGTATCGATCGGCGTCCACGGGCAGACCGGCGGGCGCAACGCACCGACCGTCTGGAACGCCGCCTTCCATTCATCCCAGTTCTGGGACGGCCGCGCCGGTTCGCTCGAGGATCAGGCCAAAGGTCCGGTGACCAACCCGATCGAGATGGGCATGCCGGATCTTGCGTCCGCGGTCGGGCGGCTGCGGGCGATTCCCGGCTATGGCCCCATGTTCGACGCGGCCTTCGGTACCGGTGCTGTGATCAGCGCGGACACCATGGCCAAGGCGATCGCTGCCTACGAGCGGACCCTGGTGACCGGCAACAGCGCCTACGATCGCTTCGTCAAGGGCGAGGGCGGCGCGTTGACGGAGCAGCAGAAGCGGGGCATGGACGCCTTCGCCGCGACCGGCTGCACGGCCTGCCATGGCGGTGCCGCGTTCAACGGTCCGGTGCTCGAGGCCGGCAAGCCGTTCCTCGCAAAGTTTCCGACCTACACGCGCAACGACTTCGTGACGCGCTATCGGCTACTGGACGATCCCGGCCGCTTCGCCAGTACCGGAAGCGAGGAGGATCGGTACATGTGGCGGGTGCCGACCTTGCGCAACCTCGTCTATACCGCACCATACTTTCACAACGGCTCGGTCAAGACCATCCCGGAGGCCGTGAGAGTGATGGCGACGACCCAGCTCGACCAACGGCTCGACGATGCGACGGTGGCCGACATTTCAGCCTTCCTGGAAGCGCTCTCCGGCCCCTTCCCCGACCAGACCATGCCCCACCTGCCGCCCACGCCCGGCGACCTGATCGAGTAGCCGGGAAGGCTGCCGCACGTCGGGATCGGTGCGGCCAAATCGGTGCCGTTCGGGACTGATGCCAAACGAGAACGGCCGCAGTGCGACTGCGGCCGTGGCAAGGGCGATCGTCGCGCGAAGCATCTTCGCGCGCCGGCCGCTCAGAATTCGTATTCGAGCCGGACTCGCAGGGTGTTGTCCGCGGTATGGTCGTTCAGCCCGAACAGCAAGGCCGCGTCGTACTTCAAGGCGTGCTCGCCGAGCGGAAGCTTGCCGAACACCGCCGGGCCGGCCATGTGTTCCTGGTCCTCGGAATCTTCCCAGTCGTTCCATTCGCCCACCTCGCCAAAACCCTGCAGGCCGAATTCGAAGGCCTGGGCGTGGCGCACCTTCACCTGCCACTGGTAGGAGAGTTCGGTTTCGCTGTCTTCCTCCGAGCGGAAGTGACGCTCGAACAGTGGATTGAAATTGAGTTGCACCTTGCCGACCTCGGTCTGGATGAGTGGGCCGAACTCGACCACCCAGCCTTCCTCGTGTTCCATCGGCCGCTCGATCTCGACCAGCAAACCGACGTCGAAAGCATACTCGCCCGGCTCGGTCAGCAGCACGATGTTTTCCCAGGCGATCGCCTCGAGCCGCGTGCCGTGGCCGTGTTCGCGCTCGAACTCGGCTTCGAGTTCGGTCTTCCAGCGCTGGGTGACGCCATAGGCGACCGCCAGCACGGCGGAGTGCTCGCGCGCTTCGTCCGGTTCGCGGGTGGTGCCGTAGCGCAGTTCAAGCTCGGTTTCGCCGAATTCGACGGTCGGGGTGTAGACCTGGGCCGCCGGACCGGCGGATGCCGAAGCGCTCCAGACGAGGGCGAGAGCGGCAAGCAGAGGGGTGAGTTTCACTTCGTATGTCCTATCGCGGGTTTGAATCGGATATCGATACGCGCGCCCGGGCCTCCGCGAGGTGCGGATCCGGGTGCTGCGTCGGTCGAGATCAGGTGGCGCCGGCGGCGCGAGCGCCGGGCGGTGGCGCGATCGCGTCCTGCGTCCGCACCCACCGCATTCCGGCAAGGATCAGCACGAGCGTGCCGAAGTAGAACAGGGCCTGCATGCCGCTCGGGCGCGCATCGTAGCCGGCGAGTACGTGGAGAAGCATGCCAACCGTCGAGTCGGTCGCCAGCCAGCCGGAGGTATCCCACAGGGGGCTCGCCAGCGCCGGCAGCAGATCGCCCTGGATCAGGAAGCGCGCGCTCTGGCCGGCCATGCCGGCCGCGATCAGCAGGACCATCGCCGCGGTCACCGAGAAGAACCAGCGGACCGGGATCCGTAGCAAACCCGCATACAGGGCCGCCCCGACCAGGGCGCCGGCGGCGAGACCGAGCACGCCGCCGATCGCCACGCCGGCCACCGATTCTCCCTGCGCGAGGACGCCGTACAGGAACAGCACGGTTTCCGAGCCTTCCCTGAGCACGGCCAGCGCAACCACGGCCGCGATCGCGGACAGTTCGCGCCGCCCGTCGGCGACGTCGCGGACCACCGCTCGCGCATCGCTCACCATCGCCCGCGCATGGCGGCTCATCCAGATGTTGTGCCAGGCCAGCATCAGCACGGCAGCGAACAGGACGCCGGCGTTCAGCATTTCCTGGCCGACGCCATCGGCGAGTTCACCGATCGAACTGGCGAAGGCGGCGACCACCAGCGCACCCGCCACGCCCGCGCCGACACCAGCGCCGAGCCAGGCGCCGCGCCGCGGCAGTGCCCGCGCGGCGGCGGCGATGATGCCGATCAGCAGAGCCGCTTCGAGCGACTCGCGGAAGACGATGATCGCGGATCCGAGCATGGCGTCTACTCGGCGATGACCACGCCTTGCGCGGTCTTCTCATTGAACTCGCCGAAGAACGGGTAGCGGCCGGGTTCGAGCGGGCCGATGAAGATCGAGGCCTTGCTTCCGCCCGGAATCACCTTCTCCCGGTTCAGTTCGTAGCTTTCGAATTCCTCGGCGGTCGGGTCCTGATTGTGGACCACCAGCTTGACCTTGGTCCCGGCCGGAATGCGTACCTCGGCCGGTTCGAAGCGGTGGTCGCGAATCGTGATCGGCACTTCCGGCGCGGCCGCTGCGGCGGCGAAGGGCACGAGCAGGGACAGCAGCAGCAGGCGAGCCATCGTCGATCTCCTTTGAATGACAATGCAAATGATAATGATTCGCAGTAAAGTTTGCAACCGGCGTCTCGATCGGGACGGACATCGCGCTGCCGGCAGTCGCCCCGGTTCGCCACGTCGCCGTCGGGCCAGACCGGCCCGCGGCCATGCACCACGAAAAACGGCCACGGCAATTGCCGTGGCCGTTGGACGAACCGAACGGTGCCTGGTGGCTACTTCTTCTTGCGTGCCGGCGGTACGTCGGTGCAACTGCCGTGGGCAACCTCGGCGGCCATGCCGACGGTCTCGCCCAGGGTCGGGTGGGGGTGGATGGTCTTGCCGATATCCACGGCATCCGCGCCCATCTCGATCGCCAGGCACACCTCGCCGATCATGTCGCCGGC
>JAGRFY010000146.1:0-1719 GCA_020445765.1 Rhodocyclaceae bacterium | reverse complement strand
AGTCGGCGCCGTTGGCGATCGCGCGGCCGCTGGCCGCCCACGGGAACTTGGCGGTCTCGACCTTGCGCCCCTCGGCCTTGGCCTCGGCCTCGGTGTAACCGACCCAGGCGACTTCCGGATGGGTGTAGGCCACGCCCGGGATCACCGTGGCATCGAAGGCGCTCTTGTGGCCGGCGGCCACTTCGGCGGCAACATGGGACTCATGCACCGCCTTGTGGGCCAGCATCGGGTTGCCGACGATATCGCCGATCGCGAAGATGTGCGGCACGTTGGTCCGCATCTGGGCGTCGACCGGAATGAAGCCGTTCTCCTGGACGATGACGCCGGCCTTGTCGGCACCGATCTTGTGGCCGTTCGGACGACGTCCGGCCGACTGCAGGATCATGTCGTAGCGCTGCGGGCCGTCGGGCGCCTTGTCGCCTTCGAAGCTGACGTAAAGGCCGTCGTCCCGGGCCTCGACCGCGGTGGTCTTGGTCTTCAGCATGATCTTGTCGAAGCGGTGGGCGTTCTGCTTCTCCCACACCTTGACGGCGTCGCGGTCCGGTCCCTGCATCAGGCCGTCCAGCATCTCGACCACGTCCACCTGGGCGCCCAGCGTCGAATACACGGTGGCCATCTCGAGGCCGATGATGCCGCCGCCGATCACCAGCATCTTGTCGGGCATCTGGCGCAGTTCGAGCGCGCCGGTGGAGTCGACGATGCGCGGATCGCGCGGGATGAACGGCAGATGCACGGCTGCGCTGCCGGCGGCGATGATGCACTGCTTGAAGCGGATCACCTTCTTGTTGCCGGTCTTGTCCTGTCCCGTGCCGGTGGTCTCTTCGACCTCGATGTGGTTCGGGTCGAGGAAATGGCCGTAGCCGCGCACGATGTCCACCTTGCGACCCTTGGCCATGCCGGCGAGGCCGCCGGTGAGCTTGCCGACCACCTTGTCCTTGTGGTTGCGCAGGGCGTCGATGTCGATCTCGGGTTTCGCGAAGGTGATGCCGGCGCTACCCATGTGCTCGGCCTCGTCCATTACCGCAGCGACGTGAAGCAGGGCCTTCGATGGGATGCAGCCGACGTTCAGGCAGACGCCGCCCAGGGTCGCATAGCGCTCGACGATGACGGTCTTCAAGCCGAGGTCGGCGGCACGGAAGGCGCCCGAGTAGCCACCTGGACCGGCGCCGAGCACCAGCATGTCGCACTCGATGTCGGCGCCGCCGGCATGACTGGCAGCGCTCGGCGCCGCGACTGCCGGCGCCGGTGCGCTGGCCACGGGGGCGGCGGCCGTGGCGCCACCGCCGCCCTCGACCTTGATCAGCGGGCTGCCCATCGACACCTTGTCGCCGACCGCGGCCAGCACCGCAACGATCTTGCCGCCGGCCGAGGACGGCACGTCCATCGTCGCCTTGTCGGACTGCAGCGTGCAGATGGCGTCTTCCGGATTGATCGTGTCACCGACCTTGACGAAGAAATCGATGATCGGCACGTCGGAGAAGTCGCCGATGTCGGGCACCGTGACCTCGGTCACGCCACCGCCACCGCCACCGCCACCAGCGACTGGCGCGGGCGCTGCCGCCGGGGCGGCGGGCTGTGCGGCCGGTGCCGAGGCGGCCGCCGCGGCGCCGGCCTCGACCTTGATCAGCAGCGAGCCTTCGGAGACCTTGTCGCCGAGCGCGACCAGCACCTCGGTGACCTTGCCGCTGGCCGACGACGGCACGTCCATCGTCGCCTTGT
>JAGRFY010000145.1 GCA_020445765.1 Rhodocyclaceae bacterium | reverse complement strand
GTCGGTGGCGTTCATGGTGTCTCCTGTTGCGGGCAAGGGGCGCCGGCGTGCGGGTCGATTCGATCGTCAAATGCAAGTTGCAGACCACGAAGTGCCACTGCCCTGCCATGGGCGACGGGCCCCGCTTCAAGGGGCGAGCGGCACCGGCGCGAGTACGCGGCGGCGGTGAGACGTCGATACATCTGTCGCAGGCTCGGCTGTCTCAATTGAACATCTGTCGCAGCGATTTTCGTCGTTCTGACGGCGAAATGCCCCGAAATCGACGTCTCTGGCGTCGAACGTCGGCTGGCACGAGTGCTGCCTGAAGCCTCCCCGACCCGTCCGCCGGAGATGCGGAACGAAGGTCGGACAAGCACCTTTTATCTGGAGATTTGGGAGGCATGACCATGAACAATACCGCTTTGCCGCGGCGCGCCGCCAACGGACGCGCCATGCTCTTCGGGCTGGCCGTCGGTACGCTGGCGCTGACGACCGCCGGCAGCGCCCGGGCCGACGTCGCGATCGCCGACGTGTCCGGCACCAAGATATCGATCTTCGGCATCATCGACGCCGGCTTCCTGTATCAGAGCAAGTCCGATCCCGACGGCGACTCGAAGACCTCGATGGAGACCAGCGGCCTTAGGCAGAGCGTGCTCGGCTTCAAGGGTGACCGCGATCTCGGCAACGGCATGAATGCCTTCTTCAACCTCGAGATGCACTTCGACACCGACAACGGCGAGTTCCACGGTACCGGCGACGCATCCGGTTCGGGTCGCATCCTGTGGCGCCGGCAGGCCAATGTCGGCCTGTCCGGCGACTGGGGCAGCGTCACCATCGGCCGACAGTACGGACCCGCCCTGCTGGCCCACATCGGCACCGAGCCACGCGCCTTCAAGGAGCAGTTCTCCAACCTCTACGCCTGGGCCTACAACCAGTTTGCGGCGACTGCCGGCCCGGTCGGCACCGAGCGCAACACCAACAACGACGTCGGCATCTTCTTCAGCAATTCCATCCAGTACCGCAACACCGTCGGCCCGATCAGCTTCGGTGTGCTGTATGCGCTCGGTGAGCAGCCGGACACCAATACCGACAACAGCGTCTGGGCGGTGGGTGCAGCGTACAACGGGCCGGTCACGGTCTCGGCTTCGTACCAGGTCATGAAGGACCAGGCCACCGGAAACGACAACGTCAAGCATGCCGGCCTCGGAATCGCGGTGCCGTTCGGCGACCTCACCTTCAAGGCCAACTACCTGAACGCCAAGAACGAGACCCGGGACGGGGACGAGGTGTCGAACGTGGATGCCATCGGCGTCGGCGTCGACTATCGCTGGAACGAAAAGAACACCGCCACGGTCGCGTTCTACCGCAACAAGGACGACGAAAACGACGACGACGAGACCAACAACCTGGTCGTCAGCAACGACTACGCGGTGCGGCCCGACACGACCATCTACACCCAGCTCGCCTACGTCGATGCGGGCGACGCGGCGACGATCAAGACCAGCATCGTGGCGGCGGGCGTGCCCGCGGTCGGCGAGAAGACCCTGCTGGTCAACGTCGGTATCAATTTCGCGTTCTGACGTGCCAGGGGCGGGCCGCGCCCTGCGGGGCCCGCAGACAGCCATCCATCTCGCCCCGGCGTTGCCGGCGTCCTGTCGTTGGGCGATGCGGGGCGCGGCGGGTGGCCCGACAATTGGGGGACAAATCCATGCACGCAATCAATCGTGGCGGCCGTCGTCGCCGGCTGGCGCCATGCCTGTTCGGCCTGGCGGCCGCCTGGGGCAGCGTCGCCGCCGCCGCTGCCGAGGAACCGCCGCTGGGCGTCAATGTGCTCGAGCCCGGCTTCCAGTGGCGACCCAACTACGTCTCGGAGGACATGCTGATCCACGCCGACAAGGACGCCAACAACTGGTTGCACTACGGCAAGGACTACCAGGGCACGCGCTTCAGCCAGCTTCGCCAGATCACCCAGGACAACGTCCGCCGACTGGTGCCCAAATGGAACATGTCGTTCGGCGTCTCGGATGCCCAGGACAGCCAGACCACGGTCGTCAATGGTCGGATCTACGTCACCGCGAGCCAGAACAAGGTGTTCTCGGTCGATGGCGAGAGTGGTCGCATCATCTGGAAGTACGAGCGTTCGCTGCCCGGCGACCTCGGACCACGACTGTGCTGTGAAGCGGTCAACCGCGGCGTCGCGGTATTTCGCGACATGGTCTACATGGCGACCCTGGACACCCACCTGGTGGCGCTCAACAACACCACCGGCCGCGTCGTCTGGGAAGTCAAGCTGGGCGACTACAAGACCGGCGAGATCTACACGTCGATGCCGCTGGTCGCCAACGGGCTGATCGTGGTCGGCAACTCGGGCGGTGACGTCGGTGCCAACGTGGGCAAGATCACTGCGCTCGACCCGGCCACCGGCGACGTCGTCTGGCAGACCCTGACCCGGCCGGTCAGTGCCGACGATCCGGTGGCCAGGACCTGGGCCGACGACTCGTGGAAGACCGGCGGCGCGTCGGCCTGGCTGACCGGCACCTTCGACCCGGGCACCAACACGATCTTCTGGGGCGTCGGCAACCCGACACCGGACTTCGATGCCCGCGTGCGCCAGGGAGACAATCTCTACAGCAACTCCACGCTGGCGCTCGATGCCGACACCGGCAAGATCAAGCGCCACTTCCAGTACACCCCGAACGGTGCCTGGGACTACGACGGCAACAACGAGGCGATCCTGGTGGACGATCAGCAGGGCCGCAAGGTCTGGCTCCACGCCGACCGCAATGGCCACGTCTATTCGATCGACCGCGAGACCGCCAAGTGCAACTGGGTGGTGCCGATCGCCCGGGTCAACTGGGTCACCGGTTTCAAGGACAACTGCCGGCCGGTGGTGAATCCGGACAAGATGCCCGGCTACGACAAGGTGGTGACCGACATCGCGCCGATCCTCGACGGCGGCAAGGAGTGGCACCCCGCCGCCTACAGCCCGCTGACCAGGCTGCTCTATGTTCCGTTCATCGATTCGTCGATGGACATCCAGTCGAAGCAGATGGAATGGAAGGCCGGCGAGTGGTTCCTGTCGTCCCGGGTGCTGAAGGCCAATCCCTACACCGGCGGCGTCAAGGCATTCGACGCCACCACCGGCGAACTGGTGTGGTCCCGTCCGCAGAGCACGCCCGCCACCAGCGGCCTGATCGCGACCGCCGGCGGGCTGGTCTTTTCGGGCGATGCCGAGGGCTGGTTCGCGGCGATGCGCGACGATACCGGCGAGACCCTGTGGCGCTACAACGTCGGCACCGGCATCCACGGCAACCCGACCACCTATACGGTCGACGGCAAGCAGTACGTCGCGATCGTCTATGGTCCGGGCGGCGGCAGCCTGTGGCCGCTGGTGTACGGCGAGCTGTTCAAGCACCAGAACCGCGGCGGCGGCATGATGGTGTTCGCGCTGCCGGACTGATACTTCGCCACCGGGCGGCGGTCCGGCGGGCCGTCGCCGCTTCGGAGTTCAAATCATGTGCAAGCAATCGAGCGCGGTCGTGCTGGCGGCAGTGCTGGCGACGGCAGCGCTGCCGGCAAGCGGCGCAGATGCACTGCGCATTTGCCTGGCGGCCGACAATCCGCCGTTTTCGACGATGACAGGCGAGCGCCACGGCATCGACCACGACGTGATGGCCGAATTGGCCGTCCGCCTGGGGCGGTCGATGGCGGCCCGCTGGGTCACGATTCCGAACCGCGGCGGGCTCGGCAAGGCCTTGCAACAGGCATTCGCGTCCGGTGAATGCGAGATCTTCGCCGGTGTGCCGCTGTCGGATGGTCGCAACGAGGATCTGCAGGCGCAGGGTCTGGCCTCGTCGCGGCCCTACCTCACCACCGGCTATGCGCTCGTCGTGGCCCGCGGTAGTTCCGTTCGCACGCTGGCCGATGCGCGCGCGGCGGGAAGGGTGGGCGCGGTCAGTGCGACGCCGGCCGATCTCTATCTGTTCGAACAGCAGATGCACCGGCGACCCTTCGGCAGCAACGAAGCCCTGCTGGCGGCATTGGATGCCGACGAAATCGACGCCGCGCTGTTCTGGCTGCCTGCCCTGGCGCGAGTCAGCGACGGCGGACGGACGCTTTGGCCCGGCGCGCTGCGGCTCGGAGAAGTGCAGGACGGCCGCCTCCGCGCCGGTTTCGTCGTTGCCCTCGGTCCGACCTCGACGTTGACTGGCGCGGTGCTGGATCAGGCGCTGGCAGCGATGGCGCGGGAAGGGGCGATTGCCGAGATTGCCGGGCGCTATGGCCTGCCGACGCAATGATGCACGGTGCGGCTGGGCCGCATCGAACCGACAACAGGAAGAACACATGCTTGGAGAGACACGAACGAGGCGGCAGCGCATTGCCGGCTCTGTGACAATGGCTGCGGTCGTGATCGCCCTGATGCCGGCGTTGCCGGACGCTGCACTCGCCTTCGGCCCGGGTGACCGGGGCGGCGGCGAAGCCTACGTCGGTCGGCCCGAGGCCGAGCGGGCAGGCGAGGAACTGTTCGGCCGCAACTGCCAGCAGTGTCACAATAGCCGAGGCCATGGCGGCAAGTGCCCGCAACTGGTACGCGGCGCGTGGGGACCGGGCGGCGCGAATTCGGATCGGTACATGTTCGAGACCATCGCCGACGGGCGACCCAATACGCAGATGGGTGCCTTCGGCAAGACCCTGAGTTCGCAGGAAATCTGGCAGGTCGTCGCCTTTCTGCGTGCCGAGGCGCGGCGGGTGGCCGAGGCCGATCGGAAGCGCACGGCGGATCCGGAATCCGACCTCTGGTATTGACCCAGCGGACGGCCATCGTCCACCCCGCGACGCAGGTCGCCGCAAACAACAAGGAATCGCCATGAATACCCGTTTCGTTGCCATCGCGCTTGCCGGATGGCTGGTCTTCGGTGCTGCGCAGGCAGCGCCGGAAATCGAGCGCCTGTGGGAGAGCGCGCCGGACTTTCTCCAGCCGGAGTCGGTGTTGTTCGATCACGATCGCGACCTGCTCTTCGTGTCCAACATCAACGGCGGACCGACCGAGAAGAATGGCCAGGGCTTCATCTCGACCGTCGGCCTCGACGGACGCATCGCCAAGCTGCACTGGCTGGACGGCCTGAATGCACCCAAGGGCATGGCCCGCATCGGCAAACGCCTGTTCGTTTCCGACATCGATGCACTGGTCGAGATCGATATCGAGGCCGAGCGCATCGTCGCCCGTTACCCGGCCAGTGACGCCCGCTTCCTCAACGACCTGGCTGCCGACGACGAAGGCCGGGTCTATGTCTCCGACATGATGACGAACCGCATCTACCGGCTGGAGGATGGTCGTTTCGAGCCGTGGGTGGACAGCCCGAGACTGGCCGGACCTAACGGCCTCGCCATCGTCGGCGCCAACTTGTATGTCGGTTGCTGGGGCGCCATGGAAGCCGATTTCAGCACTAAGGTGCCCGGTCACGTACTCCGGATCTCGCTGCTCGACCGCCAGATCACGGACTTCGGCGCCGATCGTCCGGTCGGCAATCTCGATGGCATAGAAGCGTTCGACGACGGGTCGCTGCTGGCCAGCGATTGGATGGCCGGCGGCCTGATGCGCATTGCCGCCGATGGCCATGTCGAACGCCTCGATCCGCTGGCGCAGGGATCTGCCGACATCGGCTACGACCCGGGCAGCCGTACCGTCTGGGTCCCGATGATGAAGGATGGCAAGGTGATCGCGATTCGGATCGCACGCTGAACGTCGCGGTGGGCGCCAAGCCCGCAGTCGTCCGACGAGGCCCCGCCGGCGTGATCCGGCGGGGCCTCGTCGCATTTGGGACCGTTGGCGGACACGGCTGCGACATCTGTCTCTCGCGTCTCAGCTGTCGCAGCGCGATTGAGACATCTGAGACGCCATTTGCGGTGCAGGTTGTTGTTTCCATGTAGTTTCTGTGCTGGCACGGATATCGCGCAAGGATTCGGCACCAAGCGGCCTCCGGTGTTTCAGCGCCTCTGGAGCGCCGCTAGGGTACCCGACCACACAGTCGGCCCGAACGACACACATCGGAGACACACATGAATCGCACCTTGCATCTGACGCTGGCCGGCGTGGTCGCCCTGACCGGCACGCTGGCGATCGGTACCGCCGGCGCCGAGAGCGGCCCCGGCTTCGACGATCCGGACAACTGGCCGCAATACCACCGCAGCTTCAACGCGTGGCGCTACAGTCCGCTCAAGGATGTGGACAAGTCCAACGTCGGCGGCCTGAAGGTGGCCTGGATCCACCAGCCCGGCGACATCACCCACGGCCTGCAGGCGACGCCGATCGTCATCGACGGCGTGCTCTACTACGTCTCGGCCAACAACAACGTCTGGGCCGTCGATGCCGCCACCGGCAAGACCATCTGGCACTACCAGCCGAAGCTCGACCCGATCTCGAAGAAGGTCTTCTACGCGGCCGCCAGCCGCGGCATCACCGTCGGCCGCGGCAAGGTCTTCCTCGGCACGCTGGACGGGCGCATGATCGGCATCGACCAGAAGACCGGCAAGGAGCTGTGGTCCACCCAGCTCACCGACATGGCCAACGAGTACGGCGCGCTGTTCTCGGCGCCGCCGCAGCTCGCTGGCGACATCCTGTTCGGCGGCACCACCGGTGGCGACCAGCCGATCCGCGGCAAGATCTTCGCAGTCAAGGCCGACACCGGCGAGCGCGCCTGGACCTTCGACATTCCGCAGGACGATCCCGCCAGCTTCTCGGGCGAATCGTGGAAGATCGGCGGCGGCAGCGCCTGGATGCCCGGTACCTATGACCCCCGCACCGACACCATCTACATCGGCACCTCCAACGCGGCGCCGGATTACTTCAACCGCGATCGCAAGGGCGACAACAAATGGACCGCCAGCCTGCTGGCGATCGACCCGAAGACCGGCAAGCTCAAGTGGGGCCTGCAGGAAGTGCCGCACGATTCCTGGGACTACGACGCCGCCTACGAGGCCCTGATGGTCAAGAAGGACGGCAAGGAAGTGCTGGTCCATCTCAACAAGGGCGGCTTCGTCTTCGTCGCCGACAAGGACAGCGGCAAGCTCGAGAACGTCTGGCAGTTCGCGGAGAACGTGAACTGGGTCAAGGGCATCGACCCGAAGACCGGCAAGCTGATCGACCCGGTCTATCCGGAGCAGGGCAAGGTCAAGACCTTCTGCCCGAACCTGCTCGGCGCGCGCAGCTGGAATCACGGCGCCTACAATCCCGACACCGGCCTGTGGTACTCGCATGCGATGGAGGTGTGCAACGAGGTCGAGGCCGGTCCGGTCGACCCGGACAGCATGAAGGCCCTGTCGGCCTTGTCGCTGGGGATCGAGTCGATCAAGCTGGTGCCGCCCCCGGGTGACAAGCCGCACGGCCGGCTCGACGCGCGCGATCCGATCACCGGCAAGCGCAAGTGGAGCATCCGCTACGATCTGCCGCCGCTGTCGTCGGTGCTGACGACTGCCGGCGGGCTGGTATTCACCGGCGACATGGAAGGCAACATCTTCGCTTACGACGCCGACGACGGCAAAGAGCTATGGACCTTCTGGGCGGGTTCCGGCCTGCGCGGCGGACCGGTCTCGTACCGCGCCGGCGGCAAGCAGTACATCGTGTTTCCGACCGGTCTCGGCTCGCACGCCCCCGGCTTCCTGGCCGGTGCCTTCCCGCAGATCAAGGACCTGCCGGGCGGCGCGGCGCTGATTGCCTTCACGCTGCCCTGAGCCGCGCATTGGATGGGCGGTGCCGCGTCGCCGGCGCCGCCCGGACGACCTCCTCCGGACGGGTGTAAGGCCCGTTATTGACCCCGGGCCGTGGTGCTGCGGTCCGGGGTACGTTTTCCAGTGGCACGCGAATTCAAGGCTTCGGACATTCCGGAGCGATCGACAGGAGTACCCGTGATGACCCGAGACCAACGCCGACATTCGAGTGACGCGACCCCATGCACCCTGCTCGCGCGTTGCTGGCTGGCACTTTCGATGCTGGCCATGCCGCTCGTCGGTCTGTCGGCGACGCCGGAGGCCGATGTCGAACTCGCCGCCGGCAAGAGCCGCTTCGAGAAGCTGTGCGTGACCTGTCATGGCAAGGCCGGTGCCGGTCGCGACGGGCGGGCGCCCAGGCTGCAGCAGCGCCCCGATCTGGCGGCCGGATTCATCCGCAAGCGCATCGTCGAGGGCAAGCACGGCGAGCACGCCATGCCGCCCTGGGGCAGCGTGCTCGACGCGGCCACCGTCGACCAGCTGGTCGCCTACGTCGGCTGGTTGTCGACCCATGACGCCGCCAGCGCGGGGGCCGCGCTGACGCCGTTCAGGCTCGATGACGCCGAACGCATCGCCGCCGGGCGCAAGCGCTTCAACAAGACCTGTGCCGGCTATTGCCACGGCCACGACGGTGTCGGCGGCCGGGCGCCGGATTTTCGGGCCCGGCCCGATCTGACCGAGCAGTTCGTCTTCGATACGATCTACCACGGGCGCGAAGGCGCCGACGTCATGCCACCGTGGGGCGATGCCCTGTCCGAGGAGCGCATCTGGGAGCTGGTCGCATTCATCATGGATCTGGCCGCCAAGCCGCCCCAGTGATGGCCACATGGGGCCGTCCGAGCCGACCTGGCGGCGCGCGTCGGCGCCAAGTGGCATGCGCGCTCAGGGCCGCGGCTGCAGTTCCATGGGCGTACCCAGCCACTTCTCGAGCACCTGGTGGAATCGTTCAGGGAGAATCGGTTTGGCGATGAAATCGTCCATGCCGGCTGCGAAGCAGCGCTCGCGGTCTTCGTCGAAGGCGTTGGCGGTCAGCGCGACGATCTTCACGTCCTGACCCGCGCCGCGGCTGCGGATGGCCCTGGTGGCGGCGATGCCGTCCATGCCCGGCAGTTGCAGGTCCATCAGGATCAGTGCGTAGCCGCCCTTCGTGGCCATCTCGACGGCTTGCTCACCGTCGTCGGCGTTGTCCACCTGGACCGGGAAATCCTCCAGCAGTTCGCGTGCGACCATCCTGTTCACCGGGTCGTCCTCGACCAGCAGAATGCGTTGGGTCGGCGCAATCGCCGGGCGTCGACCGGCGGTTGCAGGCGCCGGCTGATCGGCTTCGTCGGCGGCCAGGCCGACCGGCACCGTGAACCAGAACGTGCTGCCTTTGCCGACGCGGCTGTCGCAGCCGATTTCGCCGTCCATCAGTTCGACCAGGCGGGCACTGATGGCGAGGCCGAGCCCCGTACCGCCGTACTTGCGCGTGCTCGAGTTGTCGGCCTGCTCGAAAGGCTGGAACAGGCGGGAAATCTTGTCTTCGGGAATGCCGATGCCTTCGTCGCTGATTTCGCAACGCAGGGCGTGGCGGTCATTGCCGGCGGGTGCCAGCGTGAGCCTGACGCCGACGTGGCCGTGATCGGAGAACTTGACGGCATTGGAGAGCAGGTTCAACAGCACCTGACCGATCCGCAACGGGTCACCCAGCAAGCGCGATTCGCTGGCCCGCTGGTCGATCTCCACGTGCAGCGCGAGCCCCTTTTCGAGGGCCTGCCCCTCAACCAGATCGACCTGGGAGCTGAGCACCTGCTGCGGCTCGAAGGGCTGGATGTCGATCGGCAGCTTGTGCGCCTCGATGCGCGAAAGGTCGAGCACGTCGTTGATGATGGCAAGCAGTTGCCGGGCCGCCGCCAGCGACTTGTTGAGGTAATCGGAGAACGGCGTGTTGGGGTCGCGCATCAGCACGATGCTGGTCATGCCGATGATGGCATTCAGCGGCGTGCGCAATTCGTGGCTCATGTTCGCCAGGAAGGCGCTCTTGGCCTGGTTGGCGGCCACTGCGACATCCTTGGCCTGGCGCAGCGCGCATTCGTGCAGATCGACCCGGTCGAGCAGGCGGTTGAAGCCCTGGACGATGTGCTCGAGTTCGTCGAACTCGCGCGACGGCAGCCGCTGCCCGGCGCCGTGGTCGTCGCTGCGCAGTCGCTCGATCGAATCGAGCATGGCGGCGATCGGGTGTGCGACGAAACGGGCGAAGCCGAGCCACAGCAGGACCGCACCGACGGCGATTGCCAGCAGCGACACGGTCAGCGCGGTCATCACCAGCCGGTTGCGCTCGGAGTCGATCAGCGAACTCGGAAAGGCGACGACGATTCCGGCAAGCGGCTGGCCGGTTGCCGAATGCAGCTCGTCGCTGGCCACGAACAGCCCGCCTGCCGCATGGTGGCCGTGGCTGTGGCCGTCGTTGATGCGCTGCCACAGTTCTGTGCCGCCGAGGTCTTCGCCCATGCGGGTGACGTCACTGTGGAACAGGATGCGGCCGGCGGGATCGACCACGAAGGCCGCGCTCAGGCCGGCATTGGCATCGACGGCGTCGCGGCATTGATCCTCGAAGCCCTGCAACCGGTCGAGTTCGATGCCCAGCGACAACAGGCGCTCGAGCTGAATACGCAGGCCTGATGCGATCGCCTTGGCGCGCGACAGCTCGGTCTGTACCAGCCGCTGATGGAACAGATAGCTCGCGGTCGCGACCACCGCGGCCGAGGTCAGCAGCATCGCGAACAGCGCGATGCCGAGCAATCGGGCCCGTATTCGTGGTCGATTCACGCGGGCTTGGCCCACTGGAAGCCGCGCACGACCTCCGACGACAGCAGCAGTGACGAGCGCACATTGATGCCGAGCTGCTCGGCGCGACTCAGGTTGATCACCGGATGGCCCTTGACCGTCGGTTCCATCGGCATCGAGCCGGGCACGACGCCATCCACCAGAATCCGCCGGGCCAGGCGGCCAGCGGCCAGACCCTGTTCGAGTTCGGACACGGTGACCGAAGCCAGCACGCCGTGGAAGACGCGATCGATCCAGAAGCTGATGTCGGGCAGCCGGCTGTTCTCGCAGACCCATTGCTGCACGCGCTGATAGGGCACGTTCTGACCGTTTTCGTCCTTGAGCGCGAAGATACCGAGCTGCACGAAGGCGTCGGCCGTGCCCTGGGAATCCCGCACGGCCTGCTGGAAGCCGGCAAAATCGGGCGTTTGCCGGATCGCGACCAGTTCGCAGTCGGGCAGTCGTGCCATGTTCTTCTGGATGCGAGCGATCACCGGCGGCCACTGGGGCCCGAGGTCGCCAATTACGGCCAGGCGCCTGACCTCGGGCGAGATCTGGCGCAGCAACGTGACCGACTGGACGAAGTGCTCCTGCTCGAGCACGCCGGCGATGTTCGGTGCCCCGACGATACCGTGCTGCTCGGGCGTCTTGTTCACGCCGCTGAAGACGCAGGGCAGTGACTGGCCGGCGAAGTGGCTGCTGACGTGGGTAAGGGCGTCGTCGTCCGAGGTGTAGATCAGGTCCGGCTTCCAATCCGCGACCAGTCGGCGGGCCTCGGCGCCGACCCGGGCCTTGGCCTCAGGCGTGCTGTTCGTCTTGACGTCCATCTGGAACACCCGGTACTCGGCATCAGCCATGTCCAGGCCTTCCTTGAAGCCGGCGAACTGGCCGTCGGTCCAGCGCCACGGGGAGTCGAAACTCATGACGTGGAAGATGCGCGTCGCCGCGCCGCTCGGCGCCGCCCGCACGGCGAGCGGCACCGCGCTGGCGACGGCGAGTGCCAGGCCGTCGCGGAGGAATCGTCTGCGTGAATTCGACCTCTGCATTGCGTGATCTCCGGAGAAAAAACGATCGCCAGGCAAGCAGCGGGCTGCTGCGAAAAACGCCCGGATCGACATGAAACGGGTGGAGGGTCTACGGAAACCGCGGCACGAAATTGAGCCGGAAATGGCGGGGGCCGTGATCGGATCGCCCGACGGGCCAGCGGGCCCGGCGGTCCTCCCATCACCTGGCCCGCCGGAGATGTGCGCTTGCGTCGAACTGCGGCCAGGACGGCCGCGCGGCTTCAATCGCGCCGGTTCGGCGGCACGATGTTGAAGCGCGAGAGCTTGCGATAGAAGGTGGCGCGGGACATGCCCAGTTCCTGGGCGGAGATCTTCACCTGCCAATGGTTCCGACGCAGGGTATTGATCATCCGGGCACGCAGCATCGCCTCGCTGTCGGTGATGTCGAGCGGTGGTGGCGGTGTCGTAGGCGCTCGCTGACCGAGGACCGGTCCGCTGCCGCCCGGTTCCACGTTGGCCTGCAGGCAATTGCGCATGAACAGATCCGGCGGGAAGTGGTCGGCGCGGATCACGGTGTTGTCGCAGATCGCACAGGCGTAGCGCACCGCGTGGCGCAACTGGCGGATGTTGCCCGGCCACTCGTGGCGCTCGAGCGCAGTCATGGCGTCGCTGTCGAGCGTCAGTTCGGGGCGGTCCATCGCCGCCGCTTCCTCGCGCAGCACGGTTTCGATGACGTCGCGGATGTCGGTGCGCTCACGCAGCGGCGGCAGATGGAAGACCGCACCGTTCAGGCGGTAGTAGAGATCTTCCCGGAAGCGGCCCTGAGCGACCAGGTCGGGCAGGTTCTGGTGGGTCGCACAGACGATGTTGAGCTTGACCGGGATCGGCGTCTCGGCACCGAGCGCCAGCACTTCGCCCTCTGCCAGGACGCGCAGCAGCCGGCATTGAAGCTGCAACGGCATGTCGCCGATCTCGTCGAGAAACAGGGTGCCGCCGTCGGCCTGCAGGATCTTGCCGCGGGCACCCTTGGCGCGTGCCCCGGTGAACGCGCCCTCCCGGTAGCCGAACAGCTCGCTCTCGATCAGGTTCTCGGGGATCGCCGCGCAGTTCAGCGCGACGAAGGGCTTCTTGCAGCGGTCGCTGTAGTCGTGAAGTGCCCGGGCGAAGGCTTCCTTGCCGGTGCCGGTCTCGCCCAGCAACATCGCCGGTATGTCGCGATTGACGATCTTCAGCGCGCGCTCGACGTTGCCGCGGATGCGGCTGTCGCGCAAGGCCAGGTGGCTGAAGCCGCGCAACTTGGCGGTGTCGTCTGCGTCGGTGCGCTCGGGCACGGCGACCCGGCGCTGCAGCTCGGCCTGACGGCTGCGACTCGCCGGCGGCCGCAGCGTCGCGAAGATGCGCTCGCCGGAGCCCTGCAGGCGCAGCGGGAACGGCTGGCCCGGTCGGGCGTGGGCAGCTGCCAGGATGTCGTTGGCGGTGCATTCGAACAGATCGTGCACGAACACCGGCGCATGGCCGTCACGGGTCAGCAACTCGAGGTTGGCACGGCGGTTGCCGCCGACCAGCTGGCCCTTGTCGTCGAACGCGACGATGTAGTCGGTCTGCACGCTCAGGTACTCGGCGAGATGGCCGCACTGCAGCACCCAGTAGGGGCGCAGGCTGTAGTAGGCGAAGGCGTTTTCGATCTGCTGGGCGCGCTCGATCACCATCCGGAACACCAGCAACTGACTGTCGCGCTGGTCCGGCGAGTGCAGGGCGGACGCGTCGAGCAGCGCGATCGGCTTGCCGTCGAGCCCGAAGATCGGTGACGCACTGCAGGTGAACTTGATGTTGTGGGTGCGGAAGTGCTCGTCGCGATGGACCAGCGTGGGCTGGCCGTCGATCAGGCTGGTGCCGACGCCGCAGGTGCCTTCCTGCTCCTCCGACCAGCAGGTGCCGACGCGAAAGCCTTCTTCCTTGAATTCCTTGTCCTGCCCCGGCACGGTGCGGAAATCGATGGTCACGCCGGCGGCGTCGGTCATCAGCACGCAGTAGTTGGCCGGCAGCACCTGTGCGTAAAGCCGGTCGATCCCCTCGCGCGAGATCCGCATGAAGGTCTCGAGCCGGTCCCGGTGCTCGCGCAACTCCTGGGCAGTGACCACTCGCGGCACGTTGATCTGCGCCGGATCCACCTGGTGATTGTTGAGCGAGCGCTGCCATGAGCGGGCGAGCCGGTTCGCGTTGCCGTCGCCGCTGAGCGGCGCGCCGCGTTCGACGACGTCGATGACGCGGCCGACGTGATGGACGACTGCCTGATGCGATCTCATTCTGCCTCCTCCTCGCCCGGCTTGCATTCCCCGCCGGATCTGATCGCGGGATTCCCCACGATGTCAAAGGTTATTGAACGAATTCGCAGGTGGCAATGCGGACACGTGTCTCACGCGTTGCAACAGCTGTCCTGGGCGAATCCGGTCCGTGACTCACGTGTCCCGCCGCCTGAGCCGGCCGGACGGCGCTCCGGTCGTCGCCGTCTTCGGCGCAGCGCGGAATGCAAACTATTGTTCCTAAATAGAAGTCCTGGACTGGCGGCGGATCGATGACAGCCGGGCCATGCAGCTGGCACATCCCGTGCGCCAGGGGATGCAACCATTACGGAAACCTGCCCCGTGCCCTCTGCAGCCAAACCGGAAATCGTCGTCGGCATCGTCGCCAACCCCGCCTCGGGCCGGGACATCCGTCGTCTGACGGCCAAGGCCTCGGTGTTCCCGACCGCGGAGAAGGCCAACATGATCCAGCGCCTGCTGGGGCCCCTCGGCCAGCTCGGCGTCGACCGTGTGCTGATGATGCCCGATGCCACCGGCATCAGTGCCGGCGTGATCCGGGCGGTGCGTACCCACCATGCGCAGCGGCTGCCGCCGTGGCCGCAACTCGATTTCGTCGACATGCCGCTGGAAGACGGCGCCGCGGACAGCGCCACGGCGGCCCGCGCGATGGCGGTTGCCGGCGCGCGGCTGATCGTCGTGCTCGGCGGCGACGGTACCCACCGGGTGGTCGCCGCGGCGGTGCCCGGCATGCCGCTGGCGACCCTGTCCACCGGCACCAACAACGTCTTTCCGGATTTGCGCGAGGCCACCGTCACCGGCATCGCAGCCGGTCTGTTGGCAACCGGGCGGGTGTCGCCGGAACTGGCGCTGAGACGCAACAAGTGCCTGCACGTGCAGGTCGGCGACCGCCGCGAACTGGCCCTGGTCGACGTCTGCGTGACCCGGATGGCGCACGTCGGCGCCCGGGCCGTGTGGTCGGGCGAGGCCATCACCGAGTTGTTCGTCGCCTTCGCCGAGCCCGACGCGATCGGGCTGTCGAGCATCGCGGCGATGGTCGAGCCGGTCGGGCGCGACGAGCCCGGCGGTGCCTACGTCCGTTGCGCGAGCGATGGCCGGCAGGTGTGGGCACCGATCGCGCCGGGCCTGGTGAGTTGTCTTGGCGTCGCCGAGGCCGGCCGCATGCAACCCGGCGTCGATTACCTGGTGGCGACCCGCCGGGGCAGCATCGCCCTCGACGGCGAACGCGAGATCGAATTGCTGGACGGTGAAGGCGCCGTGGTGCGCCTCGCCCTCGACGGCCCGTGGACGCTGGATGTCGGCGCCACCTTGAGAGAAGCGGTCAGGCGCGGCGCACTGGGCGGAGACGCCGTGCGCCCGCCGGACCCCTAGGGCCGGTTTCCGGCCAGCTGCAACGGGCGATGCCCGGCCGTATCGGTCGGCATCGCCGGAACCGGTCTTGACGACCACAACCATGGAAGGAGATTGACGTGAGCGAGACGCTGAATCGCGAAAGCCTGCTCGAGGCCTACCGGACGATGCGCACGATCCGGGAATTCGAGGAACGGGTACACAACGATTTCGCCACCGGCGAGATCCCCGGCTTCGTGCACCTCTACGCCGGCGAAGAAGCATCGGCCACCGGTGTGTGCATGCACCTGACCGGTGACGACTACATCGCCAGTACCCACCGCGGTCATGGCCACTGCATCGCCAAGGGGGTCGATCCGGTGGGCATGATGGCGGAGATCTGGGGCAAGGCCACCGGTACCTGCAAGGGCAAGGGCGGCTCGATGCACATCGCCGATCTCGAGGTCGGCATGCTCGGCGCCAACGGCATCGTCGGCGGCGGCGGTCCGCTGATCTGCGGCACCGCGCTGGCGTCCAAGATCCGCGGCGACAGGACGGTCGGCGTGTGCTTCTTCGGTGACGGTGCATCGAACCAGGGCACGATCTTCGAGGCGATGAACCTGGCCACGGTGTGGAACCTGCCAGCGATCTTCGTCGCCGAGAACAACGGCTACGCCGAGGCCACGTCCTCCACCTTCTCGGTGGCCTGCGACAACATCGCCGACCGTGCCTCGGCCTTCGGCATGCCGGGCGTGATCGTCGACGGCTTCGATTTCTTCGCGGTCCACGAGGCGGCCGGCGAGGCCATCCGCCGGGCCCGCGACGGTGGTGGACCGACCCTGATCGAGATGAAGCTGT
>JAGRFY010000144.1 GCA_020445765.1 Rhodocyclaceae bacterium | reverse complement strand
CCGCCGGCGAGCGCCGGGTGGTGGTGTGCAACGCCGACGAGGGCGAGCCCGGCACCTTCAAGGACCGGGTGCTGCTGACGCGGATGGCCGACGCGGTGTTCGAGGGCATGACGCTGGCCGCCTGGGCGGTCGGCGCCGACCAGGGCTTCCTCTACCTGCGCGGCGAGTACCGCTACCTGCTGGCGCCGCTGCAGGCGGTGCTCGAGGCGCGGCGCTCGGCCGGCCTGCTCGGCCACCGCATCCGCGGCATCGATGGCTTCGACTTCGACATCGAGATCCACCTCGGCGCCGGTGCCTACGTCTGCGGCGAGGAGAGCGCGCTGCTCGAATCCCTCGAGGGCCGGCGCGGCACGCCGCGCATCCGCCCGCCCTTCCCGGTCACCCACGGCTACCTCGGCCGGCCGACCGTGGTCAACAACGTCGAGACCCTGGCCGCCTGCTGCCTGGTCGCGATCCACGGCGGCGCCTGGTTCGCCGGCCACGGCAGCGCCGCCTCCAGCGGCAGCAAGCTGCTGTCGGTGTCCGGCGACGTCGCCCGGCCCGGGGTCTATGAATACCCGTTCGGCGTCCGCGTGCGCGAGGTGCTGGACGACGCCGGCGCCGTCGACACGCTGGCGGTACAGCTCGGCGGCGCGGCCGGCATCATGCTGGCCGAGCACGAGTTCGACCGCCGCATCGGCTTCGAGGACCTGCCCACCGCCGGCGCGCTGATGGTCTTCGACGGGCGCCGGGATCCGTTCGAGGTGGCGGCCAACTTCGTGCGCTTCTTCGCCCACGAGAGTTGTGGCTTCTGCACCCCGTGCCGGGTCGGCACCCAACTGCTGGCGGGCTACATGGACAAGCTGGCGGCCGGCAACGGCTCGTTCCGCGACCTCGCCGATATCGAGTGGCTCGACCGCCTGCTGAAGAACGCCAGCCACTGCGGCCTCGGCAGCAGCGCGCCGAACCCGGTGATCGACGGCCTGCGCAACTTCCGCCCGGCCTTCGAGCGGCGCCTCAAGAATGCCGACTTCCAGCCCGCCTTCGACCTCGACAAGGCCCTCGAACGGGCCCGCCAGATGACCGGCCGCGACGACGCCGAGGCCCATCTCGACAACAGCCCGGAGTTGCCATGAGCGAGACCGCCCGATTCCTGCTCGACGGTGCACCGGTGCCGTTTGCCGAGGGCCAGACCATTCTCGAGGCGGCCCGCGCGGCCGGGCGCTACATCCCGCACCTGTGCTGGCATCCGGATTTTCCGCCGCACGGCAGCTGCAAGCTGTGCATCGTCGATGTCGGCGGCCGCCACCTGTCGGCCTGCGCCACGCCGGCGGTCGACGGCGCCACGGCGGCCAGCGACACGCCGGAGATCAATGCCGAGCGCCGGGCATTGCTGCAGATGCTGTTCGTCGAGGGCAACCACTTCTGCCCGTCGTGCGAGAAGAGCGGGCTGTGCCAGTTGCAGGCGATGGCGAGCGAGCTGGGCATGACCACGCCGCGCTTCAATCACTTCTATCCGGACCGCCCGGTCGATGCTTCGCATCCGGACGTGCTGCTCGACTTCAACCGCTGCATCTACTGCGAGCTGTGCGTGCGCGCCTCGCGCGACAAGGACGGCAAGAGCGTGTTCGCGCTGACCAATCGCGGCATCCACAAGCATCTGGTGGTCAATGCCGAGAGCGGCCGGCTGGGCGACACCGATTTCGCCGCCGACGACGTCGCCGCCGGCATCTGCCCGGTCGGCGTGATTCTCCGGAAGCGCGTCGGCTTCGCGGTGCCGATCGGCAGCCGCACCTACGACACCCGGCCGATCAGCGCGGTGTCGATGGATCGGGAGGAACCATGAGCGCCGACGGCAAACTGAAGGTCGCGACCGTGTCGCTGGCCGGCTGCTTCGGCTGCCACATGTCACTGCTCGACATGGACGAGCGCATCATCGACCTGCTCGAACATGTCGAATTCGAGCGCTCGCCGCTGACCGACATCAAGCGCGTCGGCCGCTGCGACATCGGCCTCATCGAGGGCGGCGTCTGCAACGCCGAGAACGTGCAGGTGCTGCGCGAATTCCGTCGCCGCTGCCATACGCTGGTGGCGCTCGGCGCCTGCGCGGTCAACGGCGGCCTGCCGGCCCAGCGCAATCACCTCGACGTCGGCCAGTGCCTGCAGGCGGTCTATCTGTCGCGCCAGGGCCTGGAAGGCGGACGCGTGCCCGACGATCCGGAACTGCCGTTGCCGCTCGACAAGGTGCATCCGATACACGAAGTGGTGCGCATCGACTACTTCCTGCCTGGCTGTCCGCCGTCGGGCGAGCTGATCTTCACCTTCCTGTCGGACCTGATCCGCGGCCGCAGCCCGCGCCTCGGCCATCCGGCGCTGCACTACGATTGAGGACGTGATGAGCTTCGAACTGGAAACCGCCTCCGATCGCGCCGGCCTGCGCCGGGTGGCGATCGACCCGGTGTCGAGGGTCGAGGGGCACGGCAAGGTGACGCTGCTGATCGACGACGCAGGCGAGGTACAGGAGGCGCGCCTGCACATCGTCGAGTTTCGCGGCTTCGAGGTCTTCATCCAGGGACGCCCGTACTGGGAGGTGCCGGTGATGGTGCAGCGGCTGTGCGGCATCTGCCCGGTCAGCCACCATCTGGCGGCGAGCAAGGCGCTGGACCGGGTGCTCGGCGTGCCCCGGCTGACGCCGAGCGCCGACAAGCTGCGCCGGCTGATGCACTACGGCCAGATCCTGCAGAGCCACGCGCTGCACTTCTTCTACCTGGCCTCGCCCGACCTGCTGTTCGGCTTCGGTTCGGAGCTCGGGCGCAGGAACATCGTCGGCGTCGCTGCTGCCGAGCCCGAGGTCGCGCGCCGCGGCATCGGCCTGCGCCGCTTCGGCCAGCAGGTGATCGAGGCCACCGCCGGCAAGCGCATCCACGGCACCGGCGCGGTGCCCGGCGGCGTCAATCGTCATCTTGCCGAAGCCGATCGCCGGCGCCTCGCCGACGAATCGGCGACCATCGTCGCCTGGGCGCGGGACGCGGTGCAGCTGGTGCGCCGGCTGCACGAGGCCGACCCGATCCTATACGACAGCTTTGGCCGCGAGCCGAGCGCGCTGATGAGCCTGGTGCGCCCCGGCGACGGCGCCCTCGAGCTCTACGACGGCGTGCTGCGGCTGCGCGACGCCGACGGCCGCATCGAGCTCGACGGCGTCGGCGACCAGGACTACCGGCGCATCATCAGCGAGGAGGTCAAGCCGTGGAGCTACATGAAGTTTCCGTACATGACCCACCTCGGTCCCGAGCGCGGCTGGTACAAGGTCGGGCCGCTGGCCCGGGTGCAAAACTGCGAGTTCATCCCGACAGCACTGGCCGAAGTCGAGCGCCGGGCCTTCCGCGACTACGCCGGCGGCGCCATCCAGCACGGGCCGCTGGCCTACCACTGGACGCGGATGATCGAGATGCTGCACGCCGCCGAGCTGATCGACCGGATGCTGGACGACCCGGACCTCACTGCCGGCGAACGCATGGCCGACGGCGAGCGCGGCCACGACGGAGTCGGCATCATCGAGGCGCCGCGCGGCACGCTGATCCACCACTACACGGTGGACGACGACGATCTCGTCGAGTGGTGCAACCTGATCGTGTCCACCACCCACAACAACCAGGCGATGAACGCCGCGGTGCGTCGCGTCGCGCGCGAGCATCTCTCCGGCCGGACGATCGACGAGGGCCTGCTGAACCACGTCGAGGTGGCGATCCGCGCCTTCGACCCCTGCCTGTCGTGCGCGACCCATGCCCTAGGGCGGATGCCGCTGATCATCGAATGCGTCGCCAGCGACGGCCGTCCGCTGCAGACGCTGGTGCGAGACTCATGATCGCCGCGGCCGAGATCCGACCCGGGCAGGGCTGCGCCACGGATGCCGCGCGCCGGGTCGATGCGGCCGTCGCCGCCGGAGGTGGGGGCGCCTGCGAACTGGTGGTGCTCATTGCCGGCAACCCGGCCCGCGGCGACGACGCCCTCGGCCCGCTGCTTGCCGAGCGGCTGGTTGCACTGGCGATTCCGGGGCTGCGGCTGGTCTGCGACTTCCAGTTCCAGCTCGAACATGCGGTCGAGCTGGCCGCTGCCCGGCGGGCGCTGTTCATCGATGCCCACCTCAGCCAGCGGGCGCCGGTGTGCCTCGCCGAAATCGAGGCCGCGGCCGATTGCGGCCGCGTCTCCCATGCGCTGACGCCGGCCGAGGTGCTGGCGGTCGCCGACCGCATCGGCGAGCCGCGGCCGCCGGCCTGGCTGCTGTCGCTGCGCGGGGTGGAATTCGGGCTGGGAGAAGGTCTCGGGTCGTCCGGACGGCTGGTGCTGGCGTCGGCCTGGGGGGTGCTCAGATATCTGATCGCAAACCCGTCGGATGCCGCGTGGCGCGCGATGGCAGCGCGGCTCGGCCGCTGAGCAGCAACTGATAGATCGGGCGCAGGCGCGCGAATTCGCTGGCGATGCCGGCCAGTGCGACTTCGCCGAGGCCGATCATGTCGAGGGCGGCCACCGGCGGCGCCGGCGAGGCGCCGGGAAAGCCGGCGACCGAGGCCGCGACCTGCAGGATCGCCGCCTCGAGGTGATACGGCACCACCGAGGTCGGCGCCTCGCGGCCGGACAGCGCGCGCTGGATCGGCGCCGGTAGCTGCCACTGGCGCAGCAGCGCCGCGCTGACCGCGATGTGGTCGGTGCCCATCGCCGCCCGCTGCAGCGCAATCAGATCGTTGTCGTGGTCCGCCAGCGCGCCGGCGACGCCGCTGGCGGCGCGCGGATTGGCATGCCACAGCAGGGCCAGGCCGAGCGGCATCAGGCAGCCGGCGCACAGCAGGCGGTCGCGTTCGGGGCGCCGGCAGATCGCCGCGATCGCACGCGCGGCCAGGCCGCAGCGCACCGACAGCGGCCAGAAGTCGCTGCGCAGCAGGCTGGTGTCGAGGCGTTCGAGGGCCTGCGGCAGCAGGCTCAGCAGCGACAGATCGACGATGCGCTGCATGCCGAACTGGTTGACCGCGCGCTCGATGCTCCAGTGCTCGCCGTTGGGTGAGTGCAGCGGCCCCGACAGCAGATTGAGCAGGCGCGAGGCCAGCGGCGGGCGCAGTTCCAGCGCCCGCGACATCTGCAGCACGGTACCGTTGGCGTCTTCGAGGATCAGCCGCAGCGCGGCGTATTCCCGAGGCAGCGCCAATTCGGCGGAACAGCGTTCCACCAGATCGGTTGCGCGCACTTGCGCGGTTTCGGTCATGGTCGCAGCGCTCATTGGGAGCGCGGGTAGAACAGGGACAGGGCCGATGCCAGATTCAGCTCCGCTTCCTCGCGGATCGTCGAGAAGTGCTCCGGCTGCAGGCCGGTGGACTGCCAGAGGTCGGGGTCGAGATCGGTAGCGACATCGTCCGATGCAATGTGTCCATTCTCTGCCATCACGATATGGTTGGCCAGATAAAGCATCCATGCGTCGCGACTGTTGGCGCCGGCCAGACCCGGCTGGTGCTGGGCACTGATGGCGACGCCGATCGCCGGCGGCAGCCCCCAGGCATCGGCCAGGCAGCCGCCGATCTCGGCATGATCGCAGCCGACCACCGCGCGCTCGATCGCGGGCAGGTTGCCGTCCTCCTCGGCCGCCCGGTTGGCGGCGACGATCGCCAGTTCGGGCACCGTCAGGAACATCACCATGTGGCCGAGGTTGGCCAGCAGTCCGGTGACGAAGCCCCGCTCCTGGCGCTGACCGGAACTGACGTGGAATGCCGCCCGACAGGCCACCGCCCGCAACACGCTGCTGCGCCAGAACATCTCGGGATCGACGTGGCGGGATTCGAGGCTGGTGAAGGTGCGCGTGACCAGGATCGCGACCGACAGTTCGCGCACCTGCTGCAGGCCGAGCACGGTGACCGCCCGGCTGATCGTGTCGATGCGCTGGGCGAATCCGAACAATGCACTGTTGGCGACCTTGAGCAGGGTCGCGGTGAGCGCGGGATCGGACGCAACCAGCTGCGACAGTCGGGTGACCGAGGCGTCGGGCGAATCGAGTTCGGCCTGGATGCGATGGAACACCGACGGCAGCGAGGCCAGCCGGTCCATGCAATGAACGAGTTCTTGGGCGGAGTGCATGCGTGCACTTTCGGCGCGGATTCGCCCGAGTTTAGCGCGGCTTGGTGATGACGCCGGCGTCGCCCGTGCGATCCGGCACCGCCGCCGGCGGCATGTAGGTCAGCGGCTGGGCCGCTACCGGCTCCGGCTGGAAGGTCGGGTGGTCGATGCCGAAGCGCGTTCGCGCGCACTGTTGCAGCCGCGCCAGCACGCGCGGCCAGTCACCCATGTTGCGCAGGCTGACGTGTGCGGACAAGGCGATGCGCGCATCGTCGAGTTCCCAGATGTGGAGATCATGGACGCTGCCGACGCCGTCGACCGCGGCCAGTTCGCGGCCGACCTCCGGCAGCGACAGGCTGCGCGGCACGCCGTTCATCAGCGTGTGCATCGCGGCGCGCAGCAGGCTCAGCGTCGATGCCGCGATCAGGCCGGCGATCAACATCGCCAGCAGGGCGTCGATCGGCATCCAGCCGGTGAGCTTGATCAGCACGCCCGAGGCCAGTGCGGCGATCGATCCGAGCAAGTCGCCGATGACGTGCAGCAGCGCGGCCCGGGTGTTGAGATCGTGGCCGTGGCCGGAGAGCATCGTCGCGACGACGATGTTGATCGCCAGACCGATCAGCGCGACCACGGTGACGGTATCGGCATCGACCGCGCGTGGGGCGTCGAGGCGCTGCACCGATTGCCACACCAGGGCTGCGATCAGCAGCAGCATGAACAGCGCGTTGGCGAACGCAGCCAGCGTCTTGCTGCGGGCGAAGCCGTAGCTGTGGCGCGGGGTCGGTGGACGCCGTGCGAGCACGGCGGCGAGCGCGGCGATGCCGAGCGCCAGGCTGTCGGTCAGCATGTGACCGGCGTCACCGATCAGCGACAGCGAATCGGCGTGCCATCCGGCCACCGCCTCGATCGCGGCAAAACCGAGGGTCAGCGCCAGGGCCAGCAACAGGCGCCGCTCCGAGCCCATCGACGGGTCGACGTGGTGGTCGTGGCCGTGGCCGTGCTCGTGTGCGTGGTGGTGATGGGGTTCGTGCATGGCTGAACCGGCGAGGGCGCCCGGCGATCAGCGCGAGCGCAGCGACGGTCGGGCGTGTGGCATGTCGGGTGCCCTGATCAACGTGGCTCGCTCCGTCGTGATGGTCCGTATGCGGCCCGAGGCGGGCAGCATGCCATTATCCCGGAAATGCCGGCACGGCGGCTAGCCGGTGCCGCCGCGCACTCACGACAGGGGTTCGAGCAGCACCAGATCGACGCCGTTGGCGACCTGTGCGATCCCGACCACGTGGCGCAACTGCAGGCCGTCGCCGGATTCGAGCAGGATCGGCTCGCCTTCTCGAATCTCGCCGGCGCGGCAGAGCAGGCCGGAGCCGGCCACGCGACCCGGCAGCCGGCCGACGCGGATCACCGGCGTCGCAGTGCCGGCGGTATCGGGGCGGGCAGGGTCGATGATGTGGCAGGCCTCGCCGCGGCTGCCGATCAGTTCGATGCCCAGCACCGAACTGCGCGGGCCGCGGAATTCGGCGCGCCGGATCAGACCGAGGTGCAACTCGGGCCGTCCGTCCACCTGGACGCAGCACAGATCGCAGACCTGGATGCCGCGTGGTGCGCTGGCGAGCTGCGAGAGGCCGAAACCGGCGGCGCATTCGTCGATGATCATCCAGCGGTCGTTCGATCCGGCGGCAGCGGGCGCATCGACGCGACTTGCGTCGAGGTGTGCCAGGATGTCGTCGAAGCCGATCGCCAGGGTCGCGCGCGGCAGGAAGCGGTTTCGGCTGTACTTGCGCGGTCCCCGACCGCTCCAGCGGCTCGCCAGAGCGCTCAGGAAATCCTGGAAAAGCGGTTGCCGGGCGTCCCGCGGCAAGCCCAGCCGGGCCGGATCGACGCCGGCGGAAAGCCCGGTGAGCTGGCGCTCGAGCCGGGCCAGCAACTGGCGCGAATCGAGCATCAGCGAGCCGACCGCCTGCTGCCGGCGCTCGCCGGGTGGCGACGGCGGGATGTGGCGTCCATCGCAGTCGAGTGCATGCACGCCCGGCTTGCGTCGGTCGGCTTCGGGCAGTGCGCCGATCGCGACGATGCGCGCCAGCGCGCCGTGCCGCTTGAGGTAGGCACGCAATTGGTCGGTCGCGGCAGGATGCAGGCGGTTCGGGTCGGCCATCTCGAATAGCAGGGCACGGGCGTGCAGCCGCTCGATCTCGGATTGCAGTCGCTCGCGATGGCGTCCGGAGCGCGCCATCGCCAGCTGGGTGATCCGGCAAAGCTGGCGCCAGCCCGACGGCGAGCTCCGCGCATAGACGCGATGGGCGAGTTCGATGCGCTGCAGGACCGCCGTCGCGCCCTGGGTCAGCGCGATGTCGAAGACCGCCTCCTGGCTCTTGCGATACCAGCGCGGCACCACCGCCTGCGCGGCTGCCAGGTACCAGGCAGCGATCCGCTTGAACAGCACCAGGAAGGCTGCGACCAGGTCTGCCTCCGCGGGCGCCACGGCGATCTCGTCGCGTATCCGGGCAGCGTCGTGGCGGGCCAGCACGTCGGTCAGCGCGTCCTGGATCGCGGTCAGCGCCGCGATCGTCTCGGGTGCGCTCAGGCGCGCCGCCTGCAGCATGTTCATGCGCTCGTCGATCAGCCTGACCGCTTCCTCGGGCCGTCGCGACTTGAGGCTGCCGAGCCACGCGTCCCGCTCCGGGCCGAGGCCGGCGCTGTCGTCTTCGATCAGCGCGATTGCGCCGCTCGGTCGCAACTTGTAGAGGGTGGCTAGCATCGATGGGCGCGGGCGGGCGCGGGCGCCCGGGAATGGTTCCGTCCGTTTCTGGAGAGCCGAAGTCTATCCCACGCCATCGCGCGTAACCGATGACAAACTCTACGGTTTGCAGAAATATATATGTTCGGAGCGGCAGGAGTTCACGATGCGCATCCTGAGTTGGAACATCCAGTGGGGCCGGGGCGCCGACGGTCGTGCAGACCTTCACAGAACGATCGAGCGGATTCGCGCCTGCGGCGCGCTGGACGCGATCTGCCTGCAGGAGGTGGCACGAAACTGGCCGGGTCTCAAGGGACAGGCAAGGCCGATCGACGGGCCGGCGGCGCTGGCGGCTGCCTTCCCGCAGCACACCATGCTGTGGGCGCCGGGACTGGAACGAGGCGATGGCGCCGGCGGCAGCTGGGGCTTCGGCAACCTGATGCTGCTGGCCGGGCCGGTCGGCCAGATCTGGCGCCGACTGCTGCCGGCACCACCGGATCCGGCCGAACGGAGCATGCAGCGGGTGTGCCTCGAAGCGGTGCTCGAGCGACCCGGCGCCGAACTGCGCCTGATGACCACGCACCTGGAGTACTACTCGACATTGCAGCGCCGCGCCCAGGTGGCTGCACTGCGGTCGTGGCAGGTCGAGGTGATCGCCGAAGGTGCGCAGGCGCGATCACCGCGCGCTGATTCGCTGTTCGGCGCGCCCGGACGTCCGACCGCGGCCGTGCTGTGCGGCGATCTCAATTTCGCCCCCGAGGCGCCCGAGATGGCCATGCTGACCGCGGCCGACGACGATCCCGCGCCGTGGTCGGACGCCTGGCGGGTGGTCCACGGCAATGCCGCCCATGACCCGACCGTCGGCCTGCACGGGGCCGAATGGCCCGATCACCGGTACTGCTGCGACTATTTCTTCGTCACCCCCGAACTCGAAAGCCGGTTGCGCGGCATCGAGGTACTGTCCGACACACCGGCCTCGGACCACCAGCCGGTGCTGCTGGACCTGGAGGGCTAACGTCGCCGCCGAACGGTGGCCGCCGAACGGGCCGGCGATGCAACGAGGCGTCGAAGCACCGCGACGTGACCGCGGCGCCGCGCGCGTTGCTCGCCGTCAGTCGGTCGGCAGCGGCTCCACCAGTTCGCGGTAGGCGTGCCAGGTGGCATGTCCGACCAGCGGCATTGCGATCACCAGCCCGACGTGGAAGGTGACGAAGCCGAGAATCGTCATGCCGACGATGACGAAGGCCCACATCATCATCGTGAAGGGATTCTTGAACAGGCTCGCGACGCTCGCCAGCATGGCCGTCACGGCGTCCTGGTTGCGATCGAGCATGAGCGGGATCGCGACCACGCTGACGGCGAACACGATCGTCGCGAAAAGCAGGCCGACGCACATGTAGACCAGCAGGAATTCGAGGTTCTCGAAGGCCAGGATCTGTTCGAGGAAGCCGGACAGATTGGGCATTTCCTGGGTGTAGAACAGTGCGAAGACGACCAGCGAGGCACGCGCCCAGACCAGGAAAATGACCATCAGCACCAGTGCGAAGACGCCGATGTTGCCGGCGTTGCGCTTCCACACCACGGTGGTCGGCGACAGCGCGCAGGCCTCGCCGCGCTCCCGGCGCCGGCTGATTTCGTAGAGCCCCATCGAGAAGAACGGGGCGACCAGCAGGAAGCCCGAGGTCAGTGCCGAAGTGTACTGGTAGGCGTGTTCGAAGACGAAGGTGATCAACAGCCCCATGCCGGCGAAGCAGAAGCCATAGAACAGGCTCGGTATCGGGCACGAGCGCAGATCCTGCCAGGCCAGCCCGAGCCAGCGCCACGGCGAAGTGACCCGGATGTCACGCACCTTGGGGAAGGGCAGCGCCTCGGCGCGCCGTTCTTCCTCCTCGCGGGCCAGCTTGTCCGCCTGATCCTGCTCCTGCATACGTCGCTCCTCTCTGTTCTCCGATGGGGTCATGGTCCGCCGCGGGCGCTTGGGGCCATTGCGGGCGCCGACGTGACGGCGGGCAGACCGGGTATGTTAATCCCTGCAGCTGCGCGAGAGCGCCTCGTTCAGCCGCCCGGGCTGCTCGGCCATGATGGCATGGCCGCAGTCGGCAATGATCTCGGTGTGCGGCGCGCTGCCGCCCGAGCGCAGGGCTTCCCGCAGCAGCTCGATGCCGGCCGGCGGTGTCATGCGGTCGTTCTCGCCACAGACCAGCCAGACCGGACAGCGCACTGCAGCGGCTGCGGCGGGTCCGCCGTCGTAGCCGTCACAGGCAGCGAGGTCGATCGCCAGCACGCCGTCCGGCTGGCGCGCCATCATCGCCAGGTTGGCGGCCCTCGCGGCGTCGCCGTCGGGCCCGCCGTCGGTGGCTGAGAACGACCAGTGGTTGATCATCGCGCGGGCTTCGTCCGGATTGCTGCGCGCCGCCTCGAGCAGCGCCGGTGCGACCCGCATCGGCAGTGTGCTGCCGACCAGCACCAGCGAGGCCACCTGCGTCCCGCCGCGGGCAGCGGCTTCGAGCGCGATCAGCGAACCCATGCTGTGGCCGATCAGATGGACCGGCTGCGCTACGCGTTCTTCGAGCACTGCGAGCAGCCACGCGGCCATCGCCTCGATCGAGGTCAGCGGCGGATTCCGGTCGTCGCCGTGGCCCGGCAGGTCCAGCGCCAGCACCTGGCGCCCGGCGCCGTCGAGGTGTGCCTGCTGCAGGTGCCAGGTGTGGCGGTCGTGGCTCGCGCCGTGGACCAGGACGATCGGCCGCGCGCGGACTGCGGACGAGTGCGTGTCTTGCCGCCCGCGGGCAGCCGGCGGCGGCTGGGGTGCTTGCACCATGTCGAATCTCAGCGCTGGAGGGTCATGCCGG